>JAZQTB010000050.1:0-39254 GCA_045630425.1 Kiritimatiellia bacterium | reverse complement strand
TGCTGGCCTTCCTCGTCTTACTTGCGTCTGCCACCGTCTACCTGCGAACCGCGTTCGCTCGCCTCATTCAGCTCGACGCGCTCCACTCCCGTCCCGCTTCCTCATAACTCTTCGCTTTTCTTTTTGCTTTTCCAATTTCAGTCTTGGCAGTTTTTTCTTTAGCCAACTACCTTCGGGCATTCAAATCGTTAGTTCTAAAGGCTTGACGCTGCAGCGAGAAGCGGGAGACGCGCCGGGGAGGACCACGCACGCTTACGCTTGGAAGCGCTCGAGTGAGGCGTTGAGAAAAGACGCGATGAATGAGCTGAGCGTTTAGTGAGACGACGGTTCGTGAGGAGCGCGATGAGGCGCGAGCATAACGAGGACGCCGACGATATGAGCGAAAGCGAATGAGTCGAGCGACGAAGTTAGGCGACGCGGATCATCTGCGATCATCACGGGAGGAGTCGAACTAAACGCGGGAGCGAGTGAAGAGCGGCTTTACGAGATGGCGAACGTTGTCGAAAATGCTAAACGCGGCCTCGGTTTGGGCCGTAGCCGGGCGCATACTTTTTAGATGAGTCGATTTATGCAGGACTCGACCCCGAGCCAAATCTCAAGATTGGCGAGCGGGCCCAGAGGACGCAGAAATCGGCCATATCAAAAGTGGAGCACGGTTGCCCAAATCCGTGGCCGCATTTATACATAGCAAGCAGCAATCAAGCAACAATTAAGCGCGTAGCCATCAACGGCTAAACAATAATTACTGTTGCACAGAATGAATAAAGGCAAATGGGGAAAAGTGAGGATATTCCAGAATTGATCTCCCGCATTCCGCCGATAAAACAAAATCTAACATAATTCTAACACAAAAAATATATACTGACTGAAAAAATAATTCTTATGAAAGAAATCCTTACGATTATCCTGACGGTGGCGGGCGGTCTCGGAACGTTCCTCCTTGGTATGAAACATCTTTCCGAAGGTCTTCAGGCCGTAAGCGGCCGGGGCCTCAAGAAGTTCATGTCGCTTGCGACGACCCATCGGTTAGCCGGTGTGGCTACAGGTTGCGTTTCAACGATCATCGTCCAGTCCTCGTCGATCATCACCGTGATAGTCGTAGGGTTCGTATCGTCCGGCCTGTTGAATCTGACGCAGGCGATAAACGTGATCATAGGCTCCAATATCGGCACTACGACAACCGCATGGCTTATCGCGTTCGTTCCAAGCGTCGGCCTTCTGGGGCTTTCCGTAATTGCGCTGGGCGCGATCCTTTACTTCTTTGTCAACAAGGAAACGGCCCACAACATCGGTCTTGCGCTTATGGGCCTCGGCTTCGTGTTCATGGGACTTCACTGGATGAAGGAGGGGCTCGAGCCGATCAAGCACAACGACGCCATCCTTGAAGTTTTCAGATCTCTCGACGCGGGCACCGTTCCCGGCCTTCTCAAATGTTTTATCGTCTCTTTGGTGTTCACGGCCGTTGTCCAAAGTTCCGCCGCGACCACGGCGATCGCGATGGCGTTGCTGACCGAGAACATCATCACTTTCGAAACCGCCGCCGCAACCGTCTTCGGCATGAATATCGGCACGACCGTGACCGCATGGCTCGCCGCGTTCAACAGCACTACCGAAGCCAAGCGCGCAGCTACGGCCCATACGCTCTTCAACATCGTGGGAACGCTTATACTCATGCCCCTTTTCATCCCCGTGATGATCCCTTCGACGCTCCACTTCTTCCCCGAACTTGTAAAAGGTCTTCCCGCAAAAGGAGCGACCGCCGAAGAGTTGAAGACCTACGCGAATTCCGCGACGGCCGCCATGGCCGTCATCCATACGGCGTTCAACATCGCAACGACGCTCATCTTCCTTCCGTTTGTAAGGCAGTTCGCGTCGTTCGTCTCCTGGATGGTCCCCGCGAAGGCCAAGGGTTTCGAACAGACAAAACTAACCTACATCGACAAGCACGTCAAGCTCTCGCCTCAGATCGCCTGCGAACAGGCTTTCCGCGAAGTAGAATTCATGGCCTTAAGCAACGTTGAAATGATGACGAACGTCAAAAACGCGATTTCGGGCACCGCCGACGAAAACGAGATCGAGCACGTATTCCGCCGCGAAGACATCCTCGACCGCATCCAGCAGGAAATAACGGAATTCCTCGGACGCGTCATGACTACGCGGCTTCCTCTCGATGTAGCCGATCAGGCGCGCGCCCTTTTGAGGATCACCGACGAGCTCGAATCCATTTCCGACGCCGAATGCACCGTCGTAAAGGCGCTTAAGCGTTTCCGCGCGAGCGGCGGCGAATACGAGAACGAAGCCAAAGAAGTCGTTCTCGACATTCATTCGCGCCTTACCGCGTTCGCAGAGTCGATCAACGTCTCCCTTAGGGCGAGCGGGACCGAAATGGGCGTAAAACCCGTCGCCAACGCCGACGAGCTCTCCGAGGACATCCGCACGCGCGTGCGCGACGCGCGTCAGGCGGCGCTTCTGACCGTGGGCGACGCGCCTATGCGCACGCTCGCCCAGCTCGACATATTGAACGCCTGCGACAGAATCCGCAGCTGCTATCTCAATATCGCCCAGACGGTCGCCGGCGGCAAACACGTCTGAAATATGGTATCATATAAGGCATGTCAGCCGAATCAATTGTCATAATCGAAGACGACGCCGCGATCAGGAGCATACTGTCGATCACCCTCAAGGGGGCCGGATTTCCGATCGTGAAAGAGGCCGGGACCGGCGACGACGGGCTCAGACTCGTCAAGGAGTTGAAGCCTTCCATCGTTCTTCTTGACCTGATGCTGCCAGGAATCGACGGTTTCACCGTGTGTAAAAAAATCCGCGAAACGCCCGAAACGTCTTCGATACCGGTAATAATGCTTACTGCGCGAAGCGAAGAGGAAGACATCGTCCGCGGCCTCGAATGCGGAGCCGACGACTATATCACGAAGCCCTTCTCGCGCCAGGTTCTTTTAGCCCGATTGCGCGCCGTACTGCGGCGCCCCCAGTCCCGCAGAGACGAACCCTCGACCGAGTTCGACGGCCTTACGATAAGCGACGACTGCCACAGAGTGACCCTCAACGGCAAAACGCTCGATCTCACCGGAAGCGAATACCGCGTACTCTCGCTCCTTCTCTCGCGTCCGGAACGTGTTTATACGCGATCCCAGATTATTGACCTTACCCAGGAACCCGACAAAGCCGTGACCGACCGGGCGGTCGACGTCCAAATCGTCGGTCTACGCCGGAAACTCGGCTCCTGGGCGAAACATATCGAGACCATCCGCGGAATCGGATACAGATTCCAGCCGTAACGGGGGGACAGACCCCTCGCTATTGTTTACGGAACCAATATTTAACACTCTTATCAAGGCCGCGTCCTTCGCAGTAATTCGCGACGGCCAGCTCCAAACCTCTGCCGATCCTGTCCCAGTCGGGCGCGCCGACCTCTTTATAGAAAATCTCGTTGCGGGCGAAAACGCGGCGACTGTCATGTGGTGAATCTTCGACGGATATGCCGAACGCTTCCGGATCCGCCGCGACGGGAGAGTAGACCGTAAGCGCGAAGCGATGCCAGAATGCGCTGTCGATCAGGCCGTCTTTAAAAAGCCCGCGAACATAGTCGAGCGCACCTGACGCCTCTTCCTCAGTCTCTGTCGGGAACGCGTACATCAAATACGCGTGAACCGCGATTCCCGCCGATTTGAAGGCTTTTAGGACGCGCTTTGAAGATTCAAGAGTAATACCCTTGTTCATCAGCTTTAAAAGTCTGTCATCGGCGCATTCAAGTCCGCCCGTGACCGCGATGCAGCCCGCCTTTGCCATAAGACGCGCAAGAGCGGGGGTGAACGTCTTGTCGAAACGGATGTTACCCCACCATTCGCATTTAAAGCCGCGCCTTAAAATCTCCTCGCAGACTCCCTTGACGAGCTGCGGCGGCATAGCCTCGTCGACGAAATGGAACAATGTGCCCAACTCTTCCATCGCATCGACTATTTCAACGGCCTTAGGCATTTTAAAGCACCCGATGTAAGGCAGCTTGACGTCGCAGAACGCGCACTTGTGCCAGTAGCATCCGCGGGCCATGATGAGCTTTCGCCATTTGCCCGCGCTCCATAACGTCGTCACGAAATTGCCGGTTTCAACGACATCGAAATATTCTCCCATATCCAAGCCGCGATATGACGGCTTGACGAATACGGGAACATCGTTTTCCGTAAGCTTGGTGCGCGGCGAAAGGATTTTCGCGAGCGGAACATAACCCTCGTCGAGAATAAAATCGTCAAAATACTTTTTAGGCCTTTTGTCGTTCATCGAACGAAGCTCGCTCGATACATAGCCTCCGCCGAGAACGAGACGGACTTTAGGGTAATGGCGCTTAATGTAGCGGGCCGCCTTGAACGCCGCGAGCAGAGTGCCCGGGAACGGACATGTAAAACCCACGACATCTGGCTTTATCTCGTCCATCGCCTCTTTGAGGCGGAAATAAAGAGGCGCGTCAATGACGCTGCGGCGGCGGATCAGCTTCTCGAAATCGCCGAAGTCGTCGATCGCCGCGCAAAGGTGCTCGGCATAACGCGAAAAGCCGAAACCGGGATCGACATTATCGCGTATCCAGATCGCCAGTTCGTCTATCATGGCGCTTGCGTCGCGCTTCGCCTCGAACGGCGCCGGACCTTGAAGAAACTCGATAAGCTCGTCGGCCTCGTCGCCGCCGTATTTTCTGAGCACGTCCAGAACGACCTTTATCGACAGATCGCGCTGATGAACGTCGAATCCGTTGTCGGAAAGGAAACCGGCAAGATGCGGCGTCGCCGGATACGGACAGTTCGGCTGCAGGAGCGGCGGCGTCAGAAGCAGAAGACGTTTCGACATACAACAGCTATATCAGCCTGCGCACGGCGATCATCGAAAGGAGAAACGAAAGCAGGACGAACGAAACGCCGAACGTCATAAGAACCGGGAAATACTCTATCCAGCGTTTCCACTCGTCGACCTCTAAGGGCGTGGTCTCAAGTTTATCGATCTCCTCGAGAGCCTTTTCGAGTCCGTCGCGGTCGTTGACGGCGAAGTACATCCCGGAAGTCGTCTCAGCGATGTTTTTAAGCTGACCTTCGTCAAATCCCGACGGCCACATGCGCACGATGCTGCGCCCGTATGAATCGACGAAAAGACGCGGCGAACGCTGCGCCCTGGTGCCCACGCCGATCGTGTAGACCTTAACTCCCATTTTAGCGGCGGCACGGGCCGCCGTCTCGGGATCGACGCCTCCCTGATCCGAGCCGATGTTGCTTACGCCGTCGGAAAGCAGAATCGCTATCTTCGACTTCGGCTTGGCGTCTTTAAGGCGCAGCAGCGCCACCGACAGGCCGTCGCCAACCGCCGTTTCGGCCTCGCCGTCGCCAAGCGGTATCTCGACGCCCTTCAAGACGTTGAGGAGCGTCTCGTGATCCGATGTGAGCGGCGTGCGCGCCGTGGCGTACGTTCCGAAGGTGACGAGAGAAATGAGATCGTCGGGACGCTTTTCCACAAAGTCGGCGAAAACTTTTTTAACTACCGACAGCCGCGTCGTATCTTTAGAATAATCCGTCCCCTTCGGCGTCAGATCCAAAGCGCTCATCGAGCCCGACACGTCCACGACCATGGCGATGGCGATGGCGTCGACGTTCTTTCTGTCTTTACCGAGCGGAATCCTCGGACGCGCCGCGGCGGCGACCAGAAGAAACATCCCCAGAATCGCGATATACGGCGCCGCCGTCGCGAAAAAGACACGCCACCCCGCGGACTTCAGCGGAATACGGGATACCGCTGAAAAAGCGAGTCCCTTCCCCCTGCCGCGGCGCAGCATGCGCCACGCGGCGAAAGCGAGAGGCGCGATCAGAAGCAATGCGAAGGGATTCGCAAAACTCATTTTGAATCTCCTTTCGTTCTCGACTCGTCTTCAGTTATATAGGCCCTCGCGGATTCGGTCGCCTCGTCGGCCAATTCAGGCGTAGCCTTGACTCCGGCGAACTTGACCATGTCGGCGGCGTTAAGAAACTCCATCAGTCCCGCAATCGCGCTTTTCGGGAACGACGGCACGTCTCTGACCGCCTCGAAAAACTCTTCCGTCGTCAGATGGGGAGCCTTAAGACCGTGCTTGCGCTGAATGTAGCGCCTGACCACGAGAGTAAGTTCGATGTAGAAATCCTTGAATCTTCCGCGCCCCGGCAGACCCTTTTTCATAAGTCTGTCAAGTTCGGCCCACGCCCTTTCGACCGGGCTCATCCTATGTTCCTTTACGCGCCTTGCGATGTGCTTAAGAAGCATCCAGAGCGCGCACAGAACCGAGACGGCACCGAGAAGCGCGAGAGCGCACCAGCCGACAAGCCTCCAGCTGAGCGGAGGCAAATCCTTTTGAGGATCGATCTCCATTTCGCCTGAGGCCTTTTCGCGTTCGAGAACCTGGAAATATACGGGTCCTGCCGTAAACGACACGCCGGATTTCGTTTTGACCGCGAACGGCGCCAGCTTGTAGATCTTGGCGCAAGGTTCGGGAACCAGTCTCCAGCGCACCTCGACGACGCGCCGCGCGGCGTCGTCGACATACGGTTCGACTTCGAAATCCTCGGCGAGAGAAAATCCGCGCACCCTCGTGCGCAGATCGGGAGGCACGACTTCGACGTTCTCGGGCGAGACGATCTTCAGATCGACAAAAACGCTTTTCCCGGGATCGACGACCTCGCTGTCGCCCGAAAGGGTAACGTCTATGCCTTCGTGGGATGCGACGCAGAGCGTCACGGCGAGAATAAGAGAACAACCCGTCATCGTCACCTCCTTTTGCAGGCCCGGCGTCTGAAAAGCGCCCTCACCTCGTCGATATAAGGTTTATCGGTCGAAAGCGAAACGGCGTCCAACGCCGATTTGGCGAAGAATCTTTCAAGCTCGGCCTTCTCGTCGGCGGCGCGCGCGGCGAATGCCTTCCTGACCGAAGCGCTCGAAGTGTCGACCACGGTTATCTCGCCGGTTTCGGGATCTTCGAGCTCGACGACGCCGACATCCGGGATTTCGCTCTCGGCGGGATCCGAGACGGATATCGAAATCATATCGTGCCGACGGGCGGTCGCGCGGACGATCTTCTCGAATCCCTCCAGCTGCGCGCGCGACGGGATGATGAAGTCGCTGACGAGAAAAACGACCGCGCGGCGCTTTCGGATTCCGTTGAGAAACCTCAAAGCCTCGACCATATCGGTGCTCCCCTGGGCGCCGTCGCCGGCGGCAAGAACCTCGCGCGCAAGACGCATGACGCTGTCGCGGCCTTTGCGCGGCGGAATGTACTTAAGGATCCTGTCCGAAAAAAGAACGAGCCCCACCTTATCCTGGTTACGGATGGCCGTAAGAGCAAGAAGCGCGGTCACCTCGGCGGCAAGTTCGGCCTTGGTGCGGCCTTTGCTGCCGTAGCTCAAGGAGCCCGAGACGTCGACGAGAAAGAGAATCGTGAGTTCGCGCTCTTCGCTGTAACGCTTTATGAACGGAACCCCCGTTCTCGCGGTGACGTTCCAGTCGATGGAGCGGACATCGTCCCCGATCTCGTAGGGACGCACCTCGTCGAACTCGACGCCCTGGCCTTTGAACGTCGAATGATAGTTGCCGCTCAATTCATCGTCGATGAGCCTGTTGGTGAGAAGCCGTATCCTCCCCACCTTGGCCATCAGTTCTTTTACGTCGAGCGCCATATCACGGAACGGGAACTTCGTCGAGAATACGGTCGATGATCCTGTCGGACGTTACGCCTTCGGCCTCGGCTTCGTAGGTAAGAAGGATGCGGTGCCTCAAAACGTCGTGGACAACTTCCTTGACGTCCTGGGGCGTGGCGTAGGCGCGACCTTTTAAGAGCGCGTTGCCGCGCGCTGCGAGATTCAAGGCGAGCGTCGCGCGCGGGCTCGCGCCGTTCTGGATGAAAGCGTTCGCCTCGCGCGTCTTGAAGACGATGGCGAGAATATAATCGCCGACCTTCTCGTCGCAGTAGACCATGGAAAGCGTTTCGCGCAGAGACGCGATCTCTTCGCCCGTGACGACGGTTTTAGCCTCGGGCTTTTCGCTCGACTCGGCGAAACGCTGCATGATGCGGCGCTCGTCGGCCATCGTCGGCGGCTCGACGAGGCACTTGAACATGAAGCGGTCGATCTGGGCTTCGGGAAGCGGATAAGTCCCCTCCTGCTCGATCGGGTTCTGCGTCGCGAGGACGAGGAACGGCTTGTTGAGGGCGAACGTCTCGTCGCCGATCGTCACCTGGCGCTCCTGCATCGCTTCAAGAAGAGCGGACTGGACCTTCGCGGGAGCGCGGTTGATCTCGTCGGCGAGAAGAAGATTCGTGAAAACCGGACCTTTTTTGGCCGTGAACTCGCCCGTCTTGGGGGAATAGACCATTGTACCGACGACGTCGGCGGGAAGAAGATCCGGCGTAAACGAAATCCGCTTAAAATCAAGCCCGAGAGCTTTGGCGATGGTGTTGCACGAAAGCGTCTTCGCGAGGCCGGGAACGCCCTCGAGAAGAATGTGCCCGTCGGTGACGAGCGCAAGAAGAAGTCGGTCGACAAGCTTCTCCTGCCCTACGATGACGCGTGACACCTCATCGCGGATTCTGGCCACCAGTTCCTTTTTAGCCGCTATTCCGGCGGTCGCTTCTTTAAGGTCCATTTTATTTTTCTCCTTTCATCAGATTCTTTATCAGTTCCGCGACGACGTTCCAGTCGCCGTTCGTCAGTTGCTTTATATCCATCGACAACCTCATACGCTTAATCTCCGAATCGACATCGGCGTTCAGCGAAACGGAATTGCGCTCACGCTTGAGACGTTCAATCCAAAACTTGCAGGCGAAATCCCGCAGAATCTCAATCGACGTCAGCGCGCTCGCTTCGGTTTTTCCGGCACCCACATATATTTTATCAAACCATTCGCGCTCATAGGAAGACAGTTTTTCGGCAAATGCCGTAAACAAATCTTCGTTTTTCGACGCTTCTTCACGCCATGTATCCACAAAGCGTCTGGTGAAATCCGAGTTAAACACATCGCCCGGGAGAATCCCCGCGACGGTAGCGGCAAAATCCGCATCATACTCCCGCGTCAAAAGAAATTCCATAAAGGCGAATTCCATTATCGACGGAGAATGGCGATCCGATGCGGCGGCGCCTTCAAATTCCGCATCGTCCATAATCTCGTCTTCATAAGGCTGTGAATACTCATCAGTGAATTGGTCTTCGCTTTGAGGTTCTACCGATGATAAGAGTACTTTAGGAGCGACTTTAGCAGCCAAAATCACTTTAGATAGTTCCTCCGAAAGCGCTGCGACTGGTAGCGATAAGAATTTAGCCGCCTCATCTACCATGCTCGCTTGGAGAATAGCCGACGAACACGACGCAATTGTTAAAAGAAGAGATTTAGATATACGATTTATCGCGTCTAAAGAAGTTGAACCGTCTTCTTTATTCTTCTCGGTCTCAAACTGAAAATCAATTATCGAGCGAGCATTATCAATTAAATTTTGAAGCGCCGCGGGCTCGTTTTCAGAAAGAAAAGAATCTGGATCCGCGCCATTAGGTAAGCTAACTACTCTAACCGGCATTTCCATTTTAAGGAGCTTTCGCGCAGTAACTATAGTAGCCTTACGACCCGCTGGATCATCATCATACATTAATACGGCGCAATCTGCAACACGCTTAATTATCGTAGCGTGCTCATCAGTAAAAGCTGTACCTTGAGAGGCGACGGCATTTTTAAACCCGCAAATGTGAAGTCTTATCACATCTATTTGACCTTCACAAAGAATAACTTCACGGCGCGGAGAGCGCGCGATAAAGCCAGCAGCCTTATCAAATCCAAAAAGCACATTAGACTTTTTAAAGATTACAGTTTCGGGCGAATTAACATATTTACCCGTCTTTTTATCTGCTATCAACTGACGCCCTGAAAATGCTATAGCTCGTCCTTGTCTATCACAAATCGTAAACATTAAGCGAGAACTAAAGCGATGATATCCCGAGTCTGAAGCATTACGCGGCGGTTTTATCACGCCAGCAGCTTCGAGCTCCATAAGGCTGTAGCCATACTTCTCAGCCCATTTTTTTATCGGCAACATCCCATTAGGAGCATAGCCAATTATAAAATCTTCTTGAGCCTTATCGCCGAGATTGCGCTTAATAAGATATTCACGCGCCAACTGAGCTTCGCTCGTTTTTAATAGACAGCGACGATAAAACTGAGCCAACTCAGCCATAAGCGAATAAAGGCGTTTACGCTTACCAGCTTCGGGATCAACTTTTTCGACAACTTCAATACCACACCGCGAGGCTAGATTTTTTACAGCCTCTACAAATGATAATCCTTCCATCTTTTGAACAAACTTAATCGCATCGCCATTTTCATGACACCCAAAACAGTGATAAAGGCCCTTAGAATTATTTATATTAAAACTAGGCGTCTTTTCGTTATGAAATGGGCAACAAGCCAGAATACTAGAGCCTGAATGCTTAACTTGAATACCATACGACGAAATTAAATCCGCTAAATCTATGCGGGTTTTAATCTCTTCGACAGTTGATTCTGGTATTCCCGTAGCCATTAATATATTATGTCAATTTCTCAAGCTCTTCGGCCGCTTCCTCCCATTCGGCGGTATAGCGGTCGATTTCAAACTGAAGAGTGCGGACCTTGCGGTTCACTTCGGCGAAGTCCGTCGTCGGAGTCGGATTGAAAAGTTCGGCGCTCGCCTCGTCAAGCGCGGCCTGGAGCTCGTCGATTTTCTTCTCGGCCGTCTCGACCTTTTTCTTAAGTTCCCTCATCAGGGGCGCCGTCTTTGCGCGTTCAGCGGCGCGAAGCTGGCGAAGTTCCTTAGAGGTCAGCTTCTGAGCGCCGTCGGAACCGGGAGTCTTGTCGGCCGGTTTAACGGCCGCGCCCGCCGCCTGCGGTTTCGCGGCGGCTGCCGCCTCCGCCTTTTTCTCGCAATAGTAATCGTAACCGCCGGGATACGATCTGATGCCGTCAGGCGTAATCTCAAGAACGCTCGTCGCGACGTCGCGCACGAAATCGATATCGTGGGAAACGAGGAAAATCGTTCCCTGATACTTCTTCAGAGCCTTCTGGAGCATACGGCGCCCGTCGAGATCGAGGTGGGTAGTAGGTTCGTCTAACAGCAGGAAATTAGGCGCGGCCAAAAAGAGTCTTAAAAACGCCAAGCGGATTTTCTCGCCGCCGGAAAGGACGCCGGCAGGCTTTTCGACGTCGTTCTCGTCGAAGCCGAACGCGCCGAGCTGGTTGCGGAACTGCTTTTCGGGACCGCCGCCGCGAGCGTCCCAGACATTCTTCGCGTTACGGTAGACGGACACGTCGGGCGGAATCGTTTCGGCGAATTCCTGTGAAAGATAGCCTGGAATCACATTATGGCCGATCACGGCCTTACCCGACGTCGGCTGGCGCGTTCCCGCGATTATGCGCATCAACGTCGTTTTCCCGAGGCCGTTGTAACCGATAAGCGCGACCTTGTCACCGCGCGTGATGTTGAACGTAACGCCGTCGAGAACGTTCCTTACGCCGTCGTACGAAAAGACGAGATCCTCGCACCTAAACATCTCAATGCCGCTTTGGGGAGGCTCCGCGAGTCTCAGTCGGCCGGAGTTCGTGTACCGCTTCGGAAGAACTATGCGCTCTTCATCGAGCTTGTCGATCTGCTTCTGGCGGCTTTGGGCCTGAGACGCCTTGGTGGCCTGGGCCCTGAAACGGTCGACGAAGCGCTGAAGCTGCTCGCGGTGGTGATCCTGATTCTCCTTGGCGGCCTTGAGATGTTCGTAACGCACTTCGCGCTCGGTGAGATAATAGTCGAGATTACCCTCGTAGCGCGTCGCCGTTCCCGCGTCGACCTCGACAATCGTGTCGGTAAGCGTTCTCAAAAGGAACCGGTCGTGCGAAATGAGCATGAGAGTTCCGTCATACGCTTTTAAAAATTTCTGAAGCCATTCGACCGCGGGAAGATCGAGATAGTTGGAAGGCTCGTCAAGGAGAAGCAAATCGGGTTTCGACGCCAAAACGCGCGAAAGCTCGGCTCTCATGCGCCAACCGCCAGAAAACGACTTGAACGGTTTTGAAAATTCCTCAACGGTAAAACCGAGACCACCGAGCGCGACTTTGACGCGCGTTTCAATATCGTAGCCGCCTAAATGCTCAAACTTCGTCTGCAGTTCGCCGTAACGCTTAAGCTTCGCAGGATCCTCGAGATCGCTTTCGAGCTCAAGCATCTCGGCCTCCATCTCGGAAAGACCGGGAATGCCGCGCAGCGAATATTCAAGAAGCGTCTCATCGGGATGATCAGGCTCGGGATTCTGACGCGTCCATCCGATTCGAGGATCGTTCTCTATCACGAGCTCACCCGTATCGGTCGACATCTCTCCGAGAACGATTTTAAAAAGCGTAGACTTTCCGCTGCCGTTAGGGCCCACTACGCCGACTCTGTCGCCTTTGTTGACACGGAACGTGACGTTAGAAAGAACGTCCTGATGACCGTAGTGAACCGATATATTCTTAAAATCTAACATGAGAAAAGCGTAAACCTGTCCTGGCAGAGAGTTTCAAATTCGATATCCGCGCGCCCGACTTCAAGAAGAGCCTCTTTAATCGTACGCTCGACGATATGAGCGGCGTTGCATTCGCCCGAAAGATGGGCGAGAAAGAGCTTTTTAAGACGAGGCGACGCAAAGCGTTTCACGAGCCCCGCCGCGTCGTCGTTGGAAAGATGGCCTCGCTGGCCGAGGATTCTGCGTTTAAGACTCTCCGGGCGGGAGCTTTGTCGGAGCATCACAGGATCGTGATTAGACTCCAACGTCGCGACATCGGCCTCGGAAAGATACCTGCCGATCGAATCAAGCGGAGCTCCGATGTCCGTCGCGTGAAAATACGCTTTACCCTCGGCCTTTACGAGAAAGCCGACGGGATCGGGAACGTCGTGCGGAACGGAAAACGGCAGAACCGAAAACGGCCCGGCTTCGAATTCCTGATAATTCTCGAACACAGTAAATTCGTCTTCAGAAACGCCCGTCTTCGCCGCGATGGCCTCGGCCGTCATCATATTGGCGTAAAGCTCCGCCTGAGGAAAGCGCGAATGAAAAGTCGCAAGACCCCTGATATGATCGTCGTGATTATGAGTGAATACTACGGCGACGATTGAGTTGGGATCAATCGACACCGCATCGCAGCGAGTCACAAGCTGCCTGCATGAAATTCCGCAATCGACAAGCATCGCGCCCGCGTCCGTCTCGACGCAGTACGCGTTGCCTGAACTGCCGCTCGCTAACGAAACGACTTTCAATTTCTGTCGAACGCGCGATGTGCGATGTCCTTGCGGTAGAACATCTTGTCGAACGAAATACACCCTACCGCCGCGTAGGCCATATCGACAGCTTCGCGGATCGTCGCGCCCGTACCGGTAACGCTGAGAACGCGACCTCCTGAAGTGACGACATCATCACCCGACATCTTCGTTCCGCAATGGAAGACTATGGCGCCCGTTTTCGCGGCCTCGTCGAGACCCGAAATGACCTTGCCATTCTCGTAAGAGCCGGGATAACCGCCCGACGAAATAATGACGGTAGCGGCGACCTCGTCCTTTACGACGATATCCTCGTCTTTAAGACGGCCCGTCGCGGCGTGAAGAAGCGCATCGGCGAAAGAGCCGCCGAGTCTTACGAGAACGGCCTCCGTCTCGGGATCGCCGAAGCGCGCGTTGAACTCGACGACATTAACCTTAGAGCCTGAAAGCGCGATCTTTCCGCCTTCGGGGGTTATCATAAGACCTGCGTAGAGAATTCCGCGATATGTGGTGCCGCGCTTTTTAAGCTCTCGCACTACGGGAAGGATGATCTTCTCCTTGATTTCAGGGAGCATGTCGTCCGTGACGACGGGTGCGGGGCTGTACGCGCCCATACCGCCAGTGTTGGGGCCCTTATCGCCGTCGAAAATCCGCTTGTGGTCCTGAGAGCTCGGCAGCAGCACCGCCGTCTCGCCGTCGGTCATCGCGAGAATCGAGCATTCCTCTCCGTCGAGAAATTCTTCGATGAGAACCTCGGCGCCGGCGGAGCCGAACTTGTTGGCGACGAGCATATCGTCGATCGCCTCCTCGGCCTGCGCCGTCGTTTCGGCGACCACAACGCCCTTCCCCGCGGCGAGCCCGTCGGCCTTGATCACTACGGGAAGACCGAACTTCGCGAGAGCCGCTTTCGCCGCGGCGGGATCCGTATGGACCTCGGCCTTGCCGGTGGGAACGCCCGCCGCGTCCATAACCTCTTTAGCGAAACGCTTCGAGCCCTCCATCTTCGCGCCGGACGCGACGGGCCCGAATGCAGGAACGCCGATTTTGGAAAGTTCGTCGACGAGACCCTTTACGAGGGGAGCCTCGGGGCCGACGACGACGAGATCGGGATTGTTCGCGCGGGCCCACGCCGTTACAGCCGCCACGTCCTCGGCTCCCACGTCGACGTTCGTAGCGATTGCCGCCGTGCCGGCGTTGCCGGGCGCGCAGAAGAGCTCATGCTTCACGGGATCGTTCGCGAGTCTCCATGCAATCGCGTGCTCGCGGCCGCCGCTGCCTACAACTAAAATCTTCATTGTGATGTCCTCCTGTAGAATTATTTGCGCGAAGGCGCGGGAACGAGAAGTTTCTGACCTACGCGAAGATTATCGCTTTTAAGACGGTTTAATTCCTTGAGTTTCCGCACGGTCGTGCCGAACGCCTGGGAAATCAACGAAAGCGTATCGCCCTTCTGGACCTCGTACTGCTCGCAGTTGGACGTGTCGGAGGACGTAGACGTTCTGCCCGCCGTGGAGGCGGCACGCGGCTGGGCGGTGTTGATTTTCTTCACGATGTCGGAGACTATCTCTCTGCGCTGAGAACGCATTTCGCCTTTCAGACGATCGACTTCGGCTCTGAGGGCTTCGATCTCCGCCTTAAGGGCGGACGATTCACCGCCTTTTTCAAGTTTCGAGACACGCTCTGAAAGCGAACTTAAATTCGACTCCAGAACCTCCATCTGACCGACGACGCGCATCATTTCATTGTACGCCTGCTGCTTGATGAACTGATCCCGGGAATTCGACTGGGCCGTCGCGGCGACGCCTGTCAGAACAAATGCGATTGTCAATATTTTGGTTTTCATGAAAGTTTCGGGTTGTTGGTTTAGTGTTTGAGGTTAAATCCAGAGAATGAACCATACCGCGGCGAATATGCCGGCGGCTATGAGAAAACGCGTGCGTTTCAGATCGGCCTCCTCCTGCTTTATCGTACGGCCGAACACTTTCATTCCGCCTCCGGCCAGATAATGGAAAAGCCGCCATCCGAATTTTACTCCCGTCGAAGTCTCGCCTTTCGCCTGCGTGTACGCGTCGAGCCTCCACGGCGCTTTAGAACGCGCATAGGGACGGGTTTCGCCGAGGATTCCGAAAAACCGCTTCGTCATGTCACGGCAACCTCAGCTTATCGCCCGCCTTGACGCCGCCCGACACGGGAACCACGCTTTTGTTCGCCTCGCGGATCTTTTTCCACGCCGACTTGTCGCCGTAGAATTTCTTCGCGATCTTCATAAGAGTATCGCCGTGCTCAACGATATAGAACTCGGGCCTGGCGACATTTCCGGGAGTTTTATAGAAGGCGTTGGGCGACGTTTCAGGTTTGTTTCCGGCCGTCTCTTTGGCCGCGCCTTTAACGCGGGGCGCTTGAGGCAGAATGTTTGAACCGGAAGCTCTACCCTCCTCTTCCTCCTGCTCGAAAAGAGCCTTCGCCTCGGGATTGAGCGCAAGCGGCTTTTCCTTTTCGGAAGCGTCGACCGCCGCCGCGGCCGCGGTCTTAACGGCCAGGGACGTCTGAGCGTTGTCCTGAATCGAAGATGCCGGACGGGCAATCTTCGCCGGGCGGGCGCTGACCGATTCGTCCTCGGTATCGCCGAGACGCTTCAGCATTCTGCTGAGCGAAGCGTTCTCGCGCTCGAGCGTGCTGAGACGTTTGGCGTCCTTTTCGTTCTTCGCGGTAAGTTCCGCGATCCGTTTTTCCGCGACAGCGAGATTGGCCTTGGCCGTCTCAAGTTCCTTTACGGCATTCCTGTCGACGCCTATCCCGTTGTCCGCCGCCAACGCGGCCAAAAGAAGCTTTTCGCAGATGATCTTCCGGTCCCGGGCGATGCTGGCCTTATCCCGGTCCTCCGCGATGCGGATATACTCCGTATAATTGCACAGCGCTCCAAGATAATCCTTCTTGGCTTCCTGAAGAATCACGGCCATCTGAAATCTGGCGCTGGCGTTTGCGGGCGACGACCTGATAGCCTCGGAAAGATATTTAACCGCCTCGTCGATGCGCCCGGCGCGATATTCGTTGACGCCGCGCTGATAGTTTTCATCGGACCGCTCCTGACGGTATTCGGGGCTTGTCGAACCGTCGCACCCGGCAAAGGCAAAAAGAAGCGCGGCGGCAAAAAGGATATCACATCTCTTCATCTTCATCCTCCTCTTCATCTTCTGTTTCGTCATCGTCGTCATCGTCGTCGAACTCGTCGGGAGTGTCGTCGATGAAAATATCGTCGTCATCGCCGCCGAGAAGATCGTCGTTGACGACAACTTCGTCGTCAACATCAAGTTCCGCCTGTTCAACGGCGGGAGCCTTCTTTTCCTCGACTTTCTCTTCTGCAGACTCCTTAGCTTCCTCCTCCTCGGCTACGGCTTCCTCTGCCGCCTTCTCAAGATCTGTCTTCTCGGTAACCGGCTTCCTGTACTGAGCGGCCTTGGCACGGGGATTGGAGCGCTGGAGAGTCGGGTCGATCTCGTTGAGCTGCTGAAGCGACGCAAGCCCGAAGTGCTCGAGAAAGAGCGGCGTCGTTCCGTAAAGGAAAGGATGACCGGGAAGTTCCGACTTGCCGACGAGGCGGATAAGCTGAAGATCCATCAGCGTCTTGATGTTGGCCGAAACGTCTACGCCGCGGATCTCCTCGATCTCGCTTTTCGTGATGGGCTGACGGTACGCGACGATCGCGAGCGTCTCGAGCGACGCGCGTCCGAGGCGGCTCGGACGGTCGAGCTTAAGCATGGCGCGCACGTATCGGCCGCAGCTCGGAGACGTCTGAAGACGGTACGCCCCACCCGTGCAGACGAGCTGAAAGCCGCAACCCGCGACATCGAGCGCCTTCTCTAAGCCCTTGAGCGCCGCGTCGATTTCGCGGTTGGTGCACGTATGGTAAACCTCCATCACATCGGCGTTCTCGCCGTCGCCCGGCTCGACGGCCTTGACCGACTCGCGCAGCTCGGCCGCCGTGAGCGGCGTCTGGCTCGCGAAGAGAAGCGAGCCGACAATCTCCTGAAGACTGCGCGGAAGCGGTATGTTGGAATCGTCACTCATAATCGTCGGGCCTTTCCAAGGGAGTTTCGTCGCTCAATTCCTTCGATGGTAGAATCGTGATTTCGTGGAACGCCGCGTTCTGATAAACGATTACGCGGTGCTGCCTTAAAAGTTCGAGAAGCGCGAGGAAGGTGACGATTATTTCGCCCTTCGGGGCGGTCGGCTCGAAAAGCGTGACGAACGAGACCTGACCCTCGCTGCGGGTCCGTTCGAGAACGTAGTCCATTTTATCGGGAACGGAAAAACGGATGCCCTTCAGCTCCTCTCGAGGCATTTCGCTCGCGCGGGCGAGAACGTCCTGAAACGCCGTGAGAAGGTCGTAAAGATCGAGATTCGCGAGCGCCCCGAGCGCGTCGGCGGCGGTCTTCTCGAACTTGGGCCGGGACCCGCCGTAATCGTAACTGTTCGCCCTCAGCGCCTCCATCGTCTCGAGACGGATCGCCGCGTCCTTGAACTTTTTGTATTCGATAAGCTGTCGGACGAGATCGAGGCGCGGGTCGACCCACTCCTCGTCCGTCCCTTCGTTCGTGTTGCGCTTGTCGACGGGGAGGAGCATACGCGACTTGATAACCATCAAAGTCGCCGCCATCACGATGAATTCGCCGGCGATATCGAGGTTGAGCTCGCGAGCCTCGTCGATGAACTTCATGTACTCGCGCGTGATGAGCTCGATCGGAATATCGTAAATGTCGAGCTCTTCGCGGCGGATCAGATACAACAGAAGATCCAAAGGCCCCTCGAAAACATCAAGGTTGACCTTGTATTCATCCGCAAATAACTGATCCTGAGCCATTACAGTCCGACAGCGCTCCTGACCTTCTCCATAATGGGACCAGCCGCCGCACGTGCGCGAGATGCACCAGCGCGCAAAATGTCCTCAAGCGTCGCGGGATCTTTCTCAAGCTCTTCACGCTTGGCGCGGAAAGGATCGAAAAGCCTGTGATAGGCTTCAAGAAGCGCCTTCTTGGCGTGACCGTAGCCGTAGCCGCCCGCGCGGAACGAGCTGGCCATCGACTCGACCTCTTCCTTCGTCGCGAAAAGCTTGTAAAGCTCGTAAACCGAATTACCCTCCGGCTCCTTGGGCTCTTCCATCGGAGTCGAATCGGTAACGATCGCCATCACCTTTTTCTTGATCGCCTTCGCGTCTTCAAAAAGCCCGATCGTGTTGTTGTAGCTCTTTGACATCTTCTGGCCGTCGGTGCCAAGAATCGTCGCAACGCTGTCGGGGATATAGGCGTCGGGAAGCTTGAAAATCTCGCCGTAAGCATTGTTGAACTTCTGCGCGAGATCGCGCGTGACCTCGAGGTGCTGCTTCTGATCCTTGCCGACGGGAACGAGATCGGCGTTCATGATGAGGATATCGGCCGCCATCAGAACGGGATACGCGAAAAGCCCGTGAGACGCATCAAATCCTCGCGCTATTTTATCTTTATAGCTGTGGCAGCGCTCAAGAAGCCCCATCGGCGTCAGGCACGAAAGATACCAGGCCAATTCCTGAACCTCAGGCACATCGCTCTGACGATAAATGACGGTCTTCTCGACATCAAGACCGCAAGCGAGATAATCGAGCGCGACATCACGCGTAGCCTCTCTCAATTTAGCGCCGTCGCGAACCGTCGTCATCGCGTGATAATTGGCAATAAACATGAAATTTTCGCCCTTTTCTTGAAGGTCGAACATCGATTTCATGGCGCCGAAATAATTCCCCCAATGTAACTTACCGGAGGGCTGTATACCTGTCAAAATTCTCATACCCGCTATTATACCATTTTTTAACGAGAGAGTGAAGGAGGAGCAGAGCGAAAAAATTCTAATTCCCCATTGAAATCAGAAACAAAAAATGATAAACTATGCTTCGTTCTTTTGCCAAAGCGGGCGTAGCTCAATGGCAGAGCTCCAGCCTTCCAAGCTGGCTACGAGGGTTCGATTCCCTTCGCCCGCTCCAATAAGGCAGCGCATAGCCAGAGTGGCGTAATGGCAGCCGCAGCAGACTCAAAATCTGCCGTACGTGAGTACGTGAGGGTTCGAGTCCCTCCTCTGGCACCAATGCGCAAGAACAGAAGAATACTGGAGAGGTGTCCGAGTGGTCGATGGTGCAACCTTGGAAAGGTTGTGTGGGGGCAACTCCACCGGGGGTTCGAATCCCCCCCTCTCCGCCACTTTTTTTAGTGGCTTAATCCCCCCCTCATCTTGATATCAGTGCTTTTTCCCGGCCGTCGTCCCGATCCGTTCGGCTATCGCGCCATGTCGTGTGTCCATAAAGGAAATCAACCGGGTCCGCCCGGTTGATTTCCTTTATGCAGGCGCACGGCCCGCTCTTTAAGCCAATCGCCGAAGACCGCTTCAGCGGTTGGTCGCGTACAAAGGACCGAAGTTCCTGCAGGCGCGGTAATCGGCACCCGTCGGATCGTCGCTCGCTCCGAAAAGACCCCAGCAGTGAGGCTGGAAGACCTTGTCTTCATCGACGTTGTGCATCGCGACCGGAATGCGGAGCATCGAGGCGAGCGTGATGAGATCGGCGCCGATATGGCCGTAGGCGATCGCGCCGTGGTTCGCGGCCCAGGCGTTCATCACGGAGTAGACGTCCTTGAAGAAGCCCTTGCCCGTAAGGCGCGGCGTAAACCATGTGCAGGGCCATTCGGGATTCGTGCGGAGCATGAGCGTCTCCTGCTGCTTCGCGTCGAGCGTCGTCGACCAGCCTTCGGCGATCTGAAGAACGGGGCCCTGGCCCTTGACGAGCGCGAGGCGGATCATCGTGAGCGGCATGCCCTTGGGGGTGAGGAACGACGAGCTGAAGCCGCCGCCGCGGAAGTATTCGACGCCCGCGGGGACCCACTTCGTCGCCTTGAGCGTGGCGTCAATGTCCTTATCGGTAACGTCCCACCAGTTCTTGAAGACGCTCTTGCCCTTCTCCTTCATCTCGCCCGCCGCGTCGAGACAGCAGCTGCCGGAGTTGATGAGATGGATGATGCCGGCCTTGGCGTCCTTCGGAAGACCCTTGCCGGTGGCGCGCTTGACGGCGGCATCGGACCAGTAGGTGCGGACGTCGGCGAACATCGCGGCCTTGTTAGTAAGAAGCCACTGGAAAAGCATGCACACGCCGTTCAGCGCGTCGTTCTCGGTCGCGAGAATCTGGGGCATCTTCTTGCCGTTCCAGTCGAAGGAGCTGTTGCACATGACCTCGGCGACGTCGCCGTTCGGCCAGTGATCGGTCCACTGGCGCTGACCCTGGAAGCCGCCCGCGATCGCGTTGCGCCCGACGGCCTCTTCGCCGAAGCCCATCTCGGCGAGTTTCGGATTTCCGGCCATCATATCGCGGATGATGATCGACATCTTCGCGATGAACTCCCAGTCGGCGTCCTTCTCGGCACGGGACTTCTGGATGGCCTTGGGATTGTAGTCCTTGCCCTCCTTGAGATTCTTGCGCATCCACTTGAGAGCCTTCTCGTACTCCTCCTTGTCGTAGATGCCCTCTTCCATGCGGCGGAGAATCTCGCACTCGTCCATATTCTCGGTGGCGAGGCCGAGGTAATCCTGCATAAAATCGACGTCGACGAAACTGCCGGCGATACCCATCGAGGAAGTTCCGATCGAAAGATAGCTCTTGCCCTTCATCATCGCGACGGCGAGACCCGCCTTGGCGAAGCGGAGGATCTTCTCGGCGACGTCTTCAGGAATCTTGGCGGATTCGTCGCGGTTCTGGACCTCGTGCCCGTAGATGCCGTAGGCGGGCATACCGCGCTGGGCGTAACCGGCGAGCATGCAGGCAAGGTAGACGGCGCCGGGGCGCTCCGTGCCGTTGAAGCCCCAGACGGCCTTCGGAATCTGCGGATCGAGATCCATCGTCTCGGTGCCGTAGCACCAGCAGGGAGTGACCGAAAGAGAAACGCCGACGTTGTTGTCGCGGAACTTGTTAGCGCACATCGCCGCCTCGAAGCGTCCGCCGATCGTCGTATCGGCGATCACGCATTCAACGGGCGAGCCGTCGGGATACTTAAGATTGTCGGAAATGAGTTTCGCGGCCGCCTTGGCCATATCCATCGTCTGAACCTCAAGAGATTCGCGGACGCCGCGCCTGCGGCCGTCGATGATGGGACGGATGCCGATTTTCGGAAAACCGTTGTGCGTCCAAACTGTTTGAGCCATTTCGTATCTCCTTTTGAAAATTTTATAATACGGTGAAATTATACCAAAATACGTTCCCCGTCACAATGCGGCAATCGGCCGAAAACCCCATTGCGTCCAGAAATGATATAATATTCAAAATTCGATCGGCATCCCATAAAGAGGAAATCACATATGTCTTTTATCGCCCGTCACTCCGGAGTCATACTGACCGTCGCAATGTTGGTCGCCAGCAATCTCTTCATGACCTTCGCATGGTACTGGCACCTTAAAGCGCACAAGCCCGGCTCCTCGAGCTGGCCGCTTATCGCCATAATTCTCGTAAGCTGGCTCATCGCTCTCGTCGAATATATGATCGCGATTCCCGCCAACAGGCTCGGCACGTCTTCAGGCCTTAATGTGGCGCAACTGAAAATCATTCAGGAGGTCGTGACCGTCTCCGTCTTTATCCCCTTCCTGATAATTTTCATGGGCGAAAAATGGCGATGGGACTATCTATGGGCGCTTCTGTGCATGATAGGCGCGGTTTACTTCGTCAACCGCTCGAACATCTGACAATATCTTCAGCACGGCGGGAACCGCCACTCGGCGTTGCGCCACCAACGGATTTGTCACGCCCCGGCAAGATCGCAAAGCTCATCGACAACCGGGTCACCGGTAAGTTCCTTTAAGAAGGCGCGGCGGAATTCGAGGTGGCCGCGCTCGGCGCAGAGCCTGCGCGATGTAGCAAACTCAAGGCCTGAAATCATCCAGCCTACCTGAATAAGAACGAAATCCGCGAGACATTTGATGCTCTGATAATCTACGGGCCTTCGCTCACGGATTGCCGCGACCACTTCGGCGCTCGGAGCCGAATCGGGTTTCAGATTCCAGAACGCCGTACTGTCCTTGCGCCAATCAGTCGTTTTGACACGCTCTTCAAGAACGCGGAAAATGTCGAGTTTGTCGGCGTCACGCACGGTCTTTGAACACGTAAGCGTCAACTCGTCCATCGTCTCCGCCGGGATGTCGCGGTAGTTGTGGACCAATACCGCCGTTAAAACCGAGTCCTTCAGATCCCAGCCGTCGAGCCAACCTTTGGACTTTACGATATCGTGCGAAAATACCGCATGATCGACCGAATCGGCGTCACGAAAAGTATTATAAAGTTTAAGCTGCTCGTAGCGCCCCGTATCATGCAGGAGCGCCGCCGCCTCGCAGGCGAGTTTAGTCCGCCCGTCAAAACCCTCACCCTCGGCAATACGCCTCGCCGCCTCGACGACATTCATCGTATGAACGAGCTTAAGCTCCATCATCTCCGGGAGACGGCCCGAAGAATCGCGATATGTATCGACGTAGGCGTTGTA
The DNA here is from genome assembly GCA_045630425.1 of Kiritimatiellia bacterium. Classification (GTDB taxonomy): domain Bacteria; phylum Verrucomicrobiota; class Kiritimatiellia; order RFP12; family UBA1067; genus UBA1067. Next base: position 16,397 of record JAZQTB010000050.1, on the reverse strand, counting down.
GAGCGACGTAAGTTTTTCGAGCATGATTTTTCAGAACTTGAATTCAATCTGCCAGCGGATGAACCATGCTGGACGATCGGTGACAAAATAATCTCCCGGGCAAAAATGCTCGGCGTGAATATGGCCGAAAATCTCAAACCTCTCGCCCTTTGACTTGTCGGCGAGCATTATCGGAAAATTATAATGTAAGCCGTTTAAATAGCCTTTATAGTGGCCCTTACCGCCGCCGAGACCGTCATTCACGGCGGCGAACATCGGTCCCGGAGTCAAAGTAATATTATGCTTCGCGCCAAATTCTATACCCGCCTCGGCCTTAGCGTAATAAAGGTTGCTCCACCAGCATGTGCCGTAGTGCGTTCCACCGAGGAATATCTCCGAATAACGGACCGAGCGCGACCACATCGGATCCCAGGCGCCGCTCCCGCCCTCGGTCTCGGCTGTATCCTTGGAGCCGCTCAACATCAAAAGCCCCGCCGAGGCGAAAGGCCTGATCTCGCTTTCCGAAGCGTCCTTCCAGTTGACGCCGGCGTACGACATCCAGCCGTAAAGCGACTTGCCCGCGCCGTTTTCGCCTACCTGCCCGGCCGCCTCGAACTGGAGCGACCACTCGTCATCGAGACGCGGCACGATTTTAAAGCCGAAAGTCTCGCGTCTCGCCGAAGGGATCTTCCGACCGCCGCGATGATACGAAGCGACGTTCTTATGGATCGCATAAAGCTGATACGGAAGATCCTCTCCGAAATCGGACGACCACACCGCGCCGAAGCCCCACTCGTCGCGCTCAGGCTCCGCACCCGAACCGCCCAGTCCCATGAGAGAGCGGTGATCGCTAAGTCCGTTGCCCCACCGGAGATGATTGTCGTCGTGCTGATAAAGGCCGAACATATCAAGCTTGGACTCCTCGGTAAAATTAAGAGTAAAGCGGATCATATCGGCGAAGAGCGAGCGCGAACCGTCATTGGGAGTTCCGTCCTGGAAAATCTGTTCAAGCCCGTAAAGGCGCATTATATCCTGCCTGCCGACGGTAAAGTCGAGAAACCCGTCGAAATAGCCCTTACCCTCGATAAAAAGGTTATCGAGAAAAACCTCGTCGGGGAATCTCGAAGAGCGCGTCTTAGGGCGGATGTTCCAACGGAACTCATCGGTAAGGCGCGTGTAGATTCTAAGGCGCTCTTCAAGCTTTAGTTCGCCCCATGCGCGGACGCGGTAACGCATACGGTTCGTATACTTACCGTAAGGAGATTGACTCGCCAGTCCCCCTCCGGGAAGCCCAGGGACATTGTCGAAAATCTCCTCTCTAATACGCAAATCGGCACCCGCGTTGAATTCAATCTCAGCGGATGCCGTGAAGGCGGCCAGAGCCGCCGCAGCAGGAACTAAAGCCCTTCTCATTTTACAGGCTCAAGCTTTTCAAGCCCGTTCATATAGGGACGAAGAGCCTCGGGGATCGTAATCGAGCCGTCGGCGTTCTGGCACTGCTCCATGAGAGCCACCATCAAGCGCGGAAGCGCGACGCCCGAACCGTTGAGCGTGTGAACGAGTTTCGTCTTGCCGTCGGTGTCGCGGAAGCGGCAGTTGAGACGGCGAGCCTGGTAATCCGTAAAGCACGAGCACGACGAAACTTCGAGCCACTGCTTCTCGCCGGGAGCCCAAAGCTCGAGGTCGTAGCACTTCGCGGCCGAAAAGCCCATATCGCCGGAGCAGAGCTGGAGAATGCGGTAATGGAGACCGAGACCCCTCAAGATCGACTCGGCCTCGTCCACAAGAATCTCGAGCTGCTCGAAGCTCTTGTCGGGATGGACGAAGTTCACCATCTCGACCTTGTCGAACTGGTGAACGCGGAGCATACCGCGCGTCATCTTGCCGGCGCTGCCCGCTTCGCGGCGGAAACAGGGCGTATAGGCCGTGAGCTTGACGGGAAGATCCTTGGCCTGAAGGATGTCGTCGCGGTAAAAGTTCGTAACGGGAACTTCGGCCGTGGGGATGAGCCAGAAGTCGTCGATCTGGCAGTGATAAAGATCTTCGGCGAACTTCGGGAGCTGACCCGTGCCGGTCATCGAGGCCGAATTGACCACGAAGGGAGGAAGCATTTCCGTATAGCCCTGCGTCTGGCAGTGGACATCGAGCATGTACTGGATAAGAGCGCGCTGAAGCTTGGCGCCCTGACCCAAAAGAATCGGAAAGCCCGTTCCCGTAAGCTTGACGCCGCGCGGGAAATCGAAGAAACCGAGCTTCTCGCCGATGGTGATATGATCGAGAATCGTGTAATCGGGATCCTTCCACTCGCCGACGGTCTTTACGCATACGTTGGCGGAACTGTCCATGCCGGTGGGGATTTCGTCGGCGGGGATATTGGGAATCATGAGCAGCGTGTCGCGAAGATCTGTCTCGACCTGGGCGAGTTCGCGGTCGATCTCGGCGATGCGGTCGCCGACCTTGCGCATCTCCTCCTTAGCCGCTGCGATATCACCGCCCTCCTTGGCGATCTTGCCGATCTCCTTCGACGCGGCGTTACGCTTGGCCTTCAATGTCTCGGTCTCCGCGACGAGCGCGCGGCGCTTCTCGTCGAGGCCTCTGGCCTTCTCGAGGACGTCCTTTTCGACTCCGCGGCGTGCGAGCTTGGCGGCGGTTGAATCAAAATCTTCTCTGAGCTTCTTAATGTCGATCATTGCTTTATCTCCAGTTGATTCATTATATTATATCATTTTTTACACATCCTGTATCAAACAATCCGTCTTAGCTCCGCTCCGCGGACGCATTTTCATACGGGAAGGTCACTCGTACCTCAGGCAGTCGATCGGATTCAGTTTCGAAGCGCGGTAGGCGGGATAGAACCCGAAGAACATACCGACGAAGGACGAAAAGAAAAACGCCCCCAAAGTCGACGGCACCTGGATAAGTATCGGCCACGATTTCCACCACCCGATAAAATGAGCGCCCCCCACTCCGAGCGCGACGCCGAACGCGCCGCCTACCGTCGAAAGCACGACGGCTTCGAGAAGAAACTGCGTCAGAATATTCGCGGGCGTAGCACCGATGGCCATTCTCAAACCGATCTCTTTTATGCGCTCCGTAACGGAAACGAGCATGATGTTCATGATTCCTATGCCGCCGACCAGAAGCGAAATCGCGGCGACGGCGGTCAGAAGCACGGTCATAAGGCCTGACACGGATCCGATCGTATTCATGATCTCGGTCGTGTCGCGCATCTCGAAATCGTCGTCCTGATAGTCGGCGAGATTGTGACGCTGGCGAAGAAGCGCCGTAATTTCGCGCTTAGCCTCGTCGAGATCGTCCATCGTGTGGAGCGAAACGTTCATCATGTTTATGGTGCTGAATTTCGAACGCTGCAGATACCTCTGAACGCTCGTATACGGAGCCATGATGACGTCGTCCTGGTCCTGGCCCCAGTTGTTCGCCCCCTTGGAGCCCAAAACGCCTACGATCGTAAAGGTCATGTTGTTGAGGCGGATCGTCTTTCCGATCGGATCTTCGTCATCGTCGAAGATGTTGGCCCTGACGGTTGTCCCGATGACGCATACTCGGGAATAGAGTCTCGTCTCCTCGTCAGTGAAGAAACGCCCTTCCCCGACGGTCCAGTTGCTGATGAGAAGGACATCGCTCGAAACGCCCTGAATGTTGCTCGACCAGTTCTTCGACGCGTACATCATCCGCACCGTAGCCCTGACCGAAGGGCTTACGCCCTGCACGAGATGTGACAGCTCCCGCTTGACGGCTTCGGCGTCGGCGGCGGTCATCGTCTGGCCCTGACCTCTTCCCGTGGAAACGGCGCCCGTTCTGCGGTACTCGGGAAAAACCATCACGAGATTGTTGCCCATAGAGGAAATCTGCTTCACCATCATCGTCTGGGCGCCCTGCCCGATGGCCATCACGGCGATGACCGCCGCGATGCCGACGATGATGCCTATGCACGTCAGAACGGAACGCGTCTTATTCCGCGCGATGGCCCTTGCGGCGACCTTGAAAATCATCCCGAAATTCACGAGAGAGCCTCCTTAACGAGTCTGGAGACCTCCGCCTGAGTCTTGAGTTTTCCCCCGTCCCTGAAGTCGTCGCACATAACCTTCCCGTCGCGCATGACGATATGGCGCTTTGCGTACGCGGCTATGTCGTCCTCGTGGGTGACCATCACTATCGTAATGCCCTCGTCCGAAAGTTCCGTGAAAAGCCGCATGATCTCGACGGAACTTTTAGTATCGAGATTTCCCGTCGGCTCGTCGGCGAAAAGGACGGGGGGATTGTTCATCAGCGCCCTCGCTATGGCGACGCGCTGCTGCTGCCCGCCCGAAAGCTGGCTGGGGGTGTGATACTCGCGCCCCTTGAGCCCGACGCGCCTGAGCAGCTCCATCGCCCTCCTGTGCCGCTCACGCGACGTCAGACGCCCCATATAGAGATCGGGCAGCTCCACGTTCTCCAATGCGCTGGTACGCGGCAGAAGGTTGAAATTCTGGAACACGAACCCCAGTTTCATGTTTCTGATGCGGGCCAGTTCGCTCGCCGAACGTTCCGCGACCTGAGTTCCGTCAAGCAGATACGAACCTTCCGTAGGAACGTCGAGACACCCTAAAATGTTGAGCATCGTGGACTTTCCCGAACCGGACGAACCCATAATCGCGACAAACTCGCCCTCGTCGACCGAAAGGGACACGCCGTCCAGCGCATGCACCGGCTCGTCGCCGATGGCGTAGATTTTGTACATGTCGCGTATTTCGATGAGGTGATTCATCACTTCCTGGGCTCCGGAGCGGTACCCTTGTTTTTATTGCGCTGCATCCTCTTCGGCATGAACGGATTGGTCTCGTCGGACTTCATCATCGAAGACGTTTTCGTTTCGTAACCGGTCACAACCTCGCGGCCGACGAGTTTCTCGGCGTCCTCGACGACGATCTGCGTGAAGGAATTGTCGCTCACGCCTTCGGTCACGACCAGAAATTCCAAAGGCGCGAAGCCGTCGGAGGGCTTGAACCAGATTTTTCTCCCTCGCGGGATATCGCCCTTTATCCTGTCGAGATCCTCCTTCCTGGGTCTGAAGCGGAACGCGGCCGAAGGAACCGCCACGACGTCGTCGGCGCGGGCCGTCTCGATCGAGAGCGTCGCGGTCATCCCGGGGAAAAGCATCTCGCCGGGATTGTCGGCCTCGATGATGACGGGGAAGGTTACGACGTTGTTGGTGGTCGTGGCCGCCTTGCGGATCTGCTTCACGCGGCCTGTAAACGGACGGCGGTATGCGTCGGCGGTAAACGAAACGCTCTGCCCGACCTTTATGTTTCCGATGTCCGCCTCGGGGATCGTGGCCTCGACCCACACGGTCTTGAGATCCTCGGCGATCGTAAGCACGGGAACCGCGTTCATGGACGAGACGACCGTTTCGCCCTCTTCGACCTTTCTGTCGATCACGATGCCGTCGACAGGCGAAACTATCGTGCAGTATTCGAGATCCGCCTTGGCCTTCTCGGTCGAGGCGCGGGACTGCTCGACCGACGCCATGGCGCTGGCAAGCCCCGCCTTGACGCTGTCGAGATTGGCCTCCGCCTTCGCGAGCGTCTCGACGGCTTCGTCGAGCTCGACCTGCGCGGCGGTCTTTCTCTCCACGAGCGCCTTTTTGCGCTCATACGTCTTTCGGGCCAGGATCAGCTCCGCCTCGGCGGACTTCAGCGCCGCTTTCCGGCTTTCGACGTTCGCCTCGTTCACGTGGAGCTGCGCGAGAGCGATTTTATACGAAGCGTCGTAGACCCTCGGATCGATAAGGGCGACGACCTGACCGTTGGTGACCGCGGAATTGTAGTCGACGAAGAGCTTTATTATCTTGCCGTTGACCTGCGCTCCGACGGGGATGCCGCTGGAACTGTTGCGCGGCGTGACAATGCCGGTAGCCTGAACGTTGCGGACTATATCGGCTCTGACCACCTCGACGGTCCTGTACGACGAGCGCTCCGCGCCGTCCGGGGAGTCTCTGAACGCATACCAGCACGCTCCGGCGGAAACGCAGCCGGCAAGAACGAGCCAAACGAAAACCTTTTTCATCTCTTCATCTCCATTACGTTCTGTTCGTTGAATCTGGGCTCGGCGCCGAGAAGCCCGAAAAGCGCGGCTTCGGCGATCTGACCTCTGTAAAAGCTTTTGACCCTGTTGCCGAGAGCTTCGGTGTAGCTGGAGACGGCGTCGGTAAACTCGATGCGCGAGACCTCCTCGACCTCGTACTGCGAAAGCACCGTTTCGAGATTCTCTCTGGCCTGGACAAGGCTCTCGCGCGCCGTCTTCTCGGCCTCGCGGGCGTTGTCGCGCTCGGCGAGCGCCACCTCAAGATTGCGCGAGAGGAGCAGCTCCTCCGATTCCACCTGTTTTTCGCAGACCTGAAGCGCGAGCGTAGCCCGTTCAAGGGCCGCCGTTTTCTTCCATCCCGTGAAAAGAGACTGCGCGCCGCTCAATCCCCAGCGCCATAGCCAGAGAGGATCGGTCCAGTTGAGAGAAAGGCTCGCCGAAACGTTCGGCTTCAGATCCGCGATCGCGTAATCGACGTCGGCGGACGCGGCGCGCAGACGCGCACGGGCGATCTTGAGGGCGGGGGCGTTGATCCGCGCGTCAGGGAACAGCGTGTCGATCGTGCCGGTAGAATCGTCGAATCCGCGCATCACGCGGTCCAGCCCGCCGAGACGCCCGCCGAGGACGGCGCGGTGAGCGCCCTGCGCGGCGTTTATGCCGAGATACGCGACAAGATTGGCGCCCGCCACCGCAACCTCGTTGGAAGCCGCGACAGCCCCCTCCTGAGCGCGGGCGAGGTCGAGTTTCGCGCGGAGAATGTCGAGCTTCTGTGCGTAGCCCTGTTCGTAGCGGGCTTCCGCCTGGGCGAGATGGGAGGCGTACTGCGTAATGTTGGTGGAGGCCACTTCGGCGAGAGCCTCGTTGCACATAAGGGTGAAATAGGCCGTCGAAACCTCGTTGAAGACCTTGTACCCCTCCTGAACAAGTTCAAGTTCCGCCGATATGACCTTTTCGGCCGCGGCCCGCCTGCGGGCGTCGTTGCGTCCGAAGTCGTAAAGCAGAAGATCTATCGACAATGAACCCGAAGCCGATCCCCTCGACGTCGAGGTGTCGAAATCGTCGAAATGCTCAGCCGACGACGACTCGGAGTATCCCGCCGACAAACCCGCGTCTATCGCGGTCCACGGCGTTTTGGAAGCGAGCGGAGCGTCCGCCGCGATCGACTTCAGCTGAAGCCTCGCGTCCTCTACGGCCAACGCCGCCGAAACCATCGCGGGGCGGTTCGTCATCGCGTAGGCGACAAGGTCCGCAAGAGAAGTCGAAGGGAGTTTAACGGGTGCGAATCCGCACTTGGCCGCCTCGGATTCAAGCATCGAATCTGAGGCTTCTTCCTGCATCAAACGGGCGTTTTCAATCGCCCTGCATCCGGCGAAAAACAAAAGCTGGGACAGCGTCAGACAAAGGATTTTTTTACTTTTTAAAGGCAACATGCCAATATTATACATACCTTCAGGTATGTTTGTCAAGGGCGCCTTGCCGCCGGGCCTTCACATGCTTTAAAACCGTAACGGTGCGCGCGGGAAGATAGAGCTTAACCTGCTGGACGAGTTCGGATTTATCTTCGACGAGCTGCGGTTCGTAATCCTGACCCGCCGCGATACGGCCCTGGCCGCCGAAGCGTTCCTCGTCGGAATCGAAGAGATGCCTCCACCTCGTCGCGGGCGGAACGATGACGCCGTAATCCGTATACGAATTCGACGGATGGAAATTGAAGACGAACATCATATCCCCGCGGATGAAAGCGAGAACCTTGTCCGGCTCGTTCGATAGAAGATGAATGGGCCGCGAGCGTTTGCGGTCGGCCGCGAGAGCCGAAATCATCGCCTCGTCAAAGTCGGCGAGCGCCTTGAACCTCAGCCCGGGATCGTCCCGGAGAGACCACTGGCGTCGCGCGTGCGAATAATCCCAGCCGTTCTCGGCGCGCGGGAAATCGATCCATTCGGGATGGCCGAACTCGTTGCCCATGAAATTGAGATACGCCCCCGCGCTCAAAGCCGCCGTCGCCAGGCGCGCCATCTTGTGAAGCGCGATCGCGCGCTCGACCTCGAGCCCGTGCTGATCTTTCGCCATGCCCCAGTAGATCGCGGCGTCGGCGAGCTGGAAGAAGAACGTCTTTCCGCCGACGAGAGCCTGATCGTGGGACTCGACGTAACTGACGACCTTCTCCTCCGCTCGCCTGTTGGTAAGTTCGTAGTAGATTCCGCCCATCGGCCAATCGTCGTCGCGGACCTTCTCGGCGAGACGGAACCAGAAATCCGGAACGCCCATCGCCATGCGGTAGTCGAAGCCCATTCCGCAATCCTTTACGGGGGCGGCGCACCCCGGCATTCCGGAAACGTCCTCGGCTATCGTGATCGCGTCGGGATTCACCTCGTGGATGACGCGGTTGGCGAGCTGCAGATAACACCACGCGTCGTCGTCCATCGAGCCGTTGAAGTACATCCCGTAGTTCGTGAACGAATCCCCGAGCCCGTGATCCCAGAAGAGCATCGAGGTAACGCCGTCGAAACGGTAGCCGTCGAAATGATATTCCTCAAGCCAGAACCTGCAGTTTGAAAGAAGGAAATGGATGACGTTCGTCTTGCCGTAATCAAAGCAACGGCTGTCCCACGCCCTGTGCCAGCCCTTGGCGCCGGAATGGAAATACTGCCATTCCGTCCCGTCGAAGCGGCTTAAGCCGTCTCGCTCGTTCTTAACCGAATGGGAGTGGACGATATCCATAATGACCCTGAGCCCCATCCCGTGTGCGGCGTCGATAAGGGACTTAAGCTCATCGGGCGTGCCGAAACGCGACGACGCGGCGAAAAAGGAACTTACATGATATCCGAAGCTGCCGTAGTACGGATGCTCCATGATCGCCATGAGCTGGACGACGTTGTAACCCGCCTTCTTGATGCGCGGCAGAATATTGTCGCGGAATTCAACGTATGAGGCGACCTTCCCATCTTCGCTCGCCATTCCGACGTGGGCCTCGTAAATGAAAGGCCTGAAGCCCGGGCGCTTCGCGGGAGCGGGGTTCTTCCACACGTATTTTTTAGCGGGCGCGTAAACGCGGGCGGAGAAAAGCTTCGTCTGGGGATCCTGGACGACATAACGGGCGTAGGCGGGAATGCGCTCGCCGTGACCGCCCTCCCAGCGCATTTCAAGACGGTAGTTGTCGCCGTCTTTTATCGCGTCTTCAGGAAATTCGCGCCCCCACGTATCGGTTCCCGGAATACGAAAAAGTTCAAAATCGGGATTTATCTTCCACCCCGAAAAATCTCCGACGAGCCACATCGAGGTAGCGTTAGGCGCCCACTCGCGGAAAACCCAGCCTTTCTTGGTCTGGTGAAGCCCGTAAAAATTATGGGCGCTCGCCCATTCCGAAAGGGATTTGCCGCATGTCAGCTCTCGAGCCCTTCTGAATGCGTTTTCCGAGCGACCGCGTATCGCATTTTCAAACGGCTTCAAATAAACATCATCTAACAGTTTAGGCATCTTGGCGTTCCTTTCGTCTTACTGGCGATATTATACCACAAAAACACCCGCATATCCTGAAATATCACACATCCCCAGATTATTTTTTTGGTATAATAGCCGATAGATTGATATGACGATTTCGGCAGATAGACCATCTAACGGCATAAAAGCCAAATTAAACGCGCTTCATCAAAGAATGGGCGATTTTTGGTGGTATTCGCTGATGCTCTTTCTCGCCTGCCGCTTCGCCGACGCGCTCAACGCGTTTGTCGGGCTTTGGCTCGTACCTAAATACGTCCCGCCCTCGGAACTCGGCGCGGTAATGCCCTTAATGCAGTTCGCGAGCTTCCTCGCAATCCCGATCGCCGCGTTCTCGAACACGTTCAGGAATGAACTTACGCGACTTTCCGTAAATAAGGAATTCGGCAAGCTCAAAACGCTGATGCGCGGCGTGTTTATTTCAAGCGCGGTATTTCTCTTTTTAGCGATTATCATAGCGAGGCTTATAATGCCCGCATTTTTAGAGCGAATCCGCATTGTCGAAGGGTCGCTCGGACTTATCATAATCGCGACATCGTTCGTCTCAGCGATTTCGCCAATCTACTCAAACGCGCTTCAATCACTGAAGAAATTCAAGGCGCAATCGATTATCAGCATTTTAGGAGCACCAATACGATTATTAACAATGCTGGTCACAATGCCCTTCCGCGCGCTCTCGGGCTACTTTATCGGCCAAGCCTCGGTCCCCGTCTTCAGCATGGCCGCGTCAGTCATCGCCCTTAAAAAAGAACTCTCCGTCAAAGCCGAACCTTATTGGAATAAAGAAACGGTTAAAAAATTCTCAAAACTGTTTATTATATTCATATCCATAGGCTTAATCGACGGATTCTTCCTTCTTGTAGAAGCTACAGTTCTCAGGCAGCGCCTATGCGACCTTGATTCCGCCGGCTACTATATGGCTTCACGGTTCTCGGAAATAGCGGGATTTCTCGCATCAACTATGCTCTTCACATTATTCCCCTTTACCGCCGAAAAGGCTGCAAAAGGCGAAAACACGTCGCCGATTGTAATAAAGTCCTTAATCGTTAACGCGGCGTTTTGTATTTTACTCGCTCTGCCATTTATTTTCTTCGGCAAGACGATTCTCTCCTTATTGCCTCATGGAGATCAATACGCCGCCTACTGGTGGGCGATTCCATGGATGATCGGAATAACTTTCCTTTGCTCAATCATGGCCTTTTATCTAACTGCCGAATTTTCCGCCAATAGATTCAAGTTCCTAAAGTGGTATCTACCCATCGACTTAGCTTATCCAATATTGCTCCTTTTTGTTACTGGTCACGGCTACTTTGCTAACATTATCCCCACCACTTGGACTGAATTTTTAACAGCCCATAACATATATTCCCTCGAATCAATGCTATGGTGGATAACCACGATAAATGGACTGAAGGCAGTTATTTGTATTATTGCGATTGCCAAAAACAAGTTCCACGCCTCATAAATCTAAGACTATGAACGACTTAATTTCAGAGGTGCCATTAAATATGAAAATGCAGATGTGCTTGACTACACCCATCTACACCTATCCACAAAAAAAGCATTATTAATACAACTGCTGAATATGATAGGAAAATCAAAAAGCATGCCCCCTTGGTGCCTTCCTCATTTAAACCATCTTAAACTATCTTTTGCTTTTTGCCAAGTTTTTATTCCTGAAATAGAATCTCAGCATATAGAATTTAGACTAACAACAAATGTCCTAAAAAAAAACATTAAATAAAGGATCACAATGGTATACGATTGCTTCTGCTTTTTCAACGAACTTGATTTACTTGAGATTAGACTTAACACGTTAGATAAAGTTGTTGATAGATTTATCTTAGTAGAATCCCACCTCACACACTCTGGGCATCCTAAGCCGCTCTATTATGCAAATAACAAGCACCGATTTTCAAAATTCAACCACCGTATAATACATATTATTGTTAATGACTTCCCAGAAGCCCAAAATATAACGTACAACAAAATGGCTTGGATTCGCGAAAACTGGCAAAGAAATGCTATTTTTAGAGGCATCCCCCAAACTGCAAAAGATGAGGATTACATCATAATTTCAGATTTAGATGAAATCCCTTCACCGGAAGCAATTAAAATTGCATTATCACACAATAAAGTGACACGATTAAACTTGAAGATGTTTTATTATTTCCTAAATTACAAGAACTTCACATACCCGACTTGGAATTTAGGTCCTCAAGTACTTCCACTTCATATTGTACGCTATACTTCAACTCTTCCAAAGTTGCCTGAAACAGACTTCATCATCAAAGAACTAAACAAGGCAATCACACCAACTGTAATTAGATTCATGCAATCAGAACTTGTCATCAAAAATGCAGGATGGCATTTTTCATATTGCGGCGGAATCAAGGCAATACAAGCAAAAATAAAAGCTATAGCACATACAGAAAACGACACAGAAGAAATATTGAACCCTAATAACATACAAAAGCGCATATATTCTGGTAAATTACACTTTAATCGAAATGATAAATTTTATGCTATTCATATAAACGATTCTTTTCCTCAATATATACGCGACAACCTCCAAAAATTCAACCATCTAATCTTCCCCCTTACATTAAAATATAAAATTAAAAAATTCATACCCAAAAGCATAACATTTTTAAAGCAAAGCATTTTAGATATTATCCGCCGAACACTTCCGCGGAAATTAAAAGATTTTCTATACCATATTTTTATATCTAAATAATTTTAAATACTATCCTTTTACTCTCGTTACCTTTATAACGCCCTCATCAATACCGGTCATAGATACACCTTTATAATCGATTTCAGCGGCGCCATCACCCGCGATAAGTTGAGCAATGCGATTTAGGATTAAAGCGTCGATTCGGGTAATAGGTTTTTCAGCGACTTGATGCGGCCAACCAATCGGCGCAAGCATCAATAGCTTACCATTGGCGCAAGTTTCGAATAATTTACCGCCAGGCTTATAAAGCGGCGAGAAGCCCTTATTAGCGAGCGTAATAACGCTGTAGCCCGCCTCGAAAGCGCGCCGCGCTATTTCGCGCTCGCCTTGACTGATACAATGTCTTTTATAATCCCATCCCCGCAAGCGCCGTCCCATGCGCGGAATAGTCTCGCGCTTAAGACGCCCCGATTCATCTGATACCCAGCCGGTCATAAGAGAATTAACTATTCACTGACAAAATAGAATCCCCGAATCTCCGTATAAGAGCGGCAAATCCTGTTGCAGTATGAAAACCGAAGGGAAGGCGATTTGATGTCAATGGGAATGTCGCTCCATACGAAAAATAATCTGAAAACGAACTTGAAGCTTGATTACGCCTTAACCAATAACCAAAACCCGATAAAGGCAAAGTCTTTGTAAAAAAGTAATCCTCAGCCATCACGTCATCAACATAAGGTTTTTGTTCAAAACCGCCCTCATTCCACAACTTCGCGCCTAACTTGCACAATTTTCTGGTACGCAACGAAAAGCCTCCGTTCGACGGACAATAGCGCAACAACTTCGTTAATAAACTTGGTAGAAAAAGTGACCTGCAATGAGGTGCCCCAATAAAATCATACCTGGCTTCTACAAACTCATCCAATCCTCTACGAAGCGGGAACCCATCATTCTGAACAATCAACACATAGTCCGTATTAAAGCGCTGATAAAGCCGAGCATTGCAATCGTAGCTCATCGATATGATATCGCCGGGAACAAGACGCTGTTCAATCTGAATCTCAACATTATCAAATTTTGCAGCAAACTGTTGCAAACATTGATGAAGCGTATTCGAAACAATAACAGTTTTTAGCAGACCGCAATTCCTCCACGTTTCAAGCATTGCGCCTTCAAACTCAAACCACTTCTCCTCCGCCAAATCCTCTTTCCAAAAGAAATACATTAAAGCAGTTACATCTGACCGAAGAGAAACATCTCCCAGCCCAGCAGAGCCAAGGTCGACACTTTTTTTCAAATATGCTTTAAGGAGCGCAATATCTTCAGGAGAATCTAACCGCCGCATTTATCTTCCTCCAAAAATTCCTAATACCGAATAAAAAATGAAATGTCACAAGACAAAATGTCGGAGCTCGCAAAGCATGAAATATTCGAAAAAGCACCAATGGGATATTACCCATTGGTGGATTAAAAACTTTCCATGCTTTAATAAGTTTAGGATCATTATAAACTCTCTGCAGCTGCCTTCTTTTATCTCGAAAACCGAACGGAGAACCAACACGATATAAATTAAGTATTGTATCTAGAGCATCCGCAGCAAGCATACTTGCCATTTTTTGATCAATCTCCATCTCGCTAAAACCGCCACGAAGCAACACTTTACATAGCAATTCTCGACGAATCTTTACGGCATCATCCATACTTGAATGAAAACGGCCAACTGAAGAAGTGCTAGGATGTAAGCAATATTCATAGCCAGTCTGTCTAAAGAAACACATAGAACGGCATTCCAATGCTAACTGCAAATTAAAAATACCATCCTCGTAAATGGACATATCATCACGAAACAAAATCTTAGACCTTCTGATAAAACCTAAATTGTATAGCTTTGTACACGGAGAATATGTCGCAGCTATATCACTCAAAAAAAGCGGTATAAATTCACTAGCAACATCTGAATAAACCTCATCGGAATCCAACGACAAATCCGCCCTTTTCACCTTATTGGATAGAATATCTTTATAACTAATCCCTCCAATTATTATATCGGGAGACTTTGACGCATGCGAAAGAAAATTCTCTAACCAACGTGAAGGCACACGATCATCTGCATCTACAAAGGCCAGCCATTCGCCAGTTGCCACAGAAACTCCTTTGTTTCGCGCTCTACTTACTCCTTTTTCTTCAATTGAGAGATAAACTATTCTCTCATCCTCCTTAGCCACACATTCAACGATCTTTTTTTGTGTCTCTTGATCTGAACCATTCCCAACGACAATCAATTCCCAATCGAGATATGTCTGTTGCCTAATATCGCACACAACAGAGGCTATTGTAGCCTCATTTTTATAGCATGGTACTACAATAGAAACTTTCATAATATTATCATCTATGAAATTCTTGAGCTTCTCTAGTTAAACCTGCCGCCTCATACTTTTCGACTTCACGATGCAAAAGGCCAAATTTTTCAGCATAATACGGTCCGGTTGCATGTAAACATACAGCATCGCGTATAACTCCTTGCCGCTTTCTCATCACTTTATGTAAAAAGCCACTTAACACGCCATCCTCAACCCGAGACATCGACAAATTAAGCATATTAAAAAAGACTCTAAACAACTTGAAATGTCTTTTTCTAAAAGCAGCGCACCACCCACCAACTGGACCCTCCTCTATAACCTTATTACCACGAATATCTTCTTTATAACATTCTGGTCCAGGCTTATGCCCATTGGTTTTATCATTTTGAACAACATTTAGACAAATAAAACCATAATCTGGAAAAGCTTCAAAATATTCAACAATTGTTTTATCAAAATCTTGCGGAAACTCTATAATATCATCATCAAGGTCTACAATATACTTTCCTTTAGCCATTCCAAAAAGAGGCTTATAAGCATTCAAACGAAGATTTTTTTTATTAAATACAATACTTACATTTTCCCTCCGACGATATTTCTCTAACAGATTTCTTGTACCATCAGTAGAGAAATTATCCATCACAATCAATTCTACTGGCATTTGATTTGACAATTTATCAAAAAAACTCGCTAGACAAATCTCTAACATAGGCGCACGATTCCATGTTAACATACAAAAACTCAATATAGGCTTAGATATCATTTTTTTCCTCTTTAAACAGTTCTATTGTCGAATGTCCATGGACTCCAAAAGGCATTAAATCTTTAGGCTTAATTATCATTCCGTCCAACGAATCATACGCAAATTTAAAAGCATCTAGCTCATTCGGAAAGCGAAGACCGCAACGATAGCAAAAGCCTAAACAAGCCGTAAGGGTATAAAATGTATCCTCGGGAAAAAAGCGAGATTTTGGATTAAGAAAAAAGCGCCACCACCATCGCCAAGCATTTGCCGCGCGTTTACATATACGATGAGACCGAAGAGAAAATCCTCCGTTGAGACACGGAAAACCAAGCGCGTTCATTATTTTACGCCTTCTATCACGAACCGACGGCGCCCCGATAAAATCCCATTTCCCGAGAAATTCTTCTAATCCCTCGCGAATTGGATATCCATCATCTTGGATAATCAAAACATACGGCGTTGAGAATCTGGTATGCAATTTAGTAATACAGTCGTAAGACATCGTATTAATGCGTCCGTAAACAAGTGATGTTTCAATTTGCAATTCTACATTTGAGTGAGCTACTGAAAAACATTGAACTTCTTCAAACAAATGACTGGTCACAATTACAGTTTTAAGTTCACCACAAAATTTCCATGTTTTTTCAATTGCTGCTGCAATTTTTGAAAACGCCCCTGCTTCGTTTCCTTTTTCTGGAAACGTATAAATCAGAATTGTTACATTGTTTAAATCTCGTAGCACAAATTATGTTCCTATTTCACTTAGGCTCGCTCATGATTCCTCTGCGAAGATGGTGTGCGAAAATCGGGTCGATAATACGACAGACGCCGTCATCTAAATGAATTCAGCATAGCGAGTATTATATCAGAAAGTCGTTCAAATTTGAACGACTCAATTTTGAATGAGCTATTTTGTAATCGGTTAGTCGAATGTGCGGGCTAACGCCGCCCATCCGACTAATCAATTTGCGTTGCGCCATAAAAGCGCGTCAACATCCGCGTTCTTGTTGCGTCCAATTTCGTCAAGAACAGAAGAAAGCTTCGCAACAGGATC
>JAZQTB010000049.1:0-13910 GCA_045630425.1 Kiritimatiellia bacterium | reverse complement strand
ATCGGCGCGGCGCTTAGAAAGCTCAACCATGCCGGTCTTCTCGTTCTCGAGCTGAACGAGCATAACAGTTACCTTATCGCCAACCTTAACGCTAGCGTCGTCACCGAACTCAGAAGCTGAAACTGAGCCCTCAGACTTGTACCCGATATCAATGAAAACGTCGTCACCCTTGACGGCGCTGATGGTACCTTCGATAATGCTACCATTCTTGAACTTCGACTCCTGACGCGCCTGCGCGAGCATCGCTTCCATCGCGGACGAACGCTCCGACGGAGCCGTAGGTTTACGAATTGCCATACTTTATTGTATTTTTATTGTTTAATTTATAATCGCGGTTTTCGGCCGCGTCCACCCCGTTTTTGGGCGTGGAACTTATAGTATATCACTTTATTCTCACAAAACGCAATGGGGAATATCACTTTTTTACCTTCGATCCTTAAGAGGAACATACGTTTTCGGATGGAAGAGCGGCTTGTACGCAGGGCGGATAATCGGCCCGTTGTTTATAAGCTCCTCCATACGGTGGGCGCACCAGCTTACGCAGCGGCCCACGGCGAAAAGCGGGGTGTAGAGATCGCGCGGGATGTCGAGCATGTCGTAGACGAACCCCGAGTAAAGATCGACGTTGGCGCAGACGTCTTCGGCGCGGGGATGAAGCTCCTTGATGATCGCCGGACCGAACTCCTCGATCATCTCGTAGAGCTTCATCTCGTCAAGACGGTCCTTGGCCCTGGCGAGCTCTCTGGCCTTCCGCTTCAGAAGCTTGGCGCGGGGATCCGAAATCGTATATACCGCATGTCCCAACCCGTAGATGAGGCCCGTCCCGTCGCCCGCCTTCTTCTCGGCGATCATTCTCAGGTACGCCTTGACGGCCTTGGGGTTGCGCCAATCCTTCACGTTTTCCTTTATCTCGTCCATCTGCTTCATGACGCGCAGATTCGCTCCTCCGTGGCGGGACCCCTTGAGGGAAAGAATGGACGCGGCTATCGACGAATAGATGTCAGTGTGGGCGCTCGTCACGACGTGGGTTACGAACGAGGAGTTGTTTCCGCCGCCGTGCTCCGCATGAAGAATAAGCGACAGATCGAGAGTCTCGGCCTCAAGCTTCGTGTAGCGCCCGTCCTCGCGGATAAGGGAGAGAAAGTTCTCCGCGCTCGACTTCTTGGGATCGGGGTTGCGGATCATGAGCGAGCCGCCCATGTGGTAGTGCACCTTCGCCTGATACGCGTATGCGGCGATCGTCGGCATGACGCTGATTATGGCGATGGATCTCTCAAGGCATTTCTCGATCGAAAGATCGTTGAAGGCGTCCTGTTCGGGAACATCCTCGAACGCCATGGCGAAGAGAACCGCGCGGGCGATGGCGTTCATGATATCGGCCGAAGGATGGCGCAGAATCGCGTTTTCCTTGAATCCGTCGGAAAGTTTGCGGTACATGCCGAGTTTCGCCTTCCAATCGACGAGTTCGCGCGCCGTGGGAAGTTCGCCGAACATCAGAAGATACGCGCACTCCTCGTAACCGTAGCGGTGCTCCTTGCGGTCGGCGGCGACGAGATCCTTCACGTTTATGCCGCGATAGTAGAGCTCGCCGGGGATCGCGATCTTCTCGCTTTCGGAAACGACGTAGCCGTGAACGTTGCCTATGGTCGTAAGCCCCACGAGGACGCCGGTTCCGTCATCGTTGCGCAAACCGCGCTTCACGCCGTACTTTCGATACAATGACGGGTCTATATAGTCAGCCTTGCGCACCTTCTGCGCTTTTTCTGTCAGCCATTCTTTGTTTATCATCTTTAATAATCCTGCGCATTATTCAACCGTGTTTGACAAATTATACACAATAGCCAACCTGAACGCAATACGGTATTTTCAAAATAAGGTCAAACGGAACGGACCATCGCGATTTCGGGACACGTAAAGGGATTTTTGTGCTTCGTGCAGTTTATGCAGCCCGTATACAGTTTATGCATAACTTTCGTCTTGGGAATTTCGGCAAAACCGAGCGATGTGAAGAATTCCGGGGCGAAAGTCAAGACGATGAATTCCTTCGGGCCGACCGGAGTGACCTTTTCGATAACGGATTCGATCAAAGCCTTCCCGACACCTGCGCGCCTGTAGGGAACGCGAACGGCAACGGACTGGATCTCAACCGTCGCGGCTTCGGCATCGCCGATTTCCGGATGTATCTGATAAGTGGCGCATCCGATGATATCGCTGCCGCAGACGGCGACCTGAAAACGGTCGATGTTCTCGACTATATTGCCCATCGAGCGCGGAACGAGCTGATCGCGGTTGAGATGAATCAAAGCGAAAATCTTTTCGGCATCGGCGAGCTTGGCGGATCTGATGAAGAATTCGACCTTGTTCTCAGTCATTGTAAAACCAACCTATCTGATGGCGGTCCTGGCGGGACTCGAACCCACTACCCGCTGCTTAGAAGGCAGCTGCTCTGTCCAGATGAGCTACAGGACCAATGCGAATGTTCAAATAATTATATCAAATACGGGTTAATTCCGCAACAAGACCGCCTTAAAAAAAAATCTTAAAATACCCCCTTGAAATCTAAAACGAAAAATAGTATACTATGTCTCGTTTTCAACACCTGCTCGGGTGGTGAAATTGGCAGACACGCATGCTTGAGGTGCATGTGGGTAACTCCTTGCGGGTTCGAGTCCCGCCCCGAGCACCATTAAAAAACCGCTTTTAAGCGGTTTTTTTTATTTTTCAGAACGATGCGGCCGGCTCCTCATGCCGTCTCTATTCAGATCAGTTCGTCTGCGGACGCGATAATGCGGTCCGCCTTTGAAAGATCGCCTTCGCCGCCATAGCCCCACTTTACGCCGATACTGTAAATACCGTTTGCCCTCGCGGCGGAAAAATCGTTGATCGTATCGCCCACCATCACGCACTCTTCGGCTTTCGCGCCGATTTCTCCCATGGCGTGCGCGAGAAGCCGAGTCTTGTCCATGCGGCCGATCTCCGGATCGCCGTCATGCATATCGCTCGCGTAAAGTTTCTCGAAGACCTCGTTCCAGCCGAATCTCGCGGCCATCGCGCCCGCGCCGGCATAACGCTTGTTCGTAGCGATAAAGACCCTCGCCCCCGACGCCTTCAATCTCTTTACCGCATCGAGAATCCCGGGATATTCAAACGTGTTCGGGAATCCGTCGTTGTCGTAATGATATCCGAACCGCTCGCGCAGTTTAACTCCGAGTTCGTCGGTGTACACATCGGGGAAAAGCCTCTTCGCCATCTCTTCGAGCGGAGGTCCCGCGACGAAATCCCTGTCAAACGAGGGACATTCCACGCCCATATCCGACAAAGCCGCCTTCCATGAAGCGCGTATATCGCCGTCGGTGTCGGCAAGAGTGCCGTCAAGATCGAAAAACCAGTATTTCATTTCAGATACTCCGCTTCGCATTCTCCGAGAATTGATATCACGTCAGCCGGCTCGGACGCCTCTTCAAGCCGCTCGACGAGATCGGTGCCGTGCGCGAGAACGGCGAGCCTCGCGAGTATATGAAGATGCTGGTCGTGATCCGTCGAACAGACAAGGAAAAAGTGACGCGTCGGCGCGCCGTCCGGCGCCCCGAAGAAAAGCGCCCTTTCGCTGCGGGCGTAGGCGATGAACGATTCCTCGAAAAAGTAAGGATCGTGATAACACGGATGGAGAAACGCCGCGCCGGCTCCGACGGCGGTCGATGCGACCTCCTCGCGGGCGACGAGCTCCCTGAAAAGCGCGGACGGATCGTACACGAGACCCGTGCGGTCCGCGAGATCCGTCATATCGCGGATGATCCCCGCCTTCGCCTTCGCCTTCATCGAAAGATCGATCGCGTCGAGGCGGAAGATGTCCCTGATGCTCAAGACCTCCTTGCGCTCGCGGCGGCGCTTTTCGGCGAAGGCCCTGTTGCGCGCCGCGATGCGCTTGGCGTTCGCGGTCAGAAGATTGCGCTGCGCCCATTCGTCGAGTGCCGCGTGATCGAAGTACCATTCGCCGGAGCGGACCGTCGCGTCGATCTCGCCGCGCTGGGCGACATGCTTAAGCTCGTTGGCCTCGATCTGGATATGTTCGGCGGCCTTTTCAAGCGATAGGAATTCGTGGCTCATCTTCGTCCTCCTGCGCGTCCGCGGCAGATGCGGACCAGTTCGGTCATAACGAGAACATCGGCGCTCCCGGACGACGAGACCGCCCTTTCGCGCAAAGCGACAAGGCGGGCGCGGGCGGAGCGCAGCTCCATAAGCGACCAGTTCGAGGCGAAAGCCGAATTTTTCTTCACCGCGAACGGGGCCATTCCGGCCGTCGCGTCGTCCGCGCGCCCGGTCGCGGAAGCGTCCTTGAGCTCAAGAAGCGAACGGATGAACCTTTCGGCGACGGTGGTCACCATGACGGCGAAGCCGCTCTCGCGCTCGAAGCGGGAGAGCGACGAGACGAGTTTAGCCGTATCGCGCGCGCCGAGCGCGTCGGTTATCGACCATATTTCCGGCTCGACGCCCGCGCCCTGCGAGGTGATCCCGGCGATATCTTCGGGCGAAACCGTTTTCTTCGACCCTCCTATGAAGTCGCGCATTTTGGCGATTTCGTTCATTAAAGACCGAGTGTCGGAGCCTACGCGCGAAACGAAGACCTCGGCGGCGCCCGGCTCGAACTTCAAACCCTCCTGCGCCGCAAGCTCGACAGCCCTCGCGACAGCCTCCTTCGCCCGCTCCCAGGGCTTTCCCGAAGAGAAAACGATGACCTCGCCGGCGGTCTTCATCGTTTTGGCGAAAACGGATGTCGCCAGCATTTTCGGCGCAGTGATCACGAACTTCTGATTCTCCGGCATCGGAGAGGCCGCGAACTTCGCGGCCAGCCTTTCGAGCGCCGTCTTGACCTCTTCGGCGCAGGCCTTGCCTCCCGCCTGAGGAAGAAATTTCACGTTCTTCCACCATGTCGCCTTCGACGGATCCAAAAAAGGCGGAGTGGAAAAACTCTCGTCGGCGGCGACGATGTCGCGAAGCTGGAGTTCCGCGTTGGTCGAAAGACCGGAGTCGATCACCTCCATACCCTCGGCGTCGCCGAGGATTTTTTTGACCGTCTGAGAAACGAGAAAATCGTCCTCACCGATTATCAGATGAAGATTTTGCATTTCTTGAATATGACCAGAAGAAAAAGGCGATGCCGACGCCGAGGAGAATTACCGAAACGTTCTGGGCGCTCGAAAGGCCGCACATTTCGGGGCGCGGATCGTCGCGCAGGAACTCCATGAAAAAGCGGATGAGTGAATATCCGATCATGTACAGCGCCGCCGTGTAGCCTTTGAATTTCCTGTAGACGAGAAGCAGCGCCGCAAACAGGGCGAGAAGAGCCGCGGCCTCAAAAAGCTGGGTAGGCAGAACGCTCAGCGAACGCGACGCGAAATCGCCCGCGCGGTGCGCCCCCCAGACGGGAGAATTCGCGGGAAAAGTAACCGCAAGAACGCTGTCGGAAACCTTGCCCCAGCAGCATCCGTGGAAAAAGCATCCGACGCGTCCGAACGCATGGCCCAGCGGAATGCCGACGCAGAGGACGTCGGTCAGATGAAGAACGTCGGGACGCCTGACAAAGCACCATGCGGCAAAGGCGAGCGCGCCGCCGATCAGCCCGCCGTAGAAAACGAGACCTCCGTTCCATATCTGGAACGCGGCCGCGAAATTTCTGTCGAAACCGTCCTCGTGCCAGTATTGGACGACGTGCGTGATGCGGGCGCCTATCATTCCGCAGACGATGAGGGCGAAAACGAGATTTGAGAGTTCGGGACGCTTATAAAGCTTCTCGACTACCATCCACGCGAGAAAAATTCCGACGGCCACGCACAGACCGAAAGTCTGTACGGGAAAACCTGGTATCAGCTGCGAATGCATAAAGACTTTCTCCGATCAGATAATAAGTGACATGACATATTTCATCCCGTTCCATACCCATACATACGCGTCGAACGCACATACCCGGACGGACGAGAGGGCGTAACCGAACGACGAGCCCGCGTACGCGAGACACAGAAGAATCAGCAGCGCGTTGGCGGCGAAAATGAACGCCCATGAAAACGTTCGTCCGTAAACGGTTATATCGGGCTGGCGCCGCGCAAGCGTTTCGAAGGTGAAGAGTATGTGAAACGCCCATGTAAATCCTATGAGGAAAATCCAAAGCGGCATGCAGGGCAGCCGATCCATGAAAAGACAGGTCGCCAAAGCCGCGACGATGACGACGAACGTATAGAACGGAAAGAAGTACGGGGCGAGAGTTATGAGAAAATTCGTTCTGGTGAGGTTCACGCTGCCGCCCTTCTCGCCGACGCGCAGTCTGGACGGTTTCGCAAAAAACAGCAGCCCCCAGAGCGCGTGGGTCAGCTCATGACCGAAAACATAAGTCTTTACCGGACGAGGAAGCAGGAACCAGCAGGCGACGAACGCTCCGATTCCGCAGATGAACCAAAGACCGTTCGCGACGGAAATCCGAGACGCCGGGATAATCATGCAAAAAGCCCTTGAGAGAGCGAAACATAAAGGCAGCAGCAGAAGCCCGAGGAAGATTCTCGATATTTTCGCAAGCATGACGGAGCGTCACTTTCTGTCGGAATCCGGAAAAACGTAAACGACTTCACCTGGATAAACGCGATGATCCTGTCTGGCGACCGACTCCACCTGTTCCGACTGACTCTGGAATCTTCTGATGCGTTCGCCGTATTCGTTGTTCTCTCTGTTCACTTCCTCTATTTCCGCGACGACCGCCATCTCCTTTTCCTTAAGGCCGAAATAGCGCCTCAAAACGGGAAGCCAATTGAAAAATCCGACCGCAAGGACGATTAATATCACGACCACGGTGGAAAAAGTATATATCTTATCTTTCGTATTCTCCTTCATGCGCACAATTATATCAAAAAGTAAATAAAAAAACATTGACTTTACAGAAAAAAGTGAGATACTATACGCCCGTTCACTGCTGATAAGGTACTTTGGCAGGGGCAAAACAAAGGAAGAAGGCTAAAATGAAAATTACAGCTAAAAAGTGCACCTGCAAAAAGGTTGTCACCAAGAAAGTGGAAAAGCCCGTAGCCAAGAAGGCTGCCGCCAAGCCGGTCGCCAAATCGGTCACGTTCACGGTTCATGCCGAAAAGGGCAAGGCCGTCTACCTCGCGGGCGATTTCAACAAGTGGGATCCCGCCGCCAAGAAAATGGCGTACAAGGCCAAGGACGGCATCTATGCCGCCACGGTCAAGCTCATCCCCGGCGAATACCAGTACAAGTTCGTCATCGACGGCACCTGGTGCGCGGATCCCGAAAACGTCAACTCTGTCCAGAACGATCAGGGTACGTTCAACTCCGTCGTCGTTGTCAAGTAAGACTTTCCCGACGACAGCAGTAAAAAGAGCCGCGGCTGCCGCGGCTCTTTTCTTTTTTTGTCTTTTCCTCCGGCCGGGCGCTCAGCCCGCCGACTGCCCTTCCGGGGATATCTCCCCTTCGGCGGCCGACTCCTCTTCGCCCTCGCAGACGGAAACCGACACAAGCGTCGCACCCTCGGAGAGGCGCACGAGCTTGACGCCCTGGGCCATGCGGCCCTGAACGCTGAAATCGGATACGGCGCTGCGGACCATCTGCTGGTCGCTCGTGATCGAAATGACGCTCTCGTCGTCGGATACGGCGTGAGCGGCCACGACCGCGCCGTTGCGGTCGGCGCCCTTGATGCCGATCATGCCCTGGCCGCCGCGGCCGTGGCGCGTGAAGTCCTTGAACTCGCAGCGTTTTCCGTAACCGTTCGCGGTCGCGATAAAGAGAGTCTTCGCGTCGTCGACGGCGTCGAGCGATACGACGAGATCGTCTCCCAGAAGCCTTACGCCGCGAACGCCCGTGGCCGTGCGGCCCATGCGGCGGACGTCGGTCGAAGCGAAGCGCATCGCGCGGCCGTTCCTCGTAAGCATTATGACATCGTCGTCGGGCTTTACGAGACGGACATCCCTCAGCGAATCGCCCTCTTCGATGTTGATCGCGCGGATACCCGATTTGTTGACGTTCTTGAACTCGCCGAGAAGCGTCTTCTTTACGGTACCCTTTACGGTCGCGAAGAACACGTCGACGTCTCCCTCGAACGATCTGATCGGCAGGAGGTTCAGGACCTGTTCGCCTTCCTGGAGATTGAGAAGATTGATGAGCGGACGGCCGAAGCTCGTGCGCGGCGCCTCGGGAATCTGATACGCGTCTTTAAGGAAGAGTCGGCCCGTATTCGTGAAGAACATGAGCGAGTCGTGGGTCTGGGCGACGAAAACGAGGCGGATGAAATCCTCCTCCTTGACCTGGGCGCCCTTGACGCCGTGGCCGCCGCGCTTCTGCTCGCGATATTCCGTAAGAGGAACGCGCTTGATGTAGCCGCGGTTCGAAAGCGTGATCACGCAAGGCGCGTCGGGAATCAAGTCCTTCATCGAAACCTCGTTCTCGTCGGCGACGAGCTGGGTGCGGCGACGCGCATCCTCCTTCGAGCAATAGCGGTTCTTGATATCGGCGAGATCTTCGCGGATGATCGCGTAAACCTTCTCGGGATCGGCGAGAATCGCCTTGTATTCGGCGATCGCCTCAAGAAGCTTAGCGAGTTCCGCTTCGAGCTTTTCGCGCTCGAGACCGACGAGCTGATAAAGACGCATCTCGAGAATCGCGTTTACCTGAAGATCGCTGAAGCTGAAGCGCTCCTGCAACCTCTCCTTCGCCTCCTGACGCGTCTTCGAAGAGCGGATGATGGAGACGACTTCGTCGAGATTGTCGATCGCCAAAAGAAGCCCGTCGAGAATATGCTTGCGGGCCTCGGCCTTCTTAAGCTCAAAGCGGGTTCTGCGCGTAATAACCTCGAAACGGTGGTTGACATAGCAGCGGAAGAAGTCCTTGAGATTCAGAATCTTCGGGCGACCGCCGTCGATGGCGAGCATAATCGCGCCGAACGTCGTCTGGAGCTGAGTATGCTTGTAAAGATGATTGAGAACAACCTCGCCCATCGCGTCGCGTTTGATGTCTATGACGATTCTGACATCGGCCTTCGATTCGTCGCGGATGTCGCTGATGCCGAGGATGATCTTCTCCTTGACGAGTTCGGCCATGTGCTTGATCATTTCGGCCTTGTTTACGCCGTAGGGAATCTCGGTCACTATGATGCGCTCGCGGCCGTTCTTCTCCTTCTCGACCTCTGCCGTGCCGCGAACCGTAAGCTGGCCGCGACCGAGTTTGTACATTGCGTTAATGCCGTTGACGCCGCAGATCTGGGCACCGGTCGGGAAGTCGGGACCTTTGACGAACTGCATGAGATCGTCGACCGTGCATTCGTCGCGATGCTGAATGTAATAATCGATGCCGTCGCAGAGTTCTCCGAGATTATGCGGCGGAATGTTGGTCGCCATACCGACGGCGATGCCAGACGAGCCGTTCAAAAGAAGGTTCGGGAGTTTGGCGGGAAGTACGGTGGGCTCCTCGAGCGTTTCATCGAAGTTGGGAGCCATGTCGACCGTATCTTTCTCCAAATCGCCGAGAAGCTCTTCGGTCACCTTCTGCATTCTCACCTCGGTATAACGCATCGCGGCCGCACCGTCGCCGTCGATGGAGCCGAAGTTACCGTGGCCGTGAACGAGCGGAACTCTGAGCGAGAAAGGCTGAGCCATGCGGACGATCGTTTCGTAAACCGCGCTGTCGCCGTGGGGGTGGTACTTGCCGATTACGTCGCCGACGATACGGGCGGACTTCAGGTGCTTCGTGTTCCACGTGTTGCCGAGCTTGTGCATCGCATAGAGACAGCGGCGGTGAACGGGCTTAAGACCGTCTCTGACGTCGGGCAAAGCGCGCCCGACGATGACGCTCATGGAGTAATCGATGTAATCCCTGGACATCGACTCTTCGATATTGATTTCATCATTCGCCGCTATGGGATTTTGAATCTCAACGGGCACTTCGGCATCTATTTTTTCATCGCTCATATTGCCTTATATTATACCATATTTCACCCCTGTTTTTATAGTATTTAAAGTTAGACAGGCGAAGACAAGAAAAATAACCTTTTCTATTTTGTTTCCAAAATAGGAAATTTATAATGAAATGGGAAAATGTTCGTTCCCTACAACGGAATATGGTTATTTCATTGCTTTCTTTTCGATTGCCGATAGGATATCTCTCACACTAACTTCATAGTCCTTAAATTCGTCGATATTCGATTCCTTAATCCACAGTTGACCTTCTCCAACATTTCCCCTATGCTGGCCATGAGAAAAGTACTTGTTGTTCGCAACATCGTTACTGGACAAGACCCAGTAACGAATGACATCGCGCCATACCGCAATCCATACGAAAACATCACAACAAGCAGGCTTGATTTGTTGAAAATTCATGTCGAATCCGGACTTTGAATCGCTCGACAATGCTTTCATGATCAATGTCCCGCCACTCTTTCTTTTAACGGCGCGCGAAGCTTTGACCTCTATTTTGATTCCCTTATAAGTGAGATCATACTGTCCTTCGTAATCTGAATCCTTGAGCGGAGAAGGATACTCAAGTTCTGGCACAACTTCAACAAGATGGCGCTGTGCCCATGTCTCCCCAAAAGTCCGAGGCGCAGTTATTTCAAAAACGTAGAGATACTTGTTTCTTTGCAAGTACTCCGCACGCATCATGAGATATTGATTTAGAGAGACTATGTCTTCAGCAATCAGATGACTGATTACATATTCGAATTTATTGAAGGGGTATACGGAATACAACTCTTCAAGTGCTGCATCATGCAGTTTGTATATACCCGGCTTCTTGAATTCCAGTTCGCCAATTCTTGCTTTAAGATTCTCAATCAGTTTTTCCATAGATAGACTCCCTAATTTGATTTGCTTCAGTTTCAGAGAGAGAATAAAGTTCGTTGATCACCCCTTGCAACTTTGCATGGGCACTATTGTCGTTGGAAATCGCATCGTCAACCAATTTTAAAATCTGACGATGTTGACTTTGCGAAATCTCTGGGATTGGTATAGAACATAAATGCGATTTTAAAACCTTAGTACCACCACATGTTCTTTTATAAAAAAACACAACAGCATCCGAATTCAGTAAACCCGCCATTGCCTTAACACTCCAACCAGAGACTTTTGGAATAAGGATATTGGCGCTGTTTAATGTTAGCGACCTAGTGTTGTCATAGGCAAAAATCGGTCTGTCGGTTATGAATCGATACACGAGTTTCTCGTCTGCTCGATAAAACTCATCTCTGGCGGCCTGTTGCATAATTGAACGATCAAATCGTATAAATTTCTGCGGATCAGAAAACTTATATCGCTGAACTTCCTTGCCTGTATAAATAGGTTCAGTATTCGGCAATCGTGAATCGTTTAGTTTCCCCTTGTTATCGCCAGTAACAACTCCTAATGCCCACAAACTGTTTGAAAGCGAATGCTTGCCGTGCATTCGCATTTTTCCGAGAATATCGATATCCGTTGCGCCAATAAACAAAAGTGATAAATCAGGTCTTTTAATAATTTCCCCGACAGGAGTTTCTCCGATTTTTCCGTTTTCGAAATCTTCGTAAACAATCCGATTCTCTAATGTGGATTTCTTATTGACAGCTACAATACGCACATATTTTGTCGTGACACCCGAGAACAATTTGTCGAACTTCATGATGCTTTTTAGAAATCCGTGCGTCAACATGAAATCTCGCAAATCCCGATGAACAGCAACGTTCATCATGGACTGAGGTAAGAGAAATGACAAAATCCCTTCCTCTGTTAGGAGGCTAAACGATTTGACATAAAAGAGCGAGAAAACCTCCCTACTGGTTATGAACGGTATTTCGCAAACTTGTTCAGATGAAACTGCACCCCACGGCGGATTCGTACAAATATTCTCAAACCGGTCACGTCCGAGTAATGCGCGCATGGAGTCCTTATTCAAGCCTAAATAATCCACACAGACAATCTTCGGATCAAAATCAACATTAGGATATTTACGGATGAGATTTACTTTTGCAAGGAACACGGCAATTGGATCTCTATCTATTCCGTAGAGATTTTCTGGTTTACTGCCACATACAGAACACAAAACGGACCCACTCCCGCAACATGGGTCAAGCAACGATTGCCCACTATCTTTTTTGTATACTGAAGTCAATGACACTGCCACTTCATGCTGGGTATAGTAAACGCCGCATTCGTTGCGCTCTCCCTCAAATAATAACGATTGGTAAACGCCACCAAGTAAATCTTGTTCACCATCTGAAAATGATCCGCAAGAAGACAAATCAGCGACTCCCCAGTCTTTAACTTCGCTCAAAATGCGCCTGACATTAGCATTGCGTAATAATCCCTCCCTCTCTAAAACCAATATCGCGAGACTTTTTAGTATTGGCTTTATTCCAAAACCGGAGGCATTTGCATAATCTACAATACGTTGCGCAAATGCAACGTTCTCAGGGTTAGAAAAATATTCAACGGGGATGATTCTTTTCTTTGACATTCGCTTATTGGCTCGCGATGTCAACCGATCAGAGTGGGAATTTCCAAGACGCTCCCAATTACGGGCGGTCGCCTCAGATATTACCGATGTTTCGGCTGCAACGGAAGCTGTCAGCACCATAGATGCCGCGCCAATGGAAAATTCCCGTCTTGCGAGATTACACCTCATCTAACTTACTCCAATTGCTATTTTAATTTCCATAATGTCGCCGATGTCATACCCAAGAGCCTTGCGTATTTTCGATAGCGTTGACGTCGTCATATCTTCATCATGGGTCATTTTTGCGAGCGTAACTGGAGAGATTCCAGTCGCATTGAGCAAATCTGACTTTCTCATCTTTTTGTCGATGAGTAGATGCCATAGCTTGTTATATGAGACCATATTGCCTTCCACGTCTTAATTCTTTGGGTATTATACCAGATTTTCATTCATTTAGCTGTAAGAAAATTCATATAATATCGCGGGCGGGAGGATTATGTATTTGCCGTCTTCACGCTTGCGGTGAGGAACTTGATGAGTTCGGTGCAGTCGGCGCATATGGAAATAAAGGCTTTGTCACCATCAACGAGTTCGGCATCGCGCAGAAGCTTTCTTAGAAATGGCGGCGAGCGAATTCATGCCCGGATCCTGTCTTTAAGTACCGCTCAAACGCCTGTGCCTTGTCTATCGATTCAAACGCGATGTAGGTTTCATCCTTCCAAGGGCGAAATTTCGCCGTATGGGGAGACTTTCCGGAATTATGCTCATCAAGGCGAGATCGCAGGTCAGCGGTATGGCCTATATACCGTTGTGTAGGATGGGGAAGGCTTCTTAATATGTATGTGTAGAACATAAGTTTTTCGGTTTTAGCCCTCCTACGCGGCTTCGCCGGCTACGGAGGAAGATTCCGTAGTCACGGCTATTCACTCGTACTTTAGCCCTCCTACGCGGCTTCGCCGGCTACGGAGGGCACCATCCTTCGCACGGCCTGCCATCCGTAGTCACGGCCGGCAGGCCGTGCGAAGGATGGTGGAGGTGAGGGGAGTCGAACCCCTGTCCGAAACGGCTTCACCCGAGCATCTACGCGTGGATCTGGCCTTTAATCTCGGGAGGACTACGCCGACCAAGCGGGCTTATCCCCATCCATCCGTTCGGTTCGGCACCCTGCAGCGTCCGAGCGGAGAACCCTGCAGCGTGATCTGCTATATTATGCCTAGGCGCTCAGCAGACATCGGCGCTTCGACATGCGGCCTGTTACTTAGGCGGCAAGAGCGTAATCGTTGTTCGCAATTACTTTTTCCCTCGTTTTTTACGTGGCCAACGAGGATCCACGACGCGCAATCTGACCTCAACGTGTCCCGTCGAAACCGGATCACCCCCGAATGGGAAAATTAAGTGAAATGGTGGGCGATTCGGGACTCGAACCCAAGACCCCTACCGTGTGAAGGTAG
>JAZQTB010000048.1:0-11227 GCA_045630425.1 Kiritimatiellia bacterium | reverse complement strand
CCTAACCCCTAACTCCTGACCCCTGACCCCTTCTATCGCGGAGAGTATTTTCCGGCGGACAATCGGGTGTATCCGCGCTTCGAGTTCCCTGCGCGCCTCGGGATTGGTGAAAACGATTCTCCTGAGACGTTCACGCTCTTCCTGCGGAACGAGTTCGTGAACTATATCGTCGGCATCTATCGTTTCGACGCCGAACTCGTTCAGATAACGTGAAAGGAGGGATTTGCCAGAAGCAATCCCTCCCGTAAGACATACTTTCATCGTAATATCGTTATTTCTCAGGCGCGGGCTTTACATCCGCCGAGGTCTTCTCCGCACCGTTGGCGGCAATCTTAACCTCGCGGCCGTGAGCGTCGACAAGACGCGTGGTGACGAAGATAAGAAGGTTGCGCTTGGAGGAAAATTCCGAATGGCTGCGGAAGAGACGTCCGATAAAGGGAATGTCGCCGAGGAACGGAACCTTGTCGTCCATCGCCTTACGCTGCTCGGTGATGAGTCCGCCCATAACGATCGTCGCGCCGGGATACACCGAAACCTTCGAGTCGATGGAGCGGACATGGAAGAACGGCTGTTCCATCGGAGCGTCGTAATAGGTCATATTCTCGGCACCGGTCGAAGAAAGGCTGTCCAAAGCGGACGTTGCGGATTCAACGGCACGCTCCGCGAAAGCCTCCTTAACGGATGCGCCAAGTCCGCCGCCGATTGAATTCAGAATACCAGTCAGACCCTCGAAGATGCCGCCGATGCCCTCGAAGCTCTGGAGTGAGCTGTTCCCCGTGAAGGGAATGCGCATACCGTAGTTCTTCCAGGTAGGCTCGTCGATGACCTGAGTGTTGAGCTGAAGATCAATCAGGTTGCCGTTGTCGGTAAGCGTCGGAGTGACGTCGAGAATTACACCGACTTCCTGGGTCTCGAATTCACCGGGTTCGACGATCGCGAGAATCGCGCTCTGCGAGCCGCCGCCGTAGCTCGAACCCGAAGAGGAGGAGCTCTGAAGCTGGACATCGTAGTCGCGAGGATAGCGGTAGAGCGTCACGACCTTGATGACGGCCTGCTCGGCGGAGCGGGTCAGAACCTTGGGAGCGGAGAGAAGGTCCGTGTCGCTGCGCTGCGAAAGCATGTGGAGAATCATCGAAAGATCCGCGGAGCCGAGGAAGGCGTTAACGCGCATAAACTGGTCATTCGTGGAATAGCCTTCGCCGGAGATGTGGTTGCCGAGCGTCGACAGATAACGGTTATTCATACCGAGACCGGAATCGCCGCCGGTACGGTTGAAACCGACCGAACCCTTGCTGCCCGCGCCGCGAATCCACGATGCGCCGTTGCTGTTGACGTAATCGGTCGAACCGGAAGAAGCGGAATCTCCTCCCGATGTGCTTCCGCCGCCTGTCGTATTGCCGCCCCAACCGCCGTTATTCTGGGCGCCGGAGGTGGTCTGCTGGCTGCTGTTGCCGGTAGATGAACCCCACTGACCGTTCTTAATGCCGAGAAGCTTCGAGGCGCGGCCGCCGAGCCCGAGGGTATAGTCGCTGTTGAGAATCCACTCGAATCCGAGGGAGTTGAGGTCGTCCTGGCAGACCTCGACGAAACGCGTCTCGATCTCGATGAGAGTGGGATTCATGTTCATCTCGTTAAGGGCGTTCTCAAGCTCGGCGAGGTTCTCGAGAGTGTTCTTGACGCGGAGCTTGCCGAGCGTTCTGATGTACATGATCGAAGAACCCTCGGGCCACTCGACGCCCATAAGACGGAAGA
Source organism: Kiritimatiellia bacterium (assembly GCA_045630425.1). Lineage (GTDB taxonomy): Bacteria > Verrucomicrobiota > Kiritimatiellia > RFP12 > UBA1067 > UBA1067. Next base: position 9,475 of record JAZQTB010000048.1, on the reverse strand, counting down.
ACTCCTTCCAATCCTGTTCCTTGTTCTCGCCGCCGTCGGCGTTGGCGTTGCTCTGCCTCGACGAAAGCGTGAAGCCCGTGTTGCCGCTGGCGCGAAGATCCGCCACGTCGGTCTGGGCCGTATCCATACGCTCCATGAACGAGGAGAGTACGGGGAAGCTGCGGGTATGCATTTCGGCGATCGAAACGTCCTTGTGCATAATCGTCACCATCGGACCTTTTACGGTGAACTTATAGTTTACCGCCTCGCATACGAGCTTGAGAGCGTCGTAGAAGCTGATGTCGCTCGCGGTGATGATCGGGACGACGGGACCGCCACCCGTCGTTGCCGCAGGCGTGTTGGACGATTCCGTCGCAACGCCGAAGCCTCCGCTTTCAGCGTCAACCTCGTCGCCCGCGGCGGGAGCCTGAGCCGTCTCGAGCGGCTTGAAATAGAAGTTGAAGCCGCGCTGCTCAAGCGGAATCTCCGGACGGTCGTAATCCTTCGACGCCTGGCGGAAGAACTCGATCGCGTCGGTAAGAGTGGCCGGAGGCTTGAAGGAAATGGCGGGAAGACGCATTTCCTTCATGCGCTTGATGATGCTCTGCTCGAGAGAAGCCGTCTCATCCTTTTCGGAAGTGGGCTTTTTGGTGGTATCGGCGACAACCTCGACATCGCGCACATCGACGGCGTAAATCGGCCTCCAGGCGGCGTCGACATCGGCCATCATACCCTCGCGCGTCACCGAGCGCTCCTTGGCCATGATGGTTCTGCGCTTCTGATGGATCTTGTCGAGAAGACGGAGAGCCTCGCTGTTGTAGGGATCGGAATCGAGAACGAGCTCCACCTCGTCGATGGCGCGGTCGAGGTCGCGGACGGCGAGGAACTGCTGGGAACGCTTGAGATGCTTGTTGTTGACCGAGCGCTTCGACTTGTAATCCTCGTCGTTGCGGCGGTGTTTGATTTCGGAAATGTCGGTCTTGTTGGCATCGGGATCGCCCTCGGTGACCCACGCCTCATGCTGGCGGCGGGCCTTGGGATGGCGGCTGTCGATGGCGCGCTGGATCAGCTTGAGGGCGCGATCGCGGCGGCCCGTGGCATACTCCTGAAGAGCGGCGCGGTAAAGGCCTTCGGCGATTCCGTCCTGACACTTCTTCCTCAGTCCGGCGAGGGCGGGCGACGAGTTGAGAAGCTTCATCGCCAGCGCATAGTGGCGCGCGGCGTCCTGATACTCTTCGTTCAGCGCGCACTTGTCGGCCTCGGCGATCTCGCGCTCGGCCTGAATCTTGAACGCCTTGAAGCGGAGCTTCTGGGTTTCGCTCAACGCATTGAGAAGTTCATCGTCCTTGGCGACCTTGCCGTCGTCGCCGTAGAGCTTCTCAGCGGGCTCAAGGGCTGCGGGCGACTTGTCGGCCGCGGCGACGGCCGCCGCCGGCTTCGCGCCCTCGCCCGCATCGGCAGGCTCAGGTACGACTTCCGCGCCGGCTTCAGCCTTATCGGCGGGCGCCGCCGCAACGGTCGCGTCTGCCGACGGTTCTGCGGCTTCGACCTTCGCCTCGGGAACACTCTGCGCGACCGCCTGAGGCTCGGCCTGCGGAGCGGGAGTCTCGACCGTCGCCGCTTTAGCCTCTTCTTTTTTAACAGGCTCGTCGCTTGCGAGATCGTTCAGCAAATCATCGAGATCATCCTGCGCAGACGCGTTGTAACCGACGGCCACCAAAGCCGCCGTCGCCGCGAGAACCGTTAAATTTCTGAAAGTCATCATTTTTCGCATAACACTCCTTGAGATTGTAGTATATATTATAGACTTTTTTCTTTTATTATTCAAGGGCTTTCAATTTGTCTTTCCTTGCCTGTCTTCAAGTTCTTGACAACGACCGCCTCGCGCACGCGTCCATCAGTTTTGCCGAGTATCCTGACAACGACAAATTCCGTATCCTTCACCTTAAATCTCTGCCCCTCCACGACCGGCGTGTCGGGAACCCCGGCGCGGGTGAACGACAAGATCGCCTGGACATCCGTAGGAGTCTTCTTTTTACCGATGACGAACTTTATGATCTTGCCGTCGCTCACGCGCTTGAGCGAAACTTCGGAAATGTCTATCTTCAGCGGCATGCCGCCCCTGACCGGTTTCATATAGGACTTCTGCTCGTAGTTTTCGACCGTGAAGCCGGTCTTGCCGACGGTCTCGCCCTTGAGCGCGGAGAAGTTGCCTCTGTCGACCTCGCCCTCGCGTCCCGGCATCTTGAAGTAGTATCTGTACTTCTTGCCGGGAAGTTCCGCCACTCTGTCGAACACAAGCCGCGAGAACTCCTGCTTGAGCGGCTGGCGCAGTTCGATGCAGTCGATGTAATCCGGATGGGAGGCGGCGTCGGCGGGATTCGTCTTCGCGGCGAACTCCTCCCTGTTGGTGAATCCGTCGCCGTCCCTGTCGGCGTCGGCGTCCGCGACGAGCGGATCAAGACCGTTCGCCTTCTCGTACTCGTCGGTAAGGCCGTCCCCGTCGGTATCGGTTATCGCGACGATCTCCTTGGTCTGGTTCACGCCGCAGAAGCGGCACTTGTTGTCGGCGAACGGAATCGGCAGTCCGCACCCTTTACCGTCGGGCGAAGAGCACGAGACGCGCAGTTCGGACGCGAGAAAGCTTTTTTTCGTATCGGATACGGCCGCATGCTTTTCGGGGTTCGTCGCGCGGCCGAACATATCCTCGAGAAGCCCGTCCCCGTTCTCGACGCTCCCGGGCTTCGCGCCGGAAGCGTAGGCGCCAGACGCCGGATCCTCCCCGTCGCCGCCGGACATGAAACTGAACAGCGCCGCAGCGGCGAGAACGGCCGCGCCGCCGAGCGCGGCAAGTTTGTCCCAGTTTGCCTGGAAGAAACTTTCATCTGATTTGCGGATGCTCATTTCTCCTCCTTCACTTCTGCAAAAATCATGGTTGAGACCTTGACCGTCACCGTGAACGGCTCGGTCGTCGCGGGATCGGTGACGCAGATTTTCCCGGCTGTGGCATCGTCAAGACCCTCGAGCTCCTCTTTCTTCTTGCGCGCGTCCTCCTTGGATTCGGCGCCGATCATCTTAAGGAGCGGATCTCCGTTCTGGAAAAAGGATATCGAATCGACGGCCATGAACCTTTTGCTTTCGGCGAGGGCGTTCAGAAACCCGACGAGAGCGGCGGGACGGGCGAGGAACGTAAGCTCGTACGTCTCTTCGGAGCACGCGTATTTGGGCGCGCTCTCCTTGACGGCGTTTCTTCCCCTCGCGTACCGGTTGCGGTTCTGGCGCGAGTCGCCGGCGGATTCGTCGGGCTTCTTAGTGAGGACCTTCACGTCCAGAAGCTGCGTCGCGCGAACCTGGACGAGAAGATCGGTCATCTCGCTGACGTCGCTCCAGCGGCGGGCGAGAACGCCCGTCTCCTTCTCGCTCGGGATGGTTCCCTTTATGTAGTCCCCGAACGGACCGAAGGTGAAATCCTCGGCGATGATTTTGCGGGAGGATTCGGCGGGGAGCTTTTTATAGCGCTCGTACGCGGCGTTCATTCTCTTCTGAAGCGCCGTGCGTTCGGGCGTCTCGCCCACGACGGCGGCGTTGGTGAGGGAGTTGTACGCCTCGAGCGCGGCGTCCGCGATATCCTCGCGCGCCTTTTCCATCGCCCTGCCCGTCGCGCGGGTTATACCGTTTTTACCGTTGCACGTTTCGGTGTTCATCCTGATGTTCTCGCGGAGAGTCCCCACCTCGGAGGAGTTCAAAAACACGAGAACCGCGACGATGAGCGCAATGGCCGCGCCCGCGCCGCCGATTACGGCCAAAACAAGTTTATTCCTGTTCATTTCCATTCCGGCTCCTTAAACCTCAAGTTGAGTTCGACCTCCTGCAGGCAACCTTCGAGACCTCTTGTGGGGGTTCCGACGATTTCAACCCCGCCGTCCACGAAGGCTCCCGTTTTCACGAGACGATCCGTGAGCAGGCTCGCGATCGTGTTGTCGCCGCCGACCATCGCCTCGACGGCGTCCTTCCATCCGCGAAGAACGACCGACGTGACCTTCTTCTCGCTGACCTCCTCGACCTTGGCGCGCGAACGGCCTCTGCGGTGGCGGTTGTTGGGCTTGGGCTCTTCGACCTTCTCCTTTACGGTCTTCTCTTCCCATTTCGCGATCCACATGTCGCTGCCGAGCACGGAGCGGACCGTTTCGATCTTCCTCTGGTACGCGTCGTGCCTGTATATGCGCCTGGCCAGTTCGGTGGCGGCGGCCTTCTCGGAGGCCAGTGCCTCTTCGGCCTTTCTGTTGTAGTTCTCGGAGGCCTGAAGCTCGGAAAGTCTCGCCGTCACCTCCGCGTCCTCCGCCGTGAGCGACTCGAGCTCGCCCGACTGCGCGAAGAACATGATGAGGCTCGCGGCCACCAGCGACACGGCGCCCGCCGCGACGAACGGAATGCGCGCGGCCTCTTTGAGAGCCTCGGTGATCGAGGGCGGCAGAAGGTTGATGTCGATCGCCGCCTTCCCCGCGCAGTGAAGCGCGACGCCCGTCGTCGCCGCGAGAAAAACACTGTCGTATTCGAGATTCGTCTGATCGACGCCTGGAGCGACGGAAACCGCGTCGAACGCGTTAAGATAGCCGACGTCGATCTGGAGCGAATCCTGGAAGAACTCGCCGAGCTGGGGCATCAGGGTCGTTCCGCCGGTGAGATAGAGCCTCGCGGGCGTGGATCCGCCCTGCTGGCTGCGGTAGAAATTTATCGAGCGCGTTATCTCCGCGTGGAGGCGCGTCATCACCGAGCGGCAGACCTTGGCGACCGCGTCGAGCGTCTCGTCCTCGTCCTCCGTCACGCCGCCCATCGAGACGTAGGCGTTCTGACATTTGTACGCCTCGGCCTCCTCCGTCGTGCAGCCGAGAACCTGCGCGATCTCCTTCGTGATCGTGTTGCCGGCGACGGGAATGGCGCGGTTGTAGATCTTCTCGCCCTCGACGATCGAAAGAGACGTCGTTTTGGCTCCGATGTCGAGAATGACCGCGCAGCCTCCCTCGTAGGTCGGGCTCGCCTGCAGAAGGTTGATGAGGGCGATGGGGGCGACGTCGATGACCTCGGGGACGAATCCCGCCGACTTTACGGCGCCGACGAGATTCTCGATCTGATCGACCTTCGAAGCCACGATCATGACCGACTTGTCGCCGCCGGGCGTGTCACCGAGAATCTGGCTCGCGCAGACCATCTCGTCGATCGGGAAGGGAATGTTCTGCTCGATCTCGACCCTGACGAGATTGTTGAACTTCTCCTGGCCTCCCGCCATCGGAATCGCGGCGTTGCGGAGGAACGACATCTGTCCGGAAACGGATATCGCGACCTTTCCGGGCCTGATCCCGCTCGAGCGCATGATCTCATGGAGCGCGGGGGCGAGAATCGCGGAGGCGTTTCCCGAATCGAGGGGAGCGGCAAGAGCGGCCCTTCCGTACTTCAGCAACGTCGGCGCGCGTCCGCCCGCGTCATACTCGGCGAGCGTTACGGTCGATGCGCCGATATTGAGTGTCAGTATCTTCTTTCCCATAAACTGAACCGTTTCCGTTTTTTGTTATTGAGCGACGACTTCGTAATCGTTCGGATTTACAAGCGCCCAGATCGTCTTGGAGCGGTCGACGAGCCCCTGGCGGCGCTCGATCATAGGCTCGTCGGCGCGATACTTCGCGTCCATGATCTTGGTGTCGTCCCACCACATCTTATGGCTCTGGATTCCGGATATCTCGCTCTCGCTGTCGCCCGCGAGGATGTCTCCTTCGGGGCTCGTGATCACGAGACCGACGGCCTTGGGCTCGCCGTACCTCTCGAGATAGGAGGGAGGAAGGCAGACGCTCGCCGCGTGGGCGCCGCGCGGAATGTTCACGTAGCTGACGGTCGTGGAGAAATACGAATAGGGCGGAATCTTCTCGCGGGACTTCTTGTCGCCCTCGGTCGCCGTCGAGGTGTCGAGAAGGACATGCCAGGTGAACACGAGGCGGTCGGTCCACTGCTCGAGCGTCTCGTACTTCGCCTCGAGAACGATCCAGCGGCGGTCCTTCGTGTAGCACTTGCCGATGATCGTCGCGCCGGGAACCGACGGGGCCTGGAGAGTCGAGACGCGCCCGAGCTTGGGCAGACGCTCGAGGATAACGCGCGAAGCCTTGCCCGACGTCTGGGCGGCGGGGGCCGTCGTGCCGACCTGCATGCCGCCGGCGCGCGTGCCCGAACGAACATTGCGCGCGTTCCTTCTCGCGACCTGGGCGTCGGCGGTCGCGGCGGCGAAAACTGCGGCGACGGCCGCGATTGACAAGACTATACACTTTTTCATGTTCGTTCCTCCTGAGAGATTAAAGTACTTTCATTTTAGGCAGATCCTGGATGTCGACCATGCCCACGACCCGGCCGGACGGATCGCAGACGGGAAGATCGTCGATGCGGCGCTTCTCGAAGACCTTGAGAAGCTCGGCGGCGTAGACGTCGTCTCTGACGAACATCGGCGAAGGGGTCATGACCGCCGAAACCTCTCCGGCGAGCATCGCCGGAATGTCGCCCCCCTCGCTCATGCGCCGTCTGAAATCGCCGTCGGTGAAGATTCCGAGCAGCTTCCCGCCGTCGTCGGTCACGACGGCCGATCCGCTCTTCGCGCGCGTCATCGCCATAAGGGTGTCCGTTACGCTCGCCGTCGGCAGGACGCGCGCGAGGCGCTCGCCCGTGCGCATGATGTCGGTGACCTTCATCACGAGCGCGCGGCCGATGGCGCCCGCTGGATGGTTCATCGCGTACTCTTCGATCGCGAACTTCTGGGCGTCGATCAGAACCATCGCGAGAGCGTCGCCCATGGCCATCGTCGCCGTCGTGGAATTGGTGGGAGCCATCCCGAAGGGGCAGGCCTCGCGGCCGCAGGGGATCTCGAGATGGATGTCGCTCATCCGCGCGAGCGACGAATCGGCCTTGCCGGTCATCGAAACGACCTTGAGCCCATGGCGGCGGATAGCGGGAATGAGTTTCAGAAGTTCATCGGACTCTCCGCTGAACGAAAGCGCGATCAGAATATCCTTCGCGGCGACCATACCGAGATCGCCGTGCATAGCCTGAACGGGATTGAGAACGATCGATCTTATACCCGTCGAAGCGAATATCGCGCTCATCTTCTCGGCGATATGAAGATTCTTGCCGACGCCTGAAACGACAACGATCCCGCCCGCTGCGGATGTCGCAAGTATCATCTTGACGGTATCGGTAAAGCTCTCGCCAAGAGAATCGCGCGTGCGCTTGAGACCTTCGATCTCGACATCGAAGACCTCGGCCGCTCTTTTTATCATTTCAGTTTCTGTCATATTCTCTTTTCTATCACCGCATTATGTTAAAAGTTTAACAAATCGCCGTCTTTTGCTCAAGACTGTTTTTTGCTTTGACTCTGAAGAAGCGTAACGGCGATCGTCCCGATGATATCCTCGGCGGAGCATCCGCGCGAAAGATCGTTCATCGCCTTGGCGAGACCCTGGAGGTTCGGACCGATCGCTTCCGCGCCGCCGAGACGCTGGGCGATCTTGTAACCGATATTGCCGGACTGGAGATCCGGGAAGATAAAGACGTTGGCGTTACCGTGGATCTGACCGTTGGGGTTCTTGAGCTGACCGACGGAAGGCACAATGGCCGCATCGAACTGCATCTCGCCGTCCATCTTGATACCGGCCGCCTCGAACTTGGGCGCTGCGATTTCGACGGCCTTCTGGACCTTCTCTACGAGAGGGCCGCCGGCGGAACCCTTAGTGGAGAACGAAAGAAACGCGACGCGCGGTTCGTTACCGGTAAGATCGCGGTATGATCTCGCCGTGGCGATTGCTATGTCGGCAAGCTGCTCGCTCGTCGGGTCGGGGATAACCGCGCAGTCGCCGAACGCTACAACATTATCTCCGGCGGGAGTAGGCTCCTTAAGATCCATGATAAAACATGAGCTCGCAGTTTTAACACCCTTCTCTGTACCGAGCGTATGGAACGCTGCACGGAGCATGTCGCCGGTCGAAGCGATCGAGCCTGCAACGAGACCGTCGGCGAGACCGAGCTTAACCATCATGCCGCCGAAATAAATGCGCTTGGAACGGAGAGTCTTCTGCGCCGATTCAAGATCAATAAGACGCTGCTTTTCAGCCGGCTTTTTAGACTCCTTGGCATTCCACGCCTCGAGGAATTCCTGCTCGAGTTTTATATCGCCCTGGGTATAGTCGATAACCTTGATACCGCGCGCGGCCATGGAAAGACCGACCGACGCTTCGGCGAGAGCGACCTCTGCCGGGGTTCCAAGAACGATAGGCTTGCAAATCTTACGGTCAACGCATGCGCACGCGGCGGTAACGACACGCGCGTCCATACCTTCAGGAAGAACGATCGTGCCGTTTAACTTCGAAGCGTTTTCGATTATCTGATTGATTGCGTTCATTTTATCAGTTAAAGTTTCAAAGTTTAGAGTTTAGAGTTACTAACGACTAATCACTCCCCAAGCACACGAACGGTGTCGCGGGCGATCATGAGCTCCTCGTTCGTCGGGATGATGACGACGGGAATCTTGGACGCCTTCGTCGAGATGACCGTGGTTTGACCGCGCGTCTTGTTGGCCTTCTTGTCGAGCTTGATGCCGAGAGCGCCAAGACGGTTGACGATACGCTCGCGGACTTCGGTGGAGTTCTCGCCGATACCGCCCGTCATGATAATCGCGTCGGCGCCGCCGATTACCGTATTGTACGCGCCGATGTAGAGAGCCATGCGGTATGCGAGCATATCAAGCGCGAGCTCGGCCATCTTATCGCCCTTCTCGGCCTTGGAAACGATGTCGCGGCAGTCGCTCGAACCGGTGAGGGCGAGAAGGCCGGACTTCTTGTTGAGAATCGCGTCCATTTCGGCGGGGGTCTTCTTCTCGGCCTCCATGATTGAGAGAACGGCGGCGGCATCGGTATCGCCGCAGCGCGGACCCATGATGAGACCGGCGAGCGGCGTAAGACCCATCGTCGTATCGACGCACTCACCGTTTTTGACGGCGGCGAAGGACGAGCCGTTACCCATGTGGCAGGTGACGACGTTAAGCTTCGCGAGGGGCTTCTTCAAAAACTTCGCAGCCTCCTGGACGATGAACTTGTGGCTCGTACCGTGGAAACCGTACTTGCGGATGCCCATCTTCTTGTAGTACTTCGGATCAATCGCGTACATCGCCGCGCAGTCGGGCATCGTCTGATGAAAGGCGGTGTCGAATACGGCGACATTGGGAACGCCCTTGAAGATTTTCTCGCACGCTTCGATGCCTCCGAGATTCGGCGGCATGTGAAGAGGACCGAACTTCACGAGCTTCTTGCACTCGGCCATAACCTTCTTGGTGACCTTTACGGAATCCTTGAAGACCTCGGCACCGTGAAGGACGCGATGTCCGATAGCGTCGATATCCTTGGGGTTGCCGAGCTCCGCGACGACCTGCTTGAGAGCCTCGGTGTGATCCTTCGGTCCCCCGCATCCG
>JAZQTB010000047.1:0-5530 GCA_045630425.1 Kiritimatiellia bacterium | reverse complement strand
TTCAACAAAAGTCAAGGGGAAAAATCAAAAAAAGTTAAAATTTCTTTCTCAGGCCTACACCTGCAATACGGAAAATCCAAATATAATGACTGATTCTAAGCGCACTTGTTGCGCGAAGAATCAGTCATTTGTAATTCGTGCGACTCTTTAGGGCAGTCCGATTCGTTTTTGAAAAAAAGGTTTTTTTAAAATGCGCTGATTGGAGCTTCCGCGGAACTGAAGGGAAATGTCTTTAAGCTCTTCGATGAACGGGCCGTCGACAAGGACGTCGGTCATCGAAAGAATCTCATCCGTTATGCCGGTGCGCCAGCGCGACGATGGATCCTTAAGCTGTTCGAGGGTGCAGCCCGTATAAATCCAAAGCGTTTTCGACGCGCCGAACCTTTCGCGGAACCGCCTCAAAAACGGGGCGAGACGCGCCTGATTCTCCGGCTCCATCGGCTCGCCTCCCAAAAGCGTGAGTCCCGCGATATGCGCGGGCTCAAGCGCGGCGAAAATCTCGGACTCGACCTCACCGGTAAAAGGCGAGCCGTAGTTGAAATCCTGCGCCTCTTCGTTAAAGCAGCCCTTGCACCGGTGGGTGCAGCCGGAAACGAAGAGGGATACTCTTACTCCCTCTCCGTTCGCGATATCGCACTTTCGTATCGATGCGTAGTTCATTGCTGTTAGCAGTTAGTGATTAGGGGGCAGGAGTTAGGGATTAGGAGTTAGGGGTTAGTCGTTAGTGATTAGTGATTAGCAACAAATAACTAACGACTAACGACTAATGACTAACGACTAATCAGTCAACGTGAAGCACGCGCTCTTTGATTTCCTGGGTACGGCCCTGGTTCCAGAACTGCGAACCGATGTACCCGCAGGTACGGCGGGCGACATTGAGCTTGGACTCGTCGCTGTTTCCGCACTTCGGACACTTCCAGATGAGCTTGCCGCTCGCGTCCTTTACGATCTCGATCTCGCCGTCGAACCCGCACTCCTGGCAGTAGTCGCTCTTCGTGTTGAGTTCGGCGTACATGATGTTGTCGTAAATGTAGCGCATAATCGCGAGAACCGCCGGCAGGTTGTCCTGCATGTTGGGAACCTCGACATAAGAAATCGCGCCGCCCGGCGAGAGCTGCTGGAACTTCGCCTCGGTCGAGAGTTTGGAGAACGCGTCGATCGGCTCGGTGACGTGGATATGGTACGAGTTCGTGATGTAGTTGCGGTCGGTGACGCCCTTGACGATGCCGAAGCGCTGCTGGAGACACTTCGAGAAGCGGTACGTGGTCGACTCGATGGGCGTGCCGTAGAGCGAATAGTCGATATCCTCGGCGGCCTTCCACTTCGCGGTGTACTCGTTGAGCTTCTTCATGATCTCAAGGCCGAGCTTCTCGCCGTCGGGTTCGGTAAGCTTTTTGCCGTTAAGCGCGAAGACGCATTCCCAAAGCCCGGCGTAACCGAGCGAAATCGTGGAGTAGCCGCCATAGAGAAGTTTGTCGATCGTCTCGCCCTTCCCGAGACGCGCGAGCGCGCCGTACTGCCAGAGAATGGGAGCCGCGTCGGAAACGGTCCCCTTGAGACGGTCGTGACGGCAGCGGAGCGCCTTGTGGCAAAGCTCGCAGCGCTCGTCGAAAATGCTCCAGAACCTGTCGATATCGCCGTGGGCCGAGAGAGCGACGTCGACAAGGTTGATCGTGACGACGCCCTGGTTGAAGCGTCCGTAGAACTTCGGCTTTCCGGGCTTGTAGTTAAGGGCGTTCGAGACGTTCCCGTAACCGCCTTCGGAGCGGTCGGGCGTAAGGAACGAGCGGCAGCCCATACAGGTGTAGCAGTCGCCCTCGCCGACGCTCTGGCCGGTCGAAAGCTTGTACTCGCGCATTTTCTTCTCGGAAATGTAGTCCGGCACCATGCGCTTGGCGGTGCACTTCGCCGAAAGTTCGGTCAGATACCAGTAGGGCGAATTCTCCGTGATGTTCTGCTCTTCGAGAACGTAGATGAGTTTCGGGAACGCGGGGGTCACGTAAACGCCCTGCTCGTTCTTGACGCCCTTGATGCGCTCGCGGAGCACCTCTTCGATGATGAGCGCGAGATCCCTGCGCTCGGCATCGTTCTCCGCCTCGCCCAAATACATGAACACGGTGACGAACGGCGCCTGACCGTTGGTCGTCATGAGGGTGACCACCTGATACTGGATCGTCTGAACGCCCTTCTGAATCTCTTTTCTGACGCGCTTCTCGACGATCTTCGAGAACATCTCGTCGCTCATCTTGACCCCCGTCTCGTCGCACTCCTCCTGAAGCTCCTTGCGGATCGCCTGGCGCGAAATCTCGACGAACGGCGCGAGATGGGTAAGCGAAATCGACTGGCCGCCGTACTGGTTCGAGGCGACCTGGGCGATAATCTGCGTCGCGATGTTGCAGGCGGTCGAGAAGCTCTTGGGCTTTTCGATCATCGTGCCCGAAATCACCGTTCCGTTCTGAAGCATGTCCTCGAGGTTCACAAGATCGCAGTTGTGCATGTGCTGCGCGTAATAATCCATGTCGTGGAAATGGATGATGCCCTCCTTGTGGGCCTGAACGACGTCGGCGGGCAAAAGGAGACGCGCGGCGACGTCCTTCGAAACTTCGCCCGCCATATAGTCGCGCTGAACCGAGTTGATGCGGGGATTCTTGTTGGAGTTCTCCTGCTTGACGTCCTCGTTGTTGCTCTCGATAAGCGACATGATCTGCTGGTCGGTCGTGTTGGCCTGACGGAGAAGATTCTGCTTGTAGCGGTAGGTGATGTACTTCTTGGCGACTTCATGCGCGCCCATTTCCATAATCTTCGTCTCGACGACGTCCTGAATCTCTTCAACCGTCATCGCGCGATCGCGCGCCTCGCACACGCCGGCGACCTCTTCGGCGATAAGTTTGATGCGGCCTTCCGAAAGCGCGTTCTTGTAATCGACCGCCTGGGATGCCTTGCGGATGGCGTTTTCGATTTTCGCGATATCGAACGTCTTTTCTTCGCCGCTGCGCTTGATGATGTGCATCTCTTTCATTTTCGGTCGCTTTCTTTTCGTTTTATGGTATAAAATAGTTTAGGCGTTCAAAAACGGCTTTTTAGCCGCAAAACCACACTTTGTTGGGTAGTTTTGTAATATCATACACTAAATATTGTATATGCGCAACCCCCAAATTATAAAAACATATCTACAAGTTGTAGACAACAGGTATAAAACTACACAATAGATAGTGGCAGCCTGACCAAACGAGAACGAAACGGCGTCATTCGACCGTCTATCCGCAACGGCGGATAAAGAAGAAAAACCTACCTGCCTACCATTTGAAGTCGACCGTCTTGCCTTCGCGCGTGCGAAGGCCTTTTACGCTTCCGCCCTTCCAGTCGGCGGGAATCGACTTCTCGAGCAGAATTTCGCAGACCGCCGCGACCATACCGAGGTTGCCGTCGATCTGGAACGGAGGATGGGTCGCGAACATGTTGTCGAGAGTATTGTACCTAAGAAGCGACTCGAGCATCTCGCCCGCCTTGTCGCCTTCGCCGAGACGGGCCCAGAGAGCGGCGCGCCAGGGCCATGTCCAGCTGCGGCGCGAATCGCCCGTCGTGGTGCGCCCCGCGAGCGCGACCTTGGCGGCCTTGGCGAGCTCGGGCGTTGCCTTGCGTGAAATCGTCGAGCCGGGATAGACGGCGTAGAGATGGCTCGTGTGGCGGTGCTGATCGCCTTTCACGTCGCGGTCGGCCTCCCACTCCTGAAGCTGGCCCCACCTGCCGATCTTGTCCTTGAGAAGCTTAGGCTCGACCCTGGCGACTTCCCTGACGAACGCATCGTTGATTCCGAGTTCCTTCGCCGCGGCGAGAATGGAGCGGAAGAGTTCGCGCATGATCTGCTGATCGTGGGCGACGCCGTCCTCGCGCGGACCGTGCTCGGGACTCCAGCCGTCCTTTACGACGATCGTTCCGTCGGGGCGCTCCTTCAGCTGTGTCGAAAGAATGAACTCCGCCGCGCCTTTCATGAGCGGCCAGCAGACCTCCTTCAGATATTTCTTGTCGCGCGTGAAGAGGTAGTGGTCGTAGCACTGCGCCGCCATCCACGGCGCGCCCGCGAAATTCCAGCGCCAGCCGCCGCCGCCGAAGGCGTTGGCGCTCGTGCGGTACGCATAGCCCTTCGAGTCGGGGAACGCCATACGCGACCCCTCGGCCGCCGTGGGCATCGACATGAGCATCCAGTCCGAAAGCGGCATGAAGCAATCCGAAAGATTCGCGGAATCTGCTCCCCAGTAGTTCATCTGGATATTGATGTTGGTGTGGTAGTCCGCATGCCACGCCGGATTGTTTGAATTGTTCCAGATGCCCTGAAGGTTAGCGGGCAAAGTCCCCGGGCGCGAACAGCTGATGAGAAGGTAGCGCCCGAAGTTGAACATAAGCGCAATGAGAGGAACATCCTTGCCGCCCTTCTTGACCTTCGCTATGCGCTCGCGCGTGGGAATAGTTTTATCACCCTCGCCAAGATCGAGCGTCATGCGGTCGTAATACTTTTTGTAATCGGCAACATGGCGCTGAAGCGCTTTAGAAGGATTGATCGGAGACGGGACTTCGCCGATCGTATCTGTGCCCGTGACGGCCCTCAGGACAACAACAGTCAAATTGCGAGACTTAAAATTATTTAAAACATCGGCGCGCGCGACATATTTTAAGCCATTAGGGAGCGTACCGGAAAACGAAACGCTGTTATTATCCGATTTTTCACCTTCACCGTGCGCACCCTTGAGCGTCAGCCTGATGCCGCGCTTCTTAACGTCGCTGATGAAAATGAAAATCGCATCATCGGGAGCGCTCGCGAAAATCCTGCGCTTGAAATTATCGTCCGCGATTTTAAACTGATCGTCATATACCGCCGTCGAAACGTTAAGCTGACGGCGATAATCGGTTACTGCGCCTTCGCCGAGACCTTCAATCGCGATATTGAGTTCGCCAAAATTCTGATACGCGCCCATCGTCGAATAATTGGCGTCGGCGCGGTTGTCGTGGATGTCCTTCGTGAGGTTCTTGTCGCCCGTCCAAAGCGAATCGACATTGAACTGGAGCCTGAGATTTTCAGCTCCTCCGTCGACCATGCACCCGAGCCTTCCGTTGCCGAGCGGATACCAGGAATTCTCCCAGCCTCTTCCGGGCTGATTGTCCCAGATCACGTTTTCGGCGCCGAAGGCGAGAACGCCCCAAAAAGCGAATACGGCGGCAAGTGCTTTGCTCATCTAAACTCCTCCTTGTTTTTACGGAATCAGTATACCCAATCCGAGCGCGATAGTCAACCTGAGCGCGCCGGCACCTGGAATATCCCCACCTTTTAGTCACGAAACATTCTGAACAACAGTAATTATTGTTTAGCCGTTAACAGCTTCGCGCTTTACTATTGCTTGCTTGTTGCTATGCTATGTATAAATGCGGCCACGGATTTGGGCAACCGTGCTCCACTTTTGATATGGCCGATTTCTGCGTCCTCTGGACCCGCTCGCCAATCTTTAGATTTGGCTCGGGGTCGAGTCCTGCATAA
>JAZQTB010000046.1:0-9191 GCA_045630425.1 Kiritimatiellia bacterium | reverse complement strand
TTTCCGGGATTTAGGCGAGTATCCGAGCCTAAATCAGTGAATCACCAGCAAGAAAACGGCTCTTGCGCCTAAAAAGCGCCTTCAGATGAAAAAGTCTACGACGAAAAAGAAGGGGTGTGAAAATAAATTTTCATAGGGTTTTATTGGGCTTTTTTGAAAACTGGGATAAATCACCCCAGAAAAAGTGGGATAAGGGTGTAAAATCAGATGTCGGATTGACTTCCGGAAATAAAAATAGTATACTGTACGGCGTTTTGTGTCTTTCTTTCGTCGTTTATCGAAAGAAGTCCGTCTTAAAGTCGGAGCGTAGCGCAGTCTGGTAGCGCGTTTGCTTCGGGAGCAAAAGGTCGAGGGTTCAAATCCCTCCGCTCCGACCAATTCCCGAAATGAATTCAGCCTCGGCGTCGTGATTTTTGCCGATCACTTTCATAACCACATGCCGCTGAAATATGATAAAATATACGGGTATCAGCTTACTATTCAAAGGCAATGAGAATGAAAGAGTTTAAACTCACCGATCCATACGGCACAGCGCCGTCCAAAGGGCCGTTCAGGCAGTCTGTTTCCACGGGCGTGCCGTGGCACAACCTGCCCGTCATCCGCGAATATACCTTAGGCCAGCTTCTCGACCAGACGATCGCCCGCTGCGGCGAGAACGACGCCGTCGTTTACGCGGACCGCGATTTTCGCCTTACCTGGTTCGAGTTCGGCGAAGAGGTCGATCTCGTGGCGAAGGGTCTTATGGCTCTGGGGATCAAGCGCGGCGAAAAGGTCGCGCTCTGGGCTACCAACGTTCCGCACTGGGTCGTTCTCATGTTCGCGACCGCCAAGATCGGCGCGATTCTTCTGCCGCTCAACACGAACTACAAGAATCACGAGATGGACTTCGCGCTTTCGCAGTCCGACGCCGAGAATCTTTTCGTCATCAACGGCTTCCGCGATTGCGACTATGTCCAGGTCATCAACGAACTCGTTCCCGAACTGAAGGAATGTCCGCGCGGCGAGCTGAAATCCAAAAAGTATCCGCATCTGAAGCGCGTGTTCTTCCTCGGCGGCGAGAAGCACCGCGGAATGTACTCTCTCAACGAGGTTAAGTCGCTCGCCTGCGAGGTTACCCAGGAGGAGTATATCGCCCGTCAGGCCGAGTGCGACGTCAACGACGTCGTAAACATGCAGTACACCTCGGGCACGACCGGCTTTCCGAAGGGCGTTCAGCTCACCCACCGCAATATCGCCAACGACGGCTTCTGGATCGGCGCGTGCCAGAATCTGTCTTCGCGCGACCGCGTCTGCATACCCGTTCCGCTCTTCCACTGCTTCGGGTGCGTCCTCGGCGTCATGAGCTGCGTGAACCACGGTTCCACGATGGTCTTCCTCGAGAAGTTCGATCCCGTACAGGTTATGATGTCGATCGAAAAGGAGAGGTGCACTGCGACCTACGGCGTTCCGACGATGTATATCGCGATGCTCGACCATCCGCTTTTCGACAAGTTCGACTTCTCTTCGCTCCGCACCGGCATCATGTCCGGCTCGGCCTGCCCCGTGCACCGTATGCAGCAGGCCCAGGACAGGATGTTTATGAAGGAGATAACGAACCCCTACGGTCTTACCGAGGCCGGTCCCGTTATGACGATGACGCGCTATTTCGAGCCTTCCATCGAGCGCAAGTGCCAGACCATCGGCCAGGCGCGTCCCGGTATCGAGGTCGCCATCATCAATCCCGAGACGGGCGAAATCGCTCCTGTCGGCGAAGACGGCGAAATCTGCTGCCGCGGCTTCAACAACATGAAGGGCTACTACAACATGCCCGAGCAGACTTCGAAGTGCATCGACGCCAACGGCTGGCTCCACTCCGGCGATATCGGGCGCATGGACGAAGAGGGTTACTACTTCATCACGGGCCGTCTTAAAGACCTTATCATCCGCGGCGGCGAGAACATTTCGCCCAAGGAGGTCGAGGACTTCCTCGGCACGATGCCCGGCGTCCGCGACGTCGCGGTTGTCGGCTGCCCCTCTAAGAAATACGGCGAGCAGCCCGCGGCGTTCATCATCAGATCCGACGGTTCGACCATTTCGGAGCATGATGTCCAGGTCTTCTGCAAAGACCAGATCAGCTGGTTCAAGATTCCGAAGTTCGTCCACTTCCTCGACGTCTTCCCGATGACGGCGTCTCAGAAGATCCAGAAGTACAAGCTGCGCGAGATGGCGCACGAACTCTGGCCCGAGGCGTAAGAGCTTTATGGACCGCGCGAGCGTTGTCGTAGACCCCGGCGATCCTTCATGCAGAATGCTGAAGGTCTATGTAGCCAAGGTTTTTGCCGAGCTCGACGCGCGTCCGCGCAAGCTCCTTCTGACGCTTGACGTGCGCAACGACCGTAAAGCGGTCTTTACGGTCGATTACGAGAAGGGCGAGCCTGTGTTCGCGGTCGACGGCGTCGACTCGGTGAGAGCGTCGTTCAGGGGGCGGTATTTAGCGGAACACGACGTACCGCTGAAACTTCCCGTCAGCAAGGTGTCGAAGTTCGTTTTAACGCCGACGAGCGGCAACCGCGTAAAGGTAAGAAAGGCGAATCTGATCGAAAGGATTTTCGGATGAAGAAGGCGAGAGGTTTTTCACTGATGAGCGGCGGGCTCGACAGCCAGCTCGCGATACGCGTTCTCGAACGCGCTGGAGCCGAGGTCGAGGCCTTGTGTTTCACGAGTCCGTTTTTCTCCTCCGATACGGCACAGGCCGCGGCCGACGCGCTGGGCGTCAAGCTTAATCTCGTCGATTTCACCGACGACATCATCGCTCTTGTGGAAAATCCCAGACGTGGATTCGGCGGTGCGATGAATCCCTGCATCGACTGTCACGCCACGATGATAAAGAGGGCCGGTGAGCTGATGGTCGAGCGCGGGTTCGATTTCGTCGCCACCGGCGAAGTGATGGGTCAGAGGCCGATGAGCCAGAATAAGCAGTCTCTCGGTATCGTCGAGCGCGATTCCGGATTGAAAGGGCGTTTGATAAGGCCCCTGTCCGCGAAACTTATGGAGCCGACGATTCCCGAGACCGAAGGAATCTTAAACCGTGATGCTCTCCTTGATATCCAAGGTAGGTCCCGCGACCGCCAGATCGCTCTCGCCGAAGAGTTCGGTATCAAGGAATATCCATCTCCAGCCGGCGGATGCAAGCTTACGGAAGAGGGCTTTTGCAGAAAACTTAAAGACCTTAAAGACAACGAAACTCTTTCTTGTCGCCGCCTTGTAGAACTTCTCGTCGTTGGGCGGCGTTTCCGTCTTCCGGACGGTACGGGCGTCATTTTAGGGCGCGATCGTGCCGATAACGCTCGGCTTAAAAACGAGAAGGAGTCCGGTATCGTTATTGCGCCCGTCAACTGCCCGGGGCCTACAGCGCTTATTCCAGAGATAAAGAGTTCGAGCGACTATGCTTTGGCCGTGGAACTTGTCTGCTCGTATTCGAAATACGACAGGCTTTTGGGTGATATTAAGATAAAGAATTTTACTGATGATATTACCCAGTCTGTTCCAAGGCCTTATAACAGGGTGAAATTCAAGGAGTTCCAGATATGTTAGAGACCATCGCTTCAAATATAGACTCATTCGTTGCCGCAGCTCCCACATGGGGCTTCGTTTTCATATTCGTTTTTATGGCGATAGAATCGAGTTTTATTCCATTCCCCAGCGAGGTGGTTATGATCCCTGCCGGATTTCTCGCCGCGCGGGGCGAATTGGGACCTTTCTCCCCATGGGCCGGTGTCGTATTAAGCGTAATCGTAGGTACGCTCGGCTCTCTTCTCGGGGCGTATGTGAATTATTATCTCGCTCTATGGGCCGGCAAGCCGTTTCTTGAGAAGTACGGGAAATACTTCTTCATTAAAAAAGAAGCCCTCGACAAATCGTGCGCCGTATTCAACAAGTACGGAGGAGCGACGACATTCATCTGCCGTCTCATTCCCGGAATCCGTCAGCTCATCTCGATTCCCGCGGGGATCGCCAAAATGCCCCTCGGATGTTTTTCTCTTTTCACTTCGCTGGGCGCTGGAATCTGGTCCGCCGTTTTGGCTGCGGTAGGTTATTTTCTCGGCAGGACGGCCGGCGACATCACATATCGCGAACTTGTGCTGAACGGTGCCGACACGGCTTCGGCGTACGGGCCGTGGATACTCGGCGGCGCCGTACTTGTCGTCGCTGTGTATATCGTCGTCAAAAAGATTCTTAAGAAGCGCCCGTGATGCTGCTTGAAGTGGAAAATCTCCGGATTGCATTCAAAGTCGAAGGGCGGCTCTCCGTTCCCGTAAGGAACGTGTCGTTTAAAATCCCTGAAGCCGGACGGGTCGCCATAGTCGGCGAGTCGGGGTGCGGAAAGTCTCTTACCGCGTTGGCTCTCGGCGGGCTGGTCGACCGAGCCGAGATTTCCGGTAAGATCGCCGGCGCTCCTAAGATTTCGTATATTTTCCAGAATCCGATGCAGTCCCTGAATCCGGTGATGCGCGTCGGTTCCCAGATCGCCGAATCCTCGGGGAGGAACGACAAAGCCGAAATCGCGGAACTCCTGAAGGCTGTGTCCCTTCCTCCCGAGACGGCGAGAAAATATCCGTGCAATCTGTCGGGCGGTCAGCAGCAGCGCGTTATGATAGCGATGGCGCTGGCGGCGAAAAGCGATCTGATCGTCGCGGACGAGCCGACGACGGCTTTGGATGTGATTACCCAGAAGGAGGTTCTCGATCTCGTCGACCGCGTCTCACGTGAACGATCCACGGCGGTTCTGCTCATTACGCACAACCTCGGACTTGTCGCGAGGTATTCGGATTTCGTGAACGTCATGTACGCGGGCGAAATCGTCGAGTCCGGAAAGGTCGCAGAGGTTCTGCGCTCGCCGCGTCATCCGTATACCCAGGGTTTGGCGGCCGCCGTGCCCCGTCTCGACGCGCCGAAGGGCGAGGAGCTGTACGACATAAAGGGGACAGTCCCCCCGCCTACCGCGTGGCCGGTCGGCTGCGCGTTCGGCCCCCGCTGTCCTAAAGCCGAGAAGTCGTGCTTCGAGCCCGCTTTCACAGTCTGCCCATTTATGCTGAAATAAGAAACATGATGCGAACACTTATGAATACCACTTTGTCGGTTCTTTTGGCTTTCGCCTGCTCTTCTGGCGCCGCCGGAGGGTGGAGGGACGATTTCAACGGCGGCAGTCTCGACGAATCCGCGTGGACCGACTGGGTGTGGTCGTTTCAGGGCCGCCGCGCCGGTTTTCTTTTCGCGCGCGACAACGTCGCCGTTTCAAACGGATGCCTGAATCTGACCGCGCGCCTTATGCGAGAGGACGAAAAAACGGTCGAGAACCTTCGTCGCGGCTTTACGACTTACGCGACCGGCATGGTGCGTTCCCAGAGGAAATTCCATTACGGTCATTTCGAGTGCCGGGCGAAGACGATGAATTCCAAAGTCTGCAACGCCTTCTGGCTCTACGATCCGCTGTCCGACAGGCCCGAGAAGAAATTCCGCACAGGCGATTATTCGGAAGAGATCGATATGTTCGAGATTTTCGGTTCGCTCAGGGATTGGTACGGTACGGTTCATTGTCTTAAGACGCCTTATCTCGAGGGAATCGCGTACGCCGGCGTCGAGAAGCTCCCGAACAAATCCAGAAAGATCCGGCTCGATTTCGATCCGTCCGCGGATTTTCATGTCTACGGGTTCCGCTGGACCGAGCAGGAGCTGATCTGGTATATCGACGGCAAGGAGGTCTTCAGGCGCGAGAACGACCGTTTTCACCGCCCTCTGCACGTGACGTTCGATTGCGAAATCATGTATTCGTGGGTCGGCGAACCCGACAAGGGCTCGCTCCCTCAGGTGTTTTCGATCGATTGGTTTCGGTATTCGGATGAAAAGCGTTGAGGATAAAACCATGAAAAACATTCAGGATATCGTCGATCTCGCCAGCGCCTACTACGGGAGCTGCGTTCTCTTCGCCGCGATCGACTGCGATATTTTCGCGAAGATAGAGTCGGGCAGGTTCGACGCGTCGGAGCGCGGCATGCGGCTTTTGGCCGACGCGTGCGTCGCCGAGGGTCTGCTGGAGAAAAAGGACGGGAGGTATTTCAACACTCCCGCGTCGCGCGAAGCTCTCGTTCCCGGAGGCGCGCGCGATCTGACGAAGGCTATCCGCTACAACCGGGATGTTTATCCCGCATGGGGGAAGCTGGCCGAATTTGCCCGGACGGGGAAGCCGGTCGAAAGCCCCGAGATCCATCTTGGAGCGGACGAGGCGCGCACTAAGGCGTTCGCTGCGGCGATGTTCGCCCGCGCTATGGGGATCGGCAGGAGCGTCGTGCCGATGCTTCCCGGGATGAGCGGGCGGCTTCTCGATCTTGCGGGCGGCCCGGGCGCGTACGCGATACTGCTTGCAGAGGCGAACGAAAATCTTGATTGCGTTACCGTCGATCTTCCGGCTATCAGCGCCGAGGCGGCGGGATACGTCGCGAAGGCCGCTCTCACGTCGCGCGTCGAGTGCCGCGCGGGCGATTATCACAGCGACGAGTACGAGCCTAATTTTTATGATTATGTGACGATTTTCGGCGCGCTGCACCAGGAGTCGCCCGATGATATCGTCGACATCCTGAAGCGCGCGCGCCGTGCGCTCAAAAAGGGCGGCAGGCTTTTTGTTTTGGATCTGATGACCGATGAAACGCACGCGAGCCCCAAGTTTTCCGCGTTGTTTGCGGTCAATATGGCTCTTACCACCAAAAACGGCTGGGTGTTTTCGGACGCGGAGCTGAAGTCGTGGATGGTCGAGGCGGGGTTTGAACCCGGCGAAACGCGCGTTGTTCCGCCGCCTATGCCGCATTGGATCGTCGAAGCGGCCGCAAATTGAGATTTAAACCGAAAGGAGGCTCCCTGTGGGGTTTTTCAAAGCGTACGATATGCGCGGGACTTACGGGGTCGATTTCGATCTCGCGACGGTTTACGAGGTAGGCAAAGCGCTTGTCGAGGTCGTCGGCGGTAAACGCTGGCTCGTCGGGCGCGACTGCCGCGTGACGAGCGCGGACGTCCACGATGCGCTTACGGAAGGCTTGCGCGAGGCGGGCGCGGAAGTGACGGATATCGGGCTTTGCACGACGCCGATGGTTTATTTCTTCACGGCAGAGGATGATTTCGACGGCTCCGTCATGGTTACGGCCTCGCATAATCCGCCCTCCGACAACGGTCTTAAGGTTTCGAAGAGGGGCGCTCTTCCCGTAGGTTACGCCGACGGCCTGGATAGGGTCGAAGCTCTCGTTACGGAGCGTCTGTCCGGAGCGGACCGTAAAGCGTACAAGCCTTCGCCGGCCGATCCGGCGGACAATTCGCGGTATCTGAAGTGCTATATCGGGTGGATGCGTTCGCGCGGCGGAGAAATGCCGTCGTCGCTTAAATACGCCGTCGACTGCTCGAACGGAATGTCGTCTCTTCTCGTGAAAGATCTCTTTCCGGGTGCGGTTGTGATAAACGACGTTCTCGACGGGCGCTTTCCGAATCATTCGCCGAATCCGCTCAAGGCCGACGCGCGCGAACAGCTCGCGGATCTTGTCCGCGAAAAATCGCTCGACTTCGGAATAATCTTCGACGGTGATGCGGACAGGGCGATGTTCGTCGATGAGCGCGGCGAATTTATCCAGCCCGATTATCTTACGCCTTTCGTGGCGCGCGCGACGTTTGACGCGCTCGGCATCGCGCCCGCGGGCGAGAAGATCATATATGACGTGAGAACGAGCAGAGGGTCCATAGAGAATCTTGCGGAAATGGGATGTGAAGGGCTGATGGTTCCCGTCGGTCACGCGTTCGCGAAACCGATATTGAGGGAAACGGGCGCCGTCTGCGGCGGAGAACTTGCGGGGCACTATTACTTCAGGGAGTTTTTCGGATGCGATTCAGGAGTTCTCGCGGCGCTGCGCATTCTGCAGTGCGTCGCAAAGGCCTCGTCAGAAGGCAGGCGCGCGAGCGAAATGGTCGCGAAGGTCAATTCGCGCTACGCCAATTCGGGCGAACTGAATTTCAGGGTCGACGATAAGGACGCCGCGATCGCCCGCGTGCTGGACGCCGCTTCGCGCGAACTGCCGCCGGAACTTTCGCGCACCGGGATCGACGGAGTAAGAGTCGAATACGCCGAAGGGTGGATCAATATCCGGAAATCCAACACCGAGCCGTATTTAAGGCTGATAGCCGAGGCTGACACGAAAGAGCGTCTCGGGGCGTGGGTTTCGGTTTTGACGCGCGCGGTCGAAGAGCGGCGGGGAACGTGATGGAACGTGCGGTGATAGTTACGGGCGGGGTCGCGCGGCTTGGCGCGGTTATCGCGGATCATCTCGTTTCGCTCGGCTGGCGCGTGATCCGCTCGTCGCACCGCGCCGATCCCCGCGCCGAGATCACGGCCGATCTGTCGTCGCCCGGCGGAGCCGAAAAGCTGTTCTCGCGGGCGAAGAGGCTTTTAGGCGGCAGAGTTCCCGACGCGCTCGTCAACAACGCGGCGCTTTTCGCGCTTGACGACACCGATGTCGCGGCTCTTAATTTTTCCGCGCCCAAGAGACTTACCGAATTGATGGCGGAGCGCGACGGGACCGGGGCGGTCGTCAATATTCTCGACACGCGCATATTGAACTCGAAAGCGGCAACCCCGTACGAGAAGTCCAAGGCGGCGTTGCGGGATTATACTTTGGAAAGCGCGCGGATTTACGCGGGCGTTCTTAGAGTGAACGCCGTGGCTCCCGGGCCGGTGCTCGCGCCTGTCGACGTGCACGAGCCCGCGGGACGAACTCCGTTCGGACGTCCTAAACCGGAAGATGTCGCCTCGGCCGTCGCCTTTCTCCTCGACGCTCCGGCCACGACCGGCAGCATCATCCCCGTTGACGGCGGACAGATGCTGTCCGATAGGCGATTACCTCTATGCAAGAGGAAATGAACTTTGGTATAATACAAGGACATCGATTTTAATTTAACAACACTAAATAAAGTGAAGGAAAAGGAAAATGGCTAAAAAGATCATGGTTGACGGCAATACCGCCGCCGCCCAAATCGCTTTCGCGTGCTCCGAAGTGGCCGCGATCTATCCGATCACCCCGTCCTCGCCCATGGCTGAGACGTGCGACGAGCTCGCCTCTCTCGCGAAGACGAACATCTGGGGCTCGATTCCCTCGATCGTCGAAATGGAATCCGAAGGC
>JAZQTB010000045.1:0-4077 GCA_045630425.1 Kiritimatiellia bacterium | reverse complement strand
TACGCGGCCGAGGATCATCATATTCTCGTAATCGTAGAACTCGTTATACCACGGAATCGCGTGGGCGAGGAAGCGGCCGATCTGGATGTAGACCTTGAGCGCCTTGGCGTCGCCCTTCTCCATAGCGGCCTGAACAACCTTGAGACGCTCGGGAAGCCCCATCGTCTTCGGGAACTTAAAGCCGTACTTCTCGGCGAGCCAGTTGACGGCCTGCTGCGAGAACGCCATCGCGCCGACGCCCGCATCGCCCGACCACTCGCACTTGGGAGCGTTGGGATTGAAATCGACGGGAGCGAACGCGAGCTCGGAAATGCGGCCCGTCATACGACCCTTGGGATCGACATAGCCGACAGCCTCAGAAGAGCCCATCGCAACGCCGAGAATACCCTTCTTGTTCATGGTGATCATACCGGCGAGAGCGGTAACGTCGCCGTCGTTGTAGATCGCGAACGGAACGCCCCAATCCTTCTCGATGCGGAAGAACATATTCTGGGCGGTTTCGAACTTCGAAGGATTCTTCTCCTTAACGGCGCGGAACAAGGAGGCGATACCCATCTTCTGGCCGACGAGCGTACCGGCCGTCGATCCGCCGATGGCGTCGACGCGCGGAAGAGCGGCGGCGGCGGCCTTAAGACCTTCTGTAAGCTTCTGATAGTGATATTCGGGATCCGCATTGTTGCGGGGATCCCACGGGAACTCCTCGGAAAATACGACCTTACCCTTATTAAGAGCAGAAATCTTGAAATCGGACGCGCCGAGGTCGAAACCGATGCGGCAGCCGTCGGCGACCGTCTTGACGAGAGCGGGAGTCTCGTTCATCTCGGGCATCTTGTTGAGAGGGAGAATAACCGCCTCGACGGGACGACCGTAGATGGAAGTGAAGAAATCGTAATCGAACGCGCGAGCGCCCTTCTTCGTGTAGGCCTTTGCAACCGGTTTTACGACAGCGTCGGGACCGGCGAGATAAAGCTTCCAGCCGCCGGCGGACCAGACGATAAACTTAGCAATACGCTCGACGACATAGGAGACCTCCTTGGCGGCGGCGGCGCTCAGATTCGACGGGATCGGAAGATCGTAGCGGTAAACCTTACCGTCCTCGCGCTCCCACGCGACGGCGACGATGTCGGCCTTCTCGCCGATACCGCCGTAAAGCTCCCACAATACGCTCATAGGCGCCACGAACTCGGTGTCGCATGTGCATGCACCCTTACCCTTGCAGCATTTCTTGGCCATCTCTTTTTCTCCTGATTTTATGGAATTTGGATTTAAAATTTTTATCCTATCGTAATTTTATCAAATAAAGTCAAAAGCCGCAAGAACCGCGGGGGTTATATCGGCCAGCGATTCGACGCGCTGACGGATAAAATCCTCGCGCGGTCCGAAAACGATCAGCGGAACCGGATTGCGCGTATGCGTACGCTCCGTCATATTTTCGATGTTGCCGTGGTCGCTCGTCATAACGAGGGTTATCCCCGCCGCCTCGGTAAAACGCACGAGCGACGAGAGGAAGCGGTCGTAGGTCCTCAAAACGGAACAGGCGCGCGCGTAGTCGAGCGAATGTCCGGAGACGTCCGTCTGAAAATATTCGTAGAGCGTGAAATCGTTCTCGCGCGCGATCGAGAAAAGGTGCTCCGCCGCGCGCTGCGGAGGTATCACGCGGATGTCGGGATAACGGTCCTGGATCGTCTCGCGCGTAAGATCCTGCATAAGCGCGGCGTCTTCCATAAGATCGTCTACCGTCGTTATAACCTCGGGCGTGGTAAGCGCCATCACGGTCGTCACCGACTTGTAGCGGCGCGCCTCGAGCTCCTCCGCGGAATCGACGAGATACGCGTCGGCGAACTTTACCTTTTTGCCGCGCCTCTTAAGCTGCAGAAAAAGATTGTTCTCTTCGATTATTTTTCTGAGCGAAGGTCCCGGGAATCCCTCGCAGTGCTTGCCCATCGCCTTTGAACAGTTAACGCCCGTGAACATCGTCGCCTGCCCCGTCGCCGACTGCGGCAGCCCCTCGACGCCGAGACACGCGTCGATATTCTTCGAATGCTTGGATATAAGACGGCACAAGGTCGGGCAGACTTCCGAATTGACCGGATTGTCCGCCGCGGCCTCGCGTATTCCCACGCCGTCGATGAATAGAAAGAGGATTTTCAACTTATGGCAAAGTATACTAAACCTTACGGGAAAATACAACTCTGCGCTTCGCCGGAATACGACACAAATTTATGTGGAGAATCTGCTCGTTACCGAACTGTCACCGTAAAGCCCAATTTAGGCTCGGCTAAAATCCAGCACCCGTTTACTTTTTCTGAACCTGACTGAAAGTATATGAAGCCTACGATACGTTTATCCAAGAGCTTGACTTTATTTTTTCCGTCAACCTTAGTAATCGTACACATCGCTTCATCCTTACTCATAGTGTCAATCACATCATCATATTTTGGCTTGCTGCCGCCAGCCCCCGAGGCTAAATCGTGATGGACCCAAGCACTGTTTTCAAAATCTGCTTTTCTGATTATATGGTGAGTTTCGTTAATTTTATCAAGATATGCTTCGACATCGCCTATAAGGCAAATCTTGGGATATGGAACATTATAGGCCTTATTATTATTATTCCAAACCGCCTGCTGTCCGAATCTACCTTTAATCACATTCTTCGGCATAACGACTTCTGCTCCTTTGCTAATTGCATAAAAAGCTTTATCGTCGATATCACAGAGGTTTTTAGACTTGATTACCACCCGCTCAAGCGACGAACAACCGGAAAAACATGATTTTGGCACGACATTTGTAACCAGGTTGGGAAGATCAATTACAATTGTGCCGGTCAGGCCTGTGCAACCCACGAAACAGCCTTCTCTGTTTTTTTCAGAATTGCCCCATCTCACGAGATTTTTCCCCAATAGGCTCTGCACGAACTCCGTTGTAATTTTCGTACAGTTTTTAAACGCATAATTTCCGATATACGCAATCGGTGTAACACAAACAATATTCGAAAGACTCGTGCACCCCGAAAAAGCATCCTGTGAAAAGGTATCTATGTTTTTAAGTTTAATTTCCCCAAGTTTTGCACACCCAGTAAATACGCCGCTTGCGCCGTTACCTTCAATCTCA
Source organism: Kiritimatiellia bacterium (assembly GCA_045630425.1). GTDB lineage: Bacteria > Verrucomicrobiota > Kiritimatiellia > RFP12 > UBA1067 > UBA1067. The sequence continues at coordinate 966 of JAZQTB010000045.1, read as the reverse complement.
AACCCACCTTCAAGATTAGAACAGTTATTAAACATCGATCCCACAGATCCATTGATTTGCCTGGGTCTAAAATCAACAAGATTAACGCAACTTAGAAAACATCTATTGACGCTACTAATGTTAAGCGGCTCATCTTTGCAAAATTCGACTCTCGTCAAATTGGTGTTGCCGCTAAAAGTATCTTCTCCGCCAAAAGTCGTGCAATGAGGGGCGATAAACTCTGTCACATACTTACACAATGGGCTTGAGGCATTTCTCCATCCGTAAAACGCGACAACCTTAAACCCGTCGTTTATCTTCGTAAAATCTATTTTGGCAAGTGCCTCCGTGTTGATCGATACGCCTTTTGACGCATTGACTGTCAATTCTTTCTCCGACCCTTTCGCGCGTTCGACATAAAACGTCCACACGCCGTCAGTGATAGAACCTTTACTTATTCCATTTGGGACGTTATTTGTTTCAGTATACGTCCAGAACGCTTCTTCAGCGAAGAGCGTCTGCGACGACACCATAAGGCAAAACTGCAACAAAAGCACGATACGTTTCATGGTTTTTTCTCCTTATTTAATAAAAATCACTGCAGAGATAATCTCCGCAATGAAAAGGTCTGAAAATCTTTTGGCGCAAGACGGCGCTAAAGGCGACGCTGCAAATTTCAATAAAGGATTGGGGGGGGGGGGGGTACAAGAAACTATGTCTGCGCCGACAGACGCAGATAACGCAAGTTTCACATTATCAAGAAAAACCCCGCTCATAAGTTCTGCGCGTATTATACCACTTTTCAGGCTACGAACGCAAGAATCAAAAACACCGAACTGGGGTATTGGGTGCACCGAGATTTTTATGTAGAAATTTTAAAAAAGTGCTTGATTTTCACAATATGTTATAGTATACTATCACATATGAAAACTTCTACCAGCAAATCGCCCCGAACCAGGGCTAAAATCATCGCAGAACTCGCATCGC
>JAZQTB010000044.1:0-3434 GCA_045630425.1 Kiritimatiellia bacterium | reverse complement strand
GCACGCTTTATAAGTCGAACCGCCTGGAGCAATTCTTCGCATACCTCATAAAGGATCTGAAGCAGGTCGACTGCGCAGCGTAAACTACTCTGTCACAAAGTCAAAATGTCATTGGTTCTGCATAAAAATCTCGTTGCACCCCCATTAGACGCTCAAAAACCTATCCTAAAACGCTTTGAAGCGCCGTCACAACAAGAAAACCCGCGATCAAGGCGAATGTGGAGCCCTTCTCCTACCCGTGAGCATGAGTCTCCGGGATTATCTCGTCACTGATAACATAAAGCATCGCGCCCCCCGCAGCCGCGGAAAAAAACGGCAGATTTTTCTCCGCAGGTTTTCAGCGACAGCCCGCCAGTATGCCGGCGACGGAATCAGGGACCAAATCATCTATCGGATTTTTGGAAAAAAGCCGCCGCCGCACCTCTGTCGACGACTCGACGGTACGCGGATAGGCCTTAAAAACACAAAGCTTCCTGAGCTTGTCGTAATCCTTCCATCGCGGCAGCCCCTCCACGGAATCTTCGCCGATTATGAAAAAAATCTCCGCGCCGGGATATTCGGACGCGAATTCCCCGACCGTATCGACGGCGAATGAAACGCCGCCCTTTTTAAGTTCGCGGTCGTCGACCGTGACCTTGTCCGCACCGCCAAATGCGGCCTTCAGGCATTCAAGCCGAACGTCATCGCCCAACTTCGGCGACGATGAGGTCTTAAATGGGCTGACGGCGGCCGGAACGACGAACAGCCTGTCAGGAGAAAGTTCGGCGAGAGCCTTTTTGACTATGCCGACATGACCGTTGTGAACGGGGTCGAAACTGCCGCCGAATATCGCGATTCTCACTTCGCCAGTTCCTTGGAGCGCTGAGCGGCGGCAGCGAGCGTCGCGGCGACGACATCCTTGAAATCGGACGCGGCGAGCTTCTCCATGCCTGCGGCGGTAGTCCCGCCTTTTGTGCACACGCCGTCGATGAACGGCTTGAGGGGCATCCCGCTTTCGCGCAGAAACTTCGCCGTTCCGTACATAGTCTGCTCCGCGAGAAGCCGGGCGACATCAGGCTTAATACCGAGTTTTACGCCCGCCTCCGCCATCGCCTCTTCCATATAGGCGAAGTACGCGGGGCCGGATCCAGAAAGCGCGGTAACCGCGTCAAAATCCCTCTCGTTCAAAACCGCTGTCGCTCCCGCGCCGCCGAGAATCCTCTCGACCGCGGCGACATCGGACTTTTTCGCGTTGGACGCCGCGCAGATCGCGCACATCCCGGCGTTCGCCCTGAGAGCGAGGTTGGGCATCACTCTGAGCATACGGACTTTGGCGCCGAACGCGCGGCGCAATCCGGAGAGTTTCTTCCCGGCGACGATGGAAACGAGAACCTGCGTCGGCTTCAAAATCGGCTTGACCTCCGCCGCGACGGCCGCGACATCCTGAGGCTTGACGCTCAGAAAAATAATCTTCGCCTTTTCGGCGACCTCCTTTAAATCGTCGGTAACGGCGACCGGATATTTCTTTTTAAGCTCGGCGGCGCGTTCGGCGACTTTTTCGGCCATTATCACCGAAGTCTTGTCTTCGACCGCCGAAAGGATCCCCTCCGCCATCTTACCCGCGCCGAAAAAACCTATCTTGAACGAATTTGACATATTTTCTCCTTACTTTTACCTCATAAACTTGGGATTCGCGCCCGCTATCACGATCGCGACCTCGCCCTTTATTTTGGCGCTGGAAAATTCCTTTGCCAGATCGCCGAGATAACCGCGGAAGACGCGTTCGTGAAGTTTCGTAAGCTCGATGCAGACCGCCGCCTCCCTGTCGCCCAACACCTCGAAAGCCGACTCGAGAGTTGGGCCGACGCGAAACGGCGACTCGAAACAGATAAGCGTATGCTCCTTATCCTTGTCCTCCGCGAACCAGTTTCTGATCGCCCCGGGGCCGCGCGGCGGAAATCCTCGAAAAGTGAACGACGAGGTCGAAAGCCCGCTCATCAGCAAAGCGACGTTGACCGCGCTCGCGCCGGGTATCACTTCGTATGGGACTGACTTCTGGGCGCATGCGCGGACAAGCCTGTAACCCGGATCGGAAATCCCGGGATAGCCGCCGTCGGAGCATAGAGCGACCTCCCTGCCCGCCTCGACCGCGGCGATTATGCGCTCTGTAATGCGCTCTTCGTTACCCTGACGGTACGAAATCATCTCAGGGCGCGGAATGCCGAAATGAGTCAAAAGCTGCCATGTGCGGCGCGTGTCTTCACACGCTATGAGTTCCGCAGTCCTGAACGCCTCAAGTGCGCGGGGGGTCAAGTCGGCGAGATTGCCGATGGGGGTCGCGATTATATGGAGCATTACGCTTTAAACTCCGCTTTAGGATTGTCCTTCAAAACACGACACGCCTCGGGCAGAAGATTCGCGGCGTCGAGATCTCCAAGCTCGCGCCACTCGAATTCTATCCAATCTTCGGCAGCGTTTACCGTTCCGTCGGGAGACTCAACTTCAAGTTCGTAGACGAGATTTATTTCGGAATGCTTTTTACCCTTCTGAACGAAGGAGTTCTCAACGACTCCGAGAAAACGCCCCGTGGTCGAATTCAGTCCAGTTTCTTCCTTTATCTCGCGAACGAGCGCTTCGCGCCCCGTCTCGCCGAGTTCAATGTGACCGCCGGGCAGATAGGTTGATGAACCGCCCTTCGCCTTGCAGAGAAGAATCTTCCCGTCCCTTACGGCGACGCCGCGCGCGATCGTTTCGATATGGTCAAGCTCGTAATCCATTACTTAGCCCTCCCGCGAATGAAAACGAATGCCGCGAAAACGGCGGCGACTGCAGCGGAAACCGCAACGGCGCAGTCAAGTCTCAATCCGCCCGGAACGAGCCCCCACGGCTGGCCGCCGGTCCCCGGAGTCCAAAGAATAAACGAAGCGATCACCATCGTCATAAACATACCAGGAATAAGAGTCACCAACGAGGCGCATTTCTTTCCTTGGCGTAAAAGCCATACTGTCGCCGCCATAAGCGTTGTTGCCGAAAGCATTTGATTCCCCCAAGCGAAATAATTCCAGAGATTGTTGAACGATTTCGCATTCTGATTGGACCACCAGAGCAACGCGGAGACAATCGCAATCAACGGAACGCATGTTAAAACGCGACGGGAGAAATCAACCTGGTTTATCGTAAACATTTCGGCGATGCTGAGCCTCGCGCTTCTGAGCGCGGTATCTCCGCTCGTGACAGCGAGCACGACTATCGCGAAAATCGTCACTCCGCCCATCCAGGCTCCAAGGAAGTGCTTGGAAATATTGCCGAGGACAGTCGGTCCGTTAAGCGAGAGATTAGCGGAATCGATGTTGTAAATCGCGAGCGCAGCGGCCGCCCAGATCATCGCGATGATTCCCTCGAGCACCATCATCCCGAAGAATGTGGAGCGGGCCTGACGTTCGCTCGTCATCGTG
>JAZQTB010000043.1:0-9803 GCA_045630425.1 Kiritimatiellia bacterium | reverse complement strand
AAGTCGATTACATTCATTTGCCTGATGCCGTTGTAGTCGAAAGGTGGATCTGGGTCGAGTGTAAGAAGCGTCTTGGAGTAGTGGTCGCGAATGGCTTCGAGCGGCGCGAGTTCGCGCTTGAGCGTCATTTCATCGCGGACAGAAAGAGCAACTTGAAAGTAGCTGGGTTCTCCGTTGTTAAGAGCAACAAAATCAACTTCTTGTTGCCCCATTATTCCGACATAAACGTCTCGATAACGACGGCACAGTTCAAGATAGACGATATTTTCCAGAAGATGCCCAAAGTCGTTGCGCCTATCGCCAAGCATTACCCATCTAAAGCCTGGGTCTGCAATGTAATATTTGGCGTTGGTCTTGAGATATCCACGACCTTTTATGTCATATCGATTGGCTTTGAAGACGAGAAATGTCTCGCAAAGTGCATCAAGGAAAGTGTCGAGTGTCGCGTGGGGTACAGATATGCCGTCAGATTTGAAAGTGCCGACAATTTTATTGACCGAAAGAGGACTTCCGATATTGTCATGGATAAAACGCGCCAGACGCTTGAGCATCGCCGCATCTCGAATGCCTTTTCTGGCAACGATGTCCTTGTAAAGAATCGTGTCCAATATTCCAGAAAGATAGTCTCCCATAGAGCGCGATCCGCATGGGAGAAGCGTTGCGAACGGAAATCCGCCGAAGCGCAGATAATCGTTAAACGTCTTTTCGGTGGGTTGCTCTGGAAAAACGCTCTTGTATTCGGCGAAAGAAAGTGGGCTGACTTTTATTTCTACATATCGTCCTGTAAGAAAAGTGGCGAGTTCACCGGAAAGAAATTTAGCGTTGGAGCCAGTGATGTAAACATCGCAATCCTTTTTGGCGAAAAGACCATCCACGACTTTTTCAAAATCGGGGACGAGTTGGACTTCATCGAGAAAAACGTATGCTTTGCCGTTTGCGGGAAATTTGCTTCGTATGTATTTCCATGCAGTTCGATAGTCAGGAAAAGCATCAATTTCAGGATCTTCGAAATTGATCGAGATAATGTTCTTTTGGGGAATACCGTCATTAGCCAATCGTTCACGGAAAAGTTCAAGAAGGGTTGTTTTTCCAGCACGGCGGATGCCAGAGACAACCTTTATGATGTCCTTGTCTTTCCACGAAGCAAGCCATTCAAGGTAATAGGGTCTTGTGATTTTTGCTGTTATGCCCATAAAAACCTTTCTCTTATAAAAGTTTTTGGTGGTATGTTAGCAATTTTAAGGATATGCGTCAAGTATGATAATTACGTTAAAAATAGAATTCTCGGGGTGATACCCTGAGAAGATTCAAGAATCTCTTCTAAAAGCGCGGGGCGCGTTCCTTCGAACTTCGACCCCTTCCACTTGCCCCATCCGCCTACATCGAGCCGCGAGATTTCGTCCCATGTCACGTCGCCGCACCTGTTCGTGTTCGCTCCGTCCGTGACGCGCTTGAGGTTCCTGTCATGGAACGTGAATACGCGCCCGTCCTTCGAAAGGTAGATATCGCACTCGAAGCCGAAGCCGCGCTCCACCGCCATCTTGTAAGCTACAAGCGTATTCTCTGGCGCATCTAACGACTCGCCGCGATGAGCGATGAGAGTATCGTAGCCTGGCCTCACAACCGAACAACACCCCACCGCAAGTCCCGCCACCGCCGCACACGCGGCAACTGTCTTTAAGGTGTTTCGTTTCATGGATTCAACCTTTACGTTTCGCATGGTTTGAATTCAGCCGAGATCGCCTTGCCGGATGTACCGAGCGAGGAAAGCGGACGGGCGGCGATGGTAAGCGTCTTGCCGGGCGGCAATTCGTCTTTTGCAATTTCAAGCGTAGTCACGCCGCCGTTCGGCTCGTGGCCGATACCCATGTTGCATCCCGCCGCGTAAATCGCCTTGTGAAGCTTGGGCGTTCCTTTGTCGCCCACTACGACGACCTCATAAGCGTACACCCGCGAATCGGGATTGCCGTCTGCAAGAGGGATCTTGATAACAATGTTGCCAGTATTGCCAATTCCAATGTTGCCAGTTTCCAATTGGGATTGGATATTGGCATTTGGCAATATTTCCACATTGGCAACATTTTCAACCTCCAGTTTTGCCCCATCCCTGAACTGCGGCTCGCCGATGACCTTCTTCAACTCGTCCTTCGAGAGCGGATGCGGATTGCGCTTACCGAGCGGCATCACCCAGTCCGCGCCGAGACTGGACTCGCCGTCGGAGAATTCGTGGCGCTCAAGGACCATCATGTCGTCGTACATGCAGACGACGTATCCCTGACGCCCCTTGCCAGTGTTCGCCTTCTCCCGCCCTTCCAGTTTCGCTTTCGTTATCCAGGCGTCGCCAACGAGCGCGGAGCATCCGCGCGGCTCGCACGATGCACACTCGAAACACGGCAGACGGTTGTAGTAGAGATACGCCATGTTCCAGTTGGCTATGCTCCAGTGGTTGTGCCCGAAGAACGCCACGGCGTTGCGGTTCGCCGACACACGCTTGCGGAGCGGCGCACGAGGACGCGAATGCGTCATGAAAAAGAACGGGCGCAACGGATCGTCGAGCCGGACGGTCTTTCCGGTTTCGTTGACAAGTCGCACGAGTTCACCGTCGTCGACTCTCTGATGGCGGCCGAAGAAATGGTAGCCCTTGACTTCCTTGTGCCATACGGGTTCGTATTTCTCGCCCCATATCCGCTCCCAGTTCGCCGCCATATCGGTCGCAAGAACGTGTTTGGCGCGCTCTTTCGGATCGGGATATTTGCTCGCCACAAAATTGCCGTATTCGGCGCCGTCCGTATCGTGGTTGCCGCAGACAAAGAGTTTCACGGGGCCACCATTGCGTCCAAACACCCTATTCCACACGTTGGCATGGTACTGCAGTTCCTCGACCTGTCCGCGATGCGCCATGTCTCCGCAATTGATAACGGCATCGACGCCGCGAAGCTTGAAGTATTCGAGCGCGTTTCTGAAATACTTGTGCGGCCAGTTGAGGCCGGGCTTGCCTGTCGGCCCGTGCCGCGTACGCAGATGCGTATCAGACAAAACGCCAAATACCAGATTCGGCTTTTTTTCCGGCTTCCAGCCTTCAGGCGCGGCGAACAAGAACCCGCCGGGAAGCGCGGAGAAGCCGAGAGCCGCGAACGCCTCTTTGAAAAAGTCTCTGCGTGTCATTATGGGGTGATTTCTTCTCTATTTTCTTTAGCTGATTCCGAGGCGCGGCGGATGATAGCCTCGTGCGCCGCCTTGAGGACGGCAGGATTGTATTTGAGAACCTTGCGGTCGTATGTCATGAGCCCGTTGATCTCGTCTCCTGACGGCGGCGCGTGACGACCACAACCGTCGCCAGCACGCCGAAATACCCCGCGATCATCAGCCAGTCGACAAGCGTCATTTCGTTTCTCCTTCATTTTTCCGCGCGACCGCCATGGCCGCGAGACGCGCACCGCCGATTGCAGCGGAATCAGTCGCGTCAAGAGTCCTCACTTCAGCGCCGAAAATATCGCCGATAACAGAGAGTATTCCTTTCGAACGCGAAGCCCCGCCAGTGACGAATATCGTTTTAAAATCTCCGATCCAACGCGTCCGCTCGCGCATATTCGCGATCTGCCCCTCGACAACGGCGCGGATCTTCACCTCCGGCGATGCCGCATCCCAGTCGAAGTTCGATTCGATGCCGGTAGCGTCATGCTTCGGGGTTATCTCGGTCTCGAAATACGGGAACGCCCTTCTGCCGCCGTTACCGGGCGGCGTGAGCTCGAAAGCCGTCTCGTCGAAAAACCGCCAGTCGACGCCGCATTCTTCACGGACGCGGTCACGGGCGAGCGATCCGTTCTTGAAGCACGCGAGCGACATAAAACCGCCGCAAGGGTTGCCGAACACATGGCCGAACCCGTCGGGATCCGTTCTGAACGCGGGCATTGCCGCGAAGAACGTGTCGCTCGTACCAAGCGAAATCACGGCGCAGCCGGGCTTTTCCGCGCCACAGCCGACAAGGGAGGCTGGATTGTCGCCCGTGAACGGAACGACGGGGATGCCGGGCCGCAGACCGTACTGCGCGAAACGCGGCGCAAGGGCGAGTGCCGCCCCGCCCGGACGATGGATGCGCGGCAGTTTTTCCAGAAGCCCCTTCGCGGCATACGCGCAGATTTCACCGTCCCATTCCAGCGTCTTGAGACTCAAAAGATTCATCCCCGCGCCGTCGCCGATATCGACCGGCGCATCGCCCCCGGTCAGCACGGACGTCAGAAACGAACTCAAGAGATGAATGCGCACCGTACGCGCGTAGGCTTCCGGCTCTTCCCGCGCAAATTTCATGACCTGCGCGGCGGCGAATCGTTCGATCGCCGGGGAACCCGTACGGTCCTGAAGCGACGCGCCGAAATGTGCGTCAAGCGCGGCAACCTCATCCGTCGTAGATGAATCCATCCATATTGGAGACGCTTTTCTGGAAAAGGTGCCGTCCGCTCCGAGATAAACGGTCGCATGCTGCTGCGCATCGCCGCCAACGGCGGCAATGTCGCCCATCGGCGCACCAGTATCTCTGAGCCGTTCCAATACGAGTTCCAGTCCACGAACCCACATTTCAGGGTTAGCTCTGCGGATGCGCGGGTCGTCGTTCTGCAAAAATCCGTCAGGCGAACAAAATTCCGGCAGATCGCGGCCGTAGTTCACACTGGCGGATACGACAACCTTGCCGTCATCCGCATCATACACGACCGCCTTGGTTCCCTGCGTCGAGGAATCTATACCGAGAGAATACATAAAACAAACTTCAAAATACGCGTATATTTTACTATATTCCCACTCGGTTAAGACAAAGAAAAAGTATCAAATTTAATAACTTGATACATCAAAAACCGAAACCTACGGTTGAGGTTCAATCACGAGGGGCCTGTCCCCAAAACTGCCGGTAGACGTAGCAGAAATAGGCCAAAGAGGAAAATCCGAGGCGCACCGACACTTCCTTTACCCGAAGCGAGGGATCCGCATCCAGAAGTTTTCTGGCTGTTTCCATTTTGAGTTTGCAGATGTATTTCTGCAGACTCATCCCAAGTTTTTTGCGGAACATCTTGCCGATAGCGACATGAGAAAGACCGACATGCGCGACGATATCAGCCGTCGTAAGAGAACGGTCGAGAGAGGCGTCGATGAAGCCAAGCGCATCCGCAAGCCACTCCGGGGAAATATCATGCCACAGCGTTGAGGCGCGCTCAACCAGTTCACCTGGACGAACGCGATATATGCGATGCGACTTATCTGCAGGCTTCCTGTGCATTACAGCCGCAAGCATTCTGGCGGCGGAGTATCCTACTTCATACGCGCATGGATCGATACTGGATATAGGTGTGTCGGCGAATGCGCAAAGCTGGCTGTCGTTGTCAACGCCAAGAAGAAGTATGTCGGACGGAATCCGTATTGCGCTTTCACCGGCCAGACGCGAAATCTGCGCGGCCATCAGATCGTTCGCCGCGAATATGGCGGTATGCCTTGGCAGACGCCGAAGCCAGGCCGCAAGTTTACGGGAATCAACCACGTCCACGACTTCATCGTTGAAAAACGTCTGGTTGTTGTTCTTCATTTCCGCTTCATGCACGAGCGGAACAAGACCTGCGCCCTGCATTATGTCTGAAAAGCCTCTCAAGCGCATTTCCGAAAACGGGACGCCTTTGAACCCCGCAAAGGCCATTGTTGAGTAGCGCTTAGACATAAAATACTCGGCCGCCGTGCGGCCTATCATGTTGTGGTCGGAATCAACACCGTAAAAACGGTCGTCATGATCGTGCGCGCAGAATACATCAACAGTCGGCAGATCCGTCTGACGCAGTTTACCTGCGAGTTCTTCCGAGATTATACGGGCTATCACACCCTGACAGCCGCCTATTATCCGCTCAAAGGATTGACCTCGCGGATTGCACCACACGAGACTCCATTGCTGCTCTCTTCTGGCATACGCGGCAACGCCGTCAAGTATCCGCCGCCCATACCAGCTGGAATTCTCTACTATGACTGCTATCTTCAACATACCGATTTTATCCGGGCGGGCGGACGCGGCGGGTGGCGACGGCCGTGAACGGATCGTCCGGCCAATAGTGCTTGGGATAGCGCCCGCGCATATCCTTGCGCACGAGCGGATAACCCTCCTTCCAGAAAAACGCGAGATCCTTCGTTATCTGTATCGGACGCTGCGCGGGCGATAAAAGCGTCATGACAACCGGCACTCTGCCGTCAAGAACCTTAGGCGTCTCAAAAAGACCGAAGCACTCCTGAAGCCGCACCTCCACAGTAGGCTCGTCGCCTTCGTAACGGACAAGCATGCGGCTGCCGCTCGGAACTTCGAGTCGCTGCGGCGCGAGCCGGTCGAGTTCGCGCCTGTCGTGACCTGAATCGAGAAGGATGAAATCGATCACGGCGAAAAGATCGATCTTCTCGAGATCCTTCCATTTAGACACGTCGCCTACAAAGCCTTCGAGATTCTTAAGGATGATCCCGTCGGTAAGTTCGGGCCATGTCGGATCGCTTTCGTGAACATGCCTGAAAACGAAATTGACGCGCTCTTTAAGCTGCACGGACTCCCTGGTCCAGCAAGGCATATTCTCGACACCCTTGAATCTGATCGCGTCGACGACGGCACGCACCGCCTCTTCGCTTCCCGCCGCCTTCAGCGGCTTTTCATTGAGCGTCACGGCGCCGAGCATCCGTCTTGATGCGGCCTTGACGCAATCTGCGCGGCGATCCCACTCGCAGACCTCCTTTTCGGTAATGGAGTCCGCGAACATCTCCTCGATCTCCTCGCGACCGACGGGAGAGGCCAAAAACACTTTCGCGTTTCCCGATCTGTCGTCAAGTTCGCAGCAGACGAGAAACTCCGCCTTCGCCAGCGGATCGGAGCTCTCCAAGGTCGCGCCGCGTCCCGAAACCATGACGAAACTTCCGTTGCCCCGGTTTTTGGCGACCCTGTCGGGATAGGCGAGCGCGAGAGACGCGCCCTCGCTCATCGGCTTGGCCGCACGCGAAGAAACGCAAGCGTAGCGCTCGAATCTTTTTGAAAGCTGTATCGCCCGTCTCGCGAAAGGCCTGTCCGGCAGTTCCCGAATCTCGTCGAGAATCTTTCGGATGTCGGTTTCGCGTGTCTTGACGCCCTCCTCGATTATCGCGGCTAAAAGCGCAACATCCGCCGAATTAGAACCGAGCAGCATGTTCGCGAGACGGGGATGCATCGGCATCCTCGACATCTTCTCGCCCTTCTCGGTCAGCCGTCCGGCCGCGTCTAACGCGCCAAGACGCTTCAGAAGCCCCGACGCCTGCTCCCACGCGCTCGCGGCGGGCGGCGTCATCCATGGCAGATCCTCGCGCGAAACCGCCCCCCATGAAACGCTTGTGAGGACAAGCGGACACAGATCGGCGTCTAAAATTTCCGGCGTCATCCTGGCGGGACGCGCCGCCTCGGCGCCCTCATCCCATAGACGATAGCATACTCCGGCCTGAACGCGCCCCGCGCGGCCTCTTCGCTGTTCGGCGCGGTCGCGCGAGAGAGGAAGAGTTACGAGTTCGGTCATCCCCGTACCCGGCGAAAACCTCGGAACTCGCATAAGCCCCGAATCGATTACGCAGACTATGCCGGGTATCGTAAGAGAAGTTTCGGCGATTGATGTGGCGAGAATGACCTTGCGGCGGCGGGACGGTTCGAAAACCCTGTCCTGCTCCTCCTTCGGAAGACTTCCGTACAGCGGCAGAACATCGATGTCGCCGAGATGAGCGAGCGACTCGGCGGCGCGGCGGATTTCTCCCTCTCCAGGAAGAAAGACGAGTATATCGCCGTCGGTCTCCTTTATCGCGCGCGACACCGCGCCGGGAACGGACATGTCGCCTATGTAGCGCGTCTCGACCGGAAACATTCGCCCTTCGGCGTGAACGATTTCGGCGTCGCCGAGATGACCGCAGACCTCATCGGCATCCAGCGTCGCCGACATCACCATAAGTCTCAGATCGGGCCTGAGCGCGCGGCGGACTTCAAGAGCGAGGGCAAAACTCAGATCGCAGGAGAGGGAACGCTCATGGAATTCGTCGAAAATGACAAGGCCGACGTCGGACAGTTCGGGATCCGAAACAAGGCGCTGGGTCAATAGCCCTTCCGTCAAAATCTCAAGACGCGTGGACGAAGAGATTTTCCGCTCGAGCCTGACCTGATAACCGACGAGCCCCCCGACGGACGTGCCGAGCTTTGAGGCGATATATGAGGCCGAAGAGCGCGCCGCGAGCCTTCGCGGCTCGAGCATGACGATCTTTTTGCCTTCTAACCACGGCTCGTCAAGAAGCGCGGGCGGGACACAGGTCGTCTTTCCGCTGCCGGGAGGCGCCGTTAGAACGAGAGAGGCGTTTTTCGCGAGAACGCGCTTTATCTCGCTCAATTTGTCTTCTACGGGAAAGCCTGACCTTACCATCGGTGCTATGCGGAATTCTGTTTTACCTGCCCCAATTCCCGACATCAAGTCCGGAGATCTCGGTCCAGGCGACATCGGCGCAGCGGTTCGTATTCGCGCCGCAGGTCGTGCGGGCGAGGCTCCTGTCGTGAAACGTAAAAACTTTACCGTCTTTGGAAAGATAAATGTCGCATTCGAAACCGAATCCGCGCTCCACTGCCGTTCTGAACGCGGGCATGGTATTCTCAGGGGCATCGATCGATTCGCCGCGGTGGGCGATTAAGGTCGCGTAATCCGGAACATCGACGGCGAAAACCGCAGATGCCATTGCGGCCGTAAGGATCATTATAGGATTTTTTTTCATATCAGGAAGATTTTAAAGCCCAGATGTTCCGACAGAATGCGCATTTTGCGGCGCTCACCCCTTACATCGGCTCCAGCTCAAAAGTATGATATCAAATATTCATCCCGATAGCAAATACAGCAGTCGACAACAAAAAAAGCCGCCCGAAAGAGCGGCTCTTTTTCACTGTCGGCAAACGCCGAAATCAGGCTTCAACGATCGTGACGACCTTGCCGTCCTTGACGAATTTCACCTTGCCGTCCTTGAGGGCGAAGAGGGTGAAGTCGCGACCCTGACCGACGTTCTTTCCGGGGTGGATCTTCGTGCCGCGCTGGCGGACGATGATGGAGCCGGCCTTGAGAGCCTGGCCGTCGTAAGCCTTGACGCCGAGATACTTCGGATTGGAATCGCGGCCGTTACGTGCAGATGCGGAGCTAGCCATATTGAATTACCTCCCTTACGCGATAGCCTTGACGGTGGCGACGGTGATCGACTGGCGATGACCGACGAGACGACGATAGCCTTTACGGCGCTTGGCCTTGAAGTTCAAGACCTTCTTGCCGCGCTTGAGCCCGTCGATGACGAGAGTAACCTTGGCTCCCTCGACATAAGGGGCGCCGACCTTGAGCGTCGTGCCGTCGCTGACGGCGCAAACGGTATCCAGGATCGCTTCCTGGCCAACTTCGACCGAGAGCTTTTCAATCTCGATCTTGTCACCGACCTTGACAAGCGTCTGCTTGCCGCCGGATTCGAGTACTGCGTATGCTTCCATTGTTTTTTCCTTTTTTAATTCCGTTTTCCTTGTGGTAAGAGACTTCTCCACGAAAAACTGGAAGGTATAGTATATCTAATTTTATGTTATTGTGTCAATGGCCCATAAGCCTCACCTGTCCCATTTGCTTTTATTCATTCTGTGCAACAGTAATTATCATAATCTCATTATTCCTTATTTCCCCGTGACTGTTCATATCGCGGCGGATGTTGCTGCAACCGTGCTCACCTTTTGATATGGGCGATTTGCGCGTCCTTGCGACCGCTCGACGTAC
>JAZQTB010000042.1:0-12014 GCA_045630425.1 Kiritimatiellia bacterium | reverse complement strand
TGGACTGCGACCCGAAGACGTACTCGTGTACGTCGAGCGGTCGCAAGGACGCGCAAATCGCCCATATCAAAAGGTGAGCACGGTTGCAGCAACATCCGCCGCGATATGAACAGTCACGGGGAAATAAGGAATAATGAGATTATGATAATTACTGTTGCACAGAGCGGATGAAAGACAATGGCGGAAGATTGGGACATCCCGGCGTTTTTCCGGCTTACGGGACGGATCAACCTACTTCAGCATCAGCCCGGCGAGAAGCTTCGTAAAGCGCGCTCCGTCGGCGACGGGCGAGCCTTCGGCGATCAGCGCGGCGTCGTAAAGAAGCGTCACCGCGTCGGAAAGCTCTTCGCCCTTCATGCCGGCGACCTTCCTGACGAGCGGATGGGAGGCGTTCAGTTCGAGAATCCTCTTCTCTTCGGGAACATCGTTCTTCATCGCCCGCATCATACGCACCATCGAGGGCGGAATAGCGTTCTCCTTAGCGACGAGACAGCACGGCGAATCGGTAAGACGCGTCGAAACTCTGACGTCCGACACCTTCTCGCCGAGCTCGCTCTTGACGGAATCGAGAAAGCCCTTGAGTTCCTTCGACGCCTTTTCGTTCGCGTCCTTCTCGGCCTTCTGTTCCGCCTCGGTGCCGAAACTCACGTCGCCGCGGCCCACATCGACGAACTTTTTGCCGTCGAACTCGCGCAGCGACTCCGTAAGATACTCGTCGACGGGATCGCAGAAGAGAAGAACGTCGCACCCGTGCTTGCGGGCGGCCTCGAGCTGCGGAGCCTTTCGGGCGTCGTCCTCGCGCTCGGAAAGGAGATAATAGATGTCCTTCTGCTCCGAACCCATGTCCTTCACATAGTCCTCGAGGAAAACGCCCTTCCCGGGGTCGTTGCGGGCCGACGGCCACTTGAGAAGCTTTTTGATCCTCTCGGCGTTCGAATAATCGACGTGGACGCCCTCTTTAAGAACTGTGCCGAACGAATTCCAGAACTCGTTGTATCTCTTCTCGTCCTTCTTCATCGACTCGAGAACCGAAAGGATCTTCGAGGTGACCGCGCTCTTGATCTTCGCGATGACCGCGTCGTCCTGAAGCATTTCGCGCGAGACGTTGAGCGGCAGATCGCTCGAATCGACGACGCCCTTGACGAAACGCAGATAGCCCGGAAGGAGCATCTCGATGTCGTCGCCGATGAAGACGTTTCTAACGTAGAGCGAAAGCCCGCGCTTCTGGTTGGGCATATAGAGCTCCATCGTCGCTTTCTTTGGAATGAAGAGCAGTGCCTTGAACTCGACCTGACCTTCGCCGGAAAACGGAATCGTCTCGAACGGCTCGTCCCAGTCATGGGTCAAATGCCTGTAAAACTCCGCGTATTCTTCGTCCTTGACGTCCTTTTTGGCGCGCTTCCAGAGGGCGACCATCGTGTTGAGCGCCCTGGCCTCGTCCTCTTCGCGGCGCTTTTTATCCTCCTCCTTCTCGTCGGCGGGAATGTCGAGCCGGGAGAAGTAAATCGGAACGGAGATAAAATCGGAATACTTCTTGACCAGCTCGGCGACGCGCCAGCGGTCGAGATATTCCGCATGTTCGTCGCGCAGATGAAGCATCACGCTCGTGCCGTAACCGTCGCGGACGGAATCGGAAATCGTATATTCCGCGCTCATGTCGGACTCCCACATGAACGCCGTGTCCGCACCGCGCTTCCTTGAAACGACGCGGACCTTGTCGGCGACCATGAACGCCGCGTAGAATCCGACGCCGAACTGGCCTATAAGCTCGGGCAGATTCTCGCCGCCCTTCTCCTTTAGCGCCTTGCGGAACGCCTTCGTTCCGGAGTTCGCGATAGTGCCGAGATTGGCCTCGAGTTCCGCGGCATCCATGCCGATGCCGTTGTCGCTTATCATGAGCGTACGCTGAGCCTTGTCCACGACGATATCGATCTTCCAGTCGGGATTGTCCTGCGCGAGCGATTTATCGGTGAGCGAGAGAAACTTCGCGCGGTCGATCGCGTCGGAAGCGTTCGATATGAGCTCGCGCAGAAAAATTTCCTTCTTTGAATAAAGAGAGTTAACCACGAGATCGAGCATCTCGCTGATCTCGGCCTTGAATTGATTTGTCCTGGTTTCCATGCCCTTTTACTTCTTTGCGTTGCCTGCAAAATAACGTTCTATCTCTTCGAGCGATCTGCCTTTGGTTTCCGGCAGAAGAAAAGCCGCAACAAGAAAATAAAGAAAAGCGAAGCCGGCGAGGCTGTAGAACACGACCGCGTAGCCGCAGGCCTTCTGCCAGGGCAGAAACACGTCGGCGATCGCGAAAGCCACCATCTGATTGACGAAAAGCGCTATCGCCATGCCGTTGGCTCGGATGCGCCCCGGCATCAGCTCGGAAAGCGCCAGCCATACGACCACCCCGGGCCCGACCGAAAAGGACGCGACGAAAAGCGCGATGCAGCCGACCGTCGCCCAGCCGGCCGCCGAACCGCCGGACGTCACGTTTCTGTCGATCAGAAGGAACATCGTCGCGACTCCGAGGAGCGCCGCCGTCATGCCGAGCGTCCCGGCCTTAAGCAGAATCCTGCGCCCGCAGCGGTCGACAAGGGAGAGCGCGAGCGCGGTGACCGGTATCGGCACCAGCCATACGATGAGGTTGGCGGCGTTGGCCGTCGTCTGCGAAAGCCCGGCCTTCATGAACATGGGAATCGAAAAATACTGAATGGCGTTGAAGCCTATCGCCTGATTGCAGATGAGAACCGCGAGCGATATGAAAAACGGCAGCATATACTTGCGCTGAAAAACAGTGTCTCCGCCGGCGGCGAAAGCCGCTTTCTCGGCAGCCTCCGCCTCGTCTCCCGCGATCATTTCGGCAAGAATCTCCTTCGCCTTCTCTTCGCCGTTGTTGGCCGCGAGCGATGCGAGCGCCGCATCCTTCCGGCCTTTCCTGTAAAGCCAGCGCGGCGACTCCTTAAGCCCGAGGGCACCGAAGAAAAAGAGCAGCGCCGGAACCGCGCTCGACCAGAAGATAGTCTTCCAGGCGAGCGATTTCTGCGCGGCCGTAACCGCCGTGTCGTCGGCAGCTCCGATGAAATGGACGACCGCAAGCCCCACTACCGAGCAGAAAGCGATGCCGATGAAATCGAGAAGCTGGAACATCCCCGCGCCCTTGCCGCGGCTGTCGGCGTCGAGACATTCCGCAAGATACATCGGCACCACCACCCCGATAAAGCCGGCGGCGACGCCCTGCATAGCGCGCCCGGCGAAAAAGCATGCGTAGCTCCCTTCCGCCAGGCATATCGGCAGACACGCCAACGCCGCGATCGCGGCGGAAACGAGCATCATCATCTTACGCCCGAACCTCTCGGTAAGATAACCGGCGACGAGGCAGGCGAGCGCGGCGCACAGCACGACCGCGCTGGAGAGATGGGAAATCTGGGACGTCGTAAAAAGTCCGAGACTGCCGGGATTTTCGTCCGCCGGGCCGATGTACGGCAGCGCCGGTCCGATTATCGTTCCGCCGAAATCGAAAAGTAGCCCTCCGCAACCGGCGATTACGAGCAGATAGATCGCGTACTTTTTAACCTTGTCCACCGCTTTCCCTTTCAACTCGCTTAAGATTATTTGTAAAGACGCTTGAGCAGCTTAAGCTCACCCTCTATGAGATCGTCCGCCACGCTCGGCCCGAACGGAGCCGTCGCCGACTCGTATCCGCCGGTCGTGTAGGCGTCGGAGAAAGGAAAATATCCGCGGCTGCCGTTGGAAAGGCAGGACAAGATCGTCATCCTGAAAGGCGAGCGCTTTTTCACCTCCTTGCCGATATCGTTGAACGGCTCGCCGGGAAATCCGCCGAACGCCACCGATTTCCCGATCGAAAACGACGTAAGGGGTATCTCGAAGAAATCGGGCCCGCCGGCGAGACGGCAGATGCGGCCCGCGCGGGCGACTTCTGTCGTAAGCTCCATCCCCTTCCAGGGAAGTTCGGCGTCGCGGCCCGAGAGATGCATATCCCAGACCTTCTTCGCCCATGCGAGATTCTTCTCGTCAGAATCCTTCGCCTTCTGAGATGGAACCTTCACGTTTTCTGTTCCGTATCTGATCTTGCCGGATTCAAGCGGCGCGCACTTCATCCAGACCGAAAGCGCCGCGCCGGCAAGCACGTTCGCCATGTGCCAGGCGTGGTCGTAGCCGCGGTCGACGTTGTCGAAGTCGCGCTTGAGCCCGTTGCCCTCGCCGGGACGCGGCATCACGTTGACGTGGTTCACGTCGCCCTGCGTTCCGTTGATGACGATGCAGCGGGTCTTGCCCATGGTGGCCGCCTCGAAGACCGTGCGGGTGAGCCCGGGCCAGTCGGCGGTCAGCGTTTCGTTGCCCACCACATCCGGATGGGTCTGGAAATTGATGATGCATACGGGCTTCGCGCCTTCCACGTCGATGCGCAGGACCTGAACCTCCTCGTCCGGCGGCGGCCCGTACGGCTTTACGATGTCGGGATTGTTGACGCCGGGATTAGTCCTTACCTTGCCGTCCTTCATCAGGTAGCGGCGACCGAACGAAATGCGTTTAGCAACGCTCCGGCCGGCGGAGAGTTTAGCGGGTTTAAGATCGGCGATCGCGTTCACGGCGGCGTCAACCGCCCGCGTCACGGACATGCGAACGTAAAGGTAATCGACTTCGGTCGCGTTTTCGGGAACGCCGTCATCGACGGATGCGGAGCTCTTAACGCCGGGCAGCGATTTCATCACGAGAAAACCGCCGTCGTGGGTATGCGAGGCGTGAAGGATGATCGACTCGCGATCCACCCCAGTCTTCTTGGAGATGGCGTCGATCATCAACGAGGCGACCGCGTCGGAAAGAGCCTCCGTGTCGATCTGCTGGAGGATGGCGATCTTCTCGCCGTCGGAGAATGCGACACAGTTGATCTCGAGCGGATCGAGAACCTCTTTCGCGCGCCGGTCCTTGTAGTAGCCGGGCATATACGAGCCTAAGGGAGGCGTGATGTCGACACGTGAAAAGCCGACCTTCAATCCGCCCGAAAACGCCATCGTCGCGGCGAGAACGACGCCGCAGAAACATATTTTCTTCATCTTCAACCTTTCACAGGAACGAGTTTGCCGCCTTTGACGGCGGAATTGTGACACGCTTCGCAAAGCATGAGATTGTGGATCGCGTCGTCGGCGTTGAGAGGCTTTTTCTCGATCACGGATTTGGCGTGACCTTCGATAATCTCCTGATAGATGTTGCGGATCTTAGCGGGTTTGACCGCAACCGGATTCTTGCCGTCATCAAGCTCAAGACGCTGATTAATGGGCTCTCCGTCATGGCCTGAGAGCTGGAACATCGTTCCGTAACCGCGCAGGGCGGCTTTATCGCCGTAAACTTCATAGCCGAGATTGGTAAGCGTCCCCGCAAGTCCGCCGCGCATTTCGGAAAAGGCGCAGTTGACGCTGCCTTGCGTGCCGTCCTCCAGGAAGAATTTTATGTATGCGCCGTCCTCGGCCTTCATCTTCATGAGTTTAGGGTAATAGACTGCGGCGACTTTGCTGATTTTCTTGCCGAAGAGAAATTCCGCAACGTAAAAACAGTGGCTGGCGACGTCGCCAATGGGCCCGCCCATCTCTTCAACCTTCGAGCAGCGCCAGGTGGCAGCTTCAGCCGGATCGTAGCCGTAGGCGAACTCCATGTGGAAACAGGAGTCGTTCACCTTCCCGAGACGCCCCTTGGCCATCGCATCTTTCGCCGCGATGTTCCAGGCGTTGTTCACCATCATGTGATCGACCGTAAGCGAAAGCTTCTTGCGCTTGGCAAACTGATTCATTTTCTTCGCGTCGGCCGATGTCGTGGCGATCGGCTTTTCGACAATCACGTGCTTGCCGGCATTCAACGCCTGGCACGCGAGTGAAGCGTGCGAGGCGTTGTTGGTGGCGATGTAAACGCCGTCAACAGTCTTGTCGGCGAGTACATCACCATAGGAAGGATACCACTTAAGTCCAAGAGCCTCGGCAGCTTCACGACGGCCCTGATTGAGATCCGTCGCACCGACAAGCTCGGCATACCTGAGTTTTTTAAACCGATTGCGGTCACAGGCATAACCTTCCTTGGCGACGCGATTTTCTGCAATGCCGCCGAACCCTACCAAAACATATTTAACTTTCATGTGTATCCTTCCTCTCTGACGAACTTACTTCATGTACGCTTCGGCGACCTTCTTGAACGCCGCGATATCGCCCTTGATGTGCTTAAGGGTGTAAGTCGGGTGCGTCCAGAACGAGATGGTCGCGTCGCTCATCGAGTGCGCCATCGGGCAGAGCGTCTTATTGTAGTCGATCTTGCGGTGCGCGGGATCGCAGAACGGATAGCAGCGCGTACCGAAGCCCTTCTGCTTGGCGAACGCCTCTTCGCGGTACATCTCGGGCCAGAGAATCGCGTACGCCGCGGCGCCCTCGGCCTGAACGGCCTTGATGAACTGCGACATCGGGACTTTCAGCTTCGAGGTGTCGAGCACGAAGGGAACGAGCCAGAACGAATTCTTGCGCTCCTCGGTGTCGATCGGCATGTACTTGATGAGCGGATGACCCTTCAAGCCGGCGATAAGCGCCTTGCCGAGTTTCTTGCGCTGCGGAAGATTCCACTTTTCGAAGCGCTGAAGTTCCCCGAGACCGATCGCCGACTGGATTTCCGTCATGCGGAAATTGTATCCGACGCGGCGGTGGATGTAGAGCTGCTTGCCTTCCATCTGAAGAAGGTTGAGCTTGGCCTTGACATCGTAGCCGTGGTCGCGCACGGAGCGGATCTCCCATGCGAGATCATCGTCGTTGCAGCACACCATGCCGCCTTCGCCGCCCGAGGTGAAGTGCTTGGACTGGCAGAACGAGAAGCATCCGACCGTGCCGATGGTGCCGGCCTTCTTGCCCTTGTACTCGCCGCCGAAACACTGCGCGCAGTCTTCGATGACGTAGAGCTTATGCTTCTTGGCGATCTTGAGGATGGGATCCATATCGGCGACCATACCGTAAAGATGTACGACGACAATCGCTTTGGTGCGCTTGGTGATGCACGCTTCGATCTTCTTCGGATCGATGAGGTGATCGGTTCCGACATCGCAGAACACGGGCAGAGCGCCGGCCTGTAGAGCGCAGAACGAGGAGGCGATAAACGAATACGACGTGCAGACGACTTCATCGCCAGAACCGATGCCGAGCGCGGTCAGCGCAACGTGCAGCGCGGCGGTGCCGTTCGACACGCTCACGGCGTTCTTGACGCCGAGCCACTTCGCCCACTCCGCTTCGAACTGCATACCGACAGGTCCGGTCCAGTAGTTGACCTTGCCGGAATGAAGGATGTCAAGCACCTTCTTGTCGGTCTTCTTGTCGAATTGCGGCCACGCCGGGAAAGCCTCCTTGATCGTCTTGGGACCTCCGTCGATAGCCAGCTTGATGTTTTTCTTTGTAGCCATTTTCACTCCTGTGTTTTTTTGTACGGTGCCTACGTCGTGCCTCAGATCCGACCGATATCGGTCTCTCCCGTGCTTCCTGACGCAGGAGTTGTCGTTTGTATTTACGGCAAAAGGCGCTTGGTCGTACCTTTAAGGTACGCCTTGCACATTTTGAACCCCTCCGCGTATTCTGCCCCGCACTGGTAGCCGCGATAGCGGCTGCAGGTGCGGACCATATCCGCGAAATCTATGTGATCGTGCTCGCGCATCCAGTCGAGCTGCGAATGATGGCATTCGAGCATCTGGATTTTGAGGTCGATCTCGTCTGTGATGTCGACGAACTCGTCGGGAATGAAATTCACTCCCGCGAGCGTATCCATATAGTAAATCGGAACGAGTTTGGCCGCCTTCTTCGTCTTGGACGGCCAGTTCGGCAGCGTGGCGGTGAACGCCGCGTCGAACACCAGCTTGGAAGTGGCGGTGTGATCGGGCATATAGTCGTCCGGATTGTGAGTGATTATGAAATCGGGCTGAGCGTACTGGATAATCTCGACGACTTTGTTGCGGCTCTCTGCGTTGTCGGAATAGATGTCGAGATCGCCGAACACTCCGTCGAGCACCTCGATGCCGGCGAGCCTGCCCGCCTCGCGGGCCTCTTCTGCGCGCATCGGCACAAGCTCCTCGGGCGGGATCACGACGTGTCCGAGCGAGCCCGTGCACAAATGGGCCGTCACCACGCGGTCGCCGCGCTTGACGCATTTGGCAAGCGTGCCCGCGCAGCAGATTTCAAGATCGTCAGGATGGCATCCGATAGCAAGTACGTTCATATATCAACTCTCTGTTGTTTTAATCACATTATGTATTTTAACACATAACGCCGCCTTCCGCAAGTGTGAGAAAAACGGAACCGGATCCGGCGTAAAGGAACGCGCCACAAAAAAAACTCGCCGCGGCTTAAAAGCGGCGGCGAGTTTTTTTAAACGGTGGATCTGCGGCAGTTACTTGCAGAGCGTATAGAGAACGCCGGCAACAACAGCAGAACCGATAACGCCCGAAACGTTCGGACCCATGGCCTGCATGAGAACGAAGTTGGTCGGATCGTTGGAAAGCGCGACCTTGTTGGCGACGCGCGCGGCCATAGGAACGGCCGAAACGCCGGCGGCGCCTACGAGCGGATTGATCTTCTGCTTCGAGAAGAGGTTCATGAGCTTGGCCATCAATACGCCCGCCGCGGTACCGACGCAGAACGCGACGAGGCCAAGAGCGAGAATGCCGAGAGTCGTACCGGAGAGGAACTTCTCGCAAGCGAGCTTAGAGCCGACCGAAAGGCCGAGCATGATCGTCACGATATTGATGAGCGCGTTGGACATCGTGTCGGCGATACGCGCGACGGAGGGACCCGCTTCCTTGGCGAGGTTGCCGAGCATCAATGCACCGATAAGCGGAACGGCCGAGGGAAGAAGAATCGCGCAGAGAAGGAGCACCACGAGCGGGAAGCAGATCTTCTCGATCTTCTTAACTTCACGAAGAGCGGGCATCTTGATAAGACGCTCGTTCTTGGTCGTAAGAGCGTTCATAATCGGGGGCTGAATAATCGGAACGAGAGCCATGTACGAATAGGCCGCGACCGCGATAGCGCCCAAGAGGTCGGGAGCGAGACGCGAGGTGAGCCAAATCGCCGTAGGACCGTCAGCACCACCGATGATACCGATGGACGCGGCAGCCTTAACAGGATCGACATTACCGAAGAAGCCCGGAATGAGAGCTGCGAGACCGAGCGCGCCGAAGAGCGCGAAGAAGATACCGAACTGAGCGGCACCGCCCAAAAGCGCCATCTTGGGGTTAGCGATAAGGGGACCAAAGTCGGTCATCGCGCCAACGCCCATAAAGATCATGATCGGGAATACGCCAGTATCAATACCGAGCGTAAAGAAGTAATGAAGGAAGCCACCAGGTTCAATAATGCCACCCGTCATTACAGGAACGCCGCTCTCAAGGAAAGCGATCGTACCCGAGTGCATCATCGCAGGCGCCGTAACACCAGCGAGCGGGCAGTTAGCGAGAAGACCGCCAAAGCCAATCGGCAAAAGAAGAAGCGGCTCAAAGCCCTTGACAATCGCCAAATAAAGCATGACTAAGCAAAGCGGAATCATGATGAGCTGACCGATACCGTAAGGCATACCGAAAAGCATCGTAACTTCATGACCCGCGTGGAACGTACCCTTCTCATCGAAGTAGCCGCCGTGCCACTTACCTTCCTTGTCGTAGTAACCGTTGCGGTTGGCTCTCTCGCCCTTCTTCAAATCAGGACGATCAGCCTCGGCGAAGTCGCCCGTAATGTAAGCGGGAGCAGTCTTAGCCATAAAGCCCGAGATACCAGTATCGGCAGAGAGGTTTTTAACCTTCTCGAGCGTTTCGCGCCAAGGAGCCTCTGCATTGCACGACTTCTCGCACTTGGCGGGAGCTTCAGCCATCGCGCCAACCGCGAACATCGCGGCGAAAAGCGCAGTGAATAAATGTTTCATTTAACTTCCTTTCGTTTTCACGGCGCGGCGGGCTTATCGGGCCCAGCCGCTAACCACTAATCACTAACCACTAACTGCTAACAGCCAACTCAGCCGATGACGGCGAGAACATCGCCGGTAGCGACCTTGTCGGTGGCGTTGACCATGATGGTGACCGTACCGTCGCAAGGAGCGGTTACGGGAGTCTCCATCTTCATGACGTCCATGACGAGGAGCTCGTCGCCCTTCGCGACGCTCGCGCCGTTGGTCGCGGTGACGCGGAGAACGGAACCGGGAACGGGAGCCTTGACTTCCTGACCGCCGGCGGGAGCCGCGGCAGCAGCAGGAGCGGCCTTAAGACCAGCCTCAGCCTTGAAGTCGACGGCCTTGCCGTTGACGACAGCCTTGCCGTCGCCCTTGATCTCAACGCCGTAAGCCTTACCGCCGATCGTGACGGTAACCGCGCCACCCTTGGCGGCAGCAGGCTTCTCGTCTTCAGCGAAGCGGCAGCCCATGGGAGCCTTGGAAGGATCCTTGAGGAAGAGAACACCCTTCTCCTGGCAAGAAGCGGCGATAAAGACGTTCTCGTCGGTGATGGGAAGACCCGCGTCCTTGAGCATCTTCTCGGCAACGGCGCGACCCTTTTTGGGATCGGCGTCGTTCATCTCGAGAACGGTCTTCGTCGTGGGGGTGGAATAGGGCTTGGTAAGCTCGTTGGAGGCCATGAACTCGGCCGCCTTCTTGACGATCTCGGGATCGGGCGCGACGGGAGTCTTGCCGAAGTAGCCGAGAACCATCTTGGCGTAGCCGGGAGCGAACTTCTTGAACTTGCCGAACATGACGTTCTGGATGGCCTGCTGGGCGTAGAACTGCGAAACGGGCGTTACGGACGTACCGAAGCCGCCGAGACGCACGCAGTCGTACATTTCAGCGATCATATCGTCGTACTTGTCCATCATGCCATTGTCGCGGAGCATCTGAGTGTTGGCCGTCAAGGCGCCGCCCGGCATCGGGCTCCAGACGATCTGGGGATTGACGTTCATCGCTTCCGGCGGGAGGAAGTACTTCTTCATCGCTTCCTTGAAGCTGTCCTCGGCCTTCTTGATCTTGTTGATGTCGAAGTCGAACTGGAAGTCGGGATCGCCGTCGAGGCAGTGCCACATCGTGATGATGTCGGGCTGGCAGGTGCCGCCGCTCATGGGAGCCATCGAAAGGTCGATACCGTCAGCGCCGCCCTTAAGAGCCGCGAGGTAGCAGGAGATGCCGTTGCCGGCCGTCTCGTGGGAGTGGAACTGAATGTGAATCTTATCGCCGAGGAGCTGACGGGCGAGCTTCATCGTGTTGTAGACGGTCGCGGGAGTCGACGTACCCGAAGCGTCCTTGAAGCAGACGCGGTCGAAAGGAATGCCGGCGTCCATGATGAGTTTAAGGCGATCGCGATAGAACTCAGGAGTGTGGGTACCCTGGTTGTCGATTCCCGGAGGAAGACCCATCATCGTAACGACGACTTCGTGGTTAAGACCGGCGTCATGAATGCACTGACCGGACCACTTGAGGTTATCAACGTCGTTCAAAGCGTCGAAGTTACGAATCGAGCTCATGCCGTGCTTCTTGAACATATCGGCGTGGAGCTTGATCATATCGGAAGACTGGCTCTCGAGACCAACGACGTTAACGCCGCGCGAGAGAGTCTGGAGATCGGCTTCAGGAGCGGCCTTACGGAAAGCGTCCATAACATCGAACGCATCCTCCTGGCAGTAGAAGTAGCAGCTCTGGAAGCGCGCACCGCCGCCCGCTTCAAACCACCTTACGCCGGCATCATAAGCCTCTTCAACGCAAGGAAGGAAGTCCTTAGAAAGAACGCGCGCGCCGACAACACTCTGGAAGCCGTCACGAAACGCTGTGAGCATGTACTTAACTGTTTTTTTAGCCATTTTTTTATTCCTTTATTTTTTAAATTTCTTTAAAACTCAAAACTAACGACTAACCGCTAATCACTAACAACTAGCGACTAATCACTAACAACTAACTCAGCCCTTCAACGCGACCGCGATCGCAAGAGCGATATTCGCGTCATCGTTAGACGCCGCCTT
>JAZQTB010000041.1:0-6219 GCA_045630425.1 Kiritimatiellia bacterium | reverse complement strand
TGCTGGGTGCTTAGGGCTCCATTGGAGAAGAAGGGCTTCCGGTTCATTCTCCGGTGATGGCAGTGGAGGAACAGAAGCCTCTTACTCATCGGCGGAACACCGCACATGTAAATAAAATTAAAACACTTTATATATCCGAATAGACGGTAGGTTTGATCAGAGAAAAACATAACATGAAGAAGAGATTACCGTTTTCCATCGATAGGGAACGTGATTTACCGTTGATTTCCCAGATTGTCGAAGGAGTGACACAGGCCGTTCAGGCGGGCTTGTACAAGCCGGGTGACATTCTTCCGGGA
This sequence comes from Kiritimatiellia bacterium, assembly GCA_045630425.1. Taxonomy (GTDB): domain Bacteria; phylum Verrucomicrobiota; class Kiritimatiellia; order RFP12; family UBA1067; genus UBA1067. The sequence goes on along the minus strand of JAZQTB010000041.1, from coordinate 5,920 downwards.
TTCCGGGAGATCGCGGAGGAGCTTGGTGCGTCCTTGATTGTTGTCAGTGCGGCCTTCGCCCGTCTGGCGGATGATGGCTTCGTCTGCCGCAGACGCGGGGTGGGTACTATTGTCCTGGATCCGTTCGACGCCGGGCGCGTTTTTGCCGATTGCGTGCTCCGTCATCTTGAATCAGAGGGAAGAGTGCCTGCGTTCTCGTCGATAAAACCGATGTACATACCGGGAGAGACTTTCCCGGCTGAAAAACGTAATGGAGAATAAATCCATGTTTCCGCTGAAGATGCGCATAATCTGTCTTGCCGCCGGCGCGGTGTCCGCGCTGTGCGTTTCGGCGCAGCCCGGTGCGAAGAAGGTTATCGCGACCGGCTGGGATACGTTGCGCGTTTCGCCCGAGGAGGTTCTCGCGAACGCCTCAAAATTCGCCGCTTCGGGAATCGACGGCATCAACCTGAAGTTTACGACACATACCGGCAGCGGTGAAAAACTGGAGAGTTCCGCAATCTTTTCCGGGGTGGAGTTCAAGTACGAAGATGTCAAAGGTTACATTCCCGTATTTCGGAAAATCGCCTCCGCCCCAGGTCTTGCGGAATCTCTCTTGACCGTATGGTGGACGCCGCGTGAAGGGCAGCGGCTCAGATGGAATGACGATTCCGGTTGGCGTCTGGTAGCCAGGAACATGGGCGTCATGTCGAAGCTTGCGAGGGAAGGCGGATTGAAGGGGCTGTTCCTCGACTGGGAGGACTACAGCAAGGTCGGACAGTTCACCCGCAAAGATGAAGATCCTCCGTTGGAGGAAACGATACGTCTTGCGCGCCGACGCGGCCGTGAAGTCGGCGGCGCCGTGTTCAAGGAGTTCCCGGACCTTGTGTTCTTTTCCTATTGGTGGCTGTGTGCCGAATCCCATATCGCAACTCTCAATGCGGAAGAACAGGCATACGCACTCAAAAAATCCGTGTGGACCGCCTTTGTCGACGGTATGTTCGACGTGATGCCTGACGGCGTGAAGATGATCGACGGACGCGAACACTATCATCTCGAATCGTTCCGTCGCGACTTCTACCGCCACTCGTCGCTCATTCAGACTTCATGCCAGTCGCTGCTTTCTCCGGAAAACCGCGCGAAGTACCGCCGGGCGATTTCGGTTTCGTTCGGACATTACCTCGACATGTACACGAACGACGAGTCCGCCGGACATTGGTATTACGGTCCCGAAGGCGGATCCCGCCTCGAACATTTCCGCCGCAACCTGGAACAGTCGTTTTGCGCCGCGACGGAATATGTCTGGATATACGGCGAAAAGGGGCTGTTTGTGCCGTTTGCCGACTGCTCCAACGGGTGGATCGGAAGACAGCAGACGTGGGAGGCGAAACTGCCAGGATTTCTCGAAGTTCTCAAGAAGACAAAACGGGCGTGCAGCCTTGTCAAACCCGATTCCGGAAACGGAAAGAAAAACGCATCTGCATCCGCAAGGCGGACTAATCTGTCTTCAAGGCGCGTAAATGCCGCAGACAGGCGGAAGAAGGCGGCGGCGGAAACGCAGGGTGAATGGCCGAAGAAGTTCATTGCAGTAGGAGCGTCGATTAGAAGCACAAAGCCGAAGGATCTGCTCAAGCAGGCTCCGGAACTTGCGAGAGTTGGCATAGACGGCGTCGCCGTTTCATTGAACACCTCCGATTCGTGGGGTAACAGGATCGGTTCTGAAGGGATCGGCTCGCCGGTCAAGTATACGGTCGCAAGACTGAGTCCTTTCCTTGCAGACCTGCGAGCGATGTCGAAACATGACGGATTGAAGGAAAGTCTGGTCTATATCAATTGGAATCTCAAGGACAAGAACCGTCTGCCGTGGAGTTCGGAGAAACGATGGGCCGCGTTCGCGCACAATATGGGAATGATGGCGAAATTGACCAGAGCGTCCGGTCTTAAGGGGCTTTTCATTGATGTCGGAGATTTGAATGAAGGGCACCAGTTCACCGTAATCGGCAGTGGGAAGGACGGCAATTATGAATTCCTTGTGCGCGAGGCTCGCCGTCGCGGACGCACGGTCGGCAAGGCTGTCTTTTCCGCATTCCCCGACATTGTTCTGTTTTCGACGGCGTGGTTTTCTTCAGAGGCTCATCTCACGGATCCTTCGGACGAGTCGGCGGAAATGCGGTTGAAGAAGTCCGGTTCGCTTTGGCCAGCCTTCGTAAACGGAATCATTGCGGAAATGCCGGCGACCGCACGTCTTGTGGATGGCGGCGGAACAGCTGCGCATGATGCCGGGAAGGGAGATTACGACAAAGCGGCGTCAGACCTTTTTGCCGTCAGCCATATGCTTGTGGACGAGGCGAATGCCGCGAAGTTTTTCACCTCGCTTTCTCCTGCGTCGGGAGATCGACTTGCGCGTTATAAAGACGCCTCGTCCGAACATTCTTTCTGGCGGAACCTCTCGCAAGGCGCATCGGTTTCGACGGAATATGTCTGGATCGATGTCGGTGAAGATTCGCTTGCCGGTGAAGGTGCGTCCTCGCTTGACGAACGCGTCCCCGGCCTGCGCGACGTCATATGCCAGGTAAAGGACGAGCGTGCCTGTATCCGTCAATATCTGAAGGAGAAAGGGGCGTCCGCCAACGATCTTGTGCCGGATCCGACAACGGCATGCGGAATCAGCGAGGGGTATTTCGCATACATTGAACGGAACAGGCGCGATGTCGCGAAAATCGAATCCGACCGGACCGTCGGTGAAGGGGATTCGGTTTCGTTCAGGATGACGAATTGCGGATTGCACGGCACTCTGATGTTTCGTGTGCAGGATGTCAGTCCGAACGACGTCTATATCGTGCAGTTCTCGACAAAAGGCTATCCCGTCAGCGCCAAAGTTTCGTGGCGGGAGGATTCGGACTTCCGCTGGAATGTGCCGAGCGTCACTCTCCCGGTCGCGGGCGAGAATGCGGCAGGCTGGCGGACCGCGTCGCGTATTGTCCGGGCGCCGGACATGGAGGGCTACAACGAAATGTATCTGATGATCGACATGCGCGGTTGTAAGGAAGGCGATTGTTCATGGATCGACAATGTTCATGTGTATAAAATGAAATGAGTTTAGAAAAGCATGGAAAAGAGTCTGCAATTTGCAGTAGAGCCAATAAAACGAGATTTCGGCGTGTTATGAAAAAAAAAACAAATATAATTCACAGCCATTTAAAGCGAAGAAAGGACGAAAGCCGTGACAAAAAGAGAAGCACTCAATGGAAAGCCGTATGCGGGAAATCCGCACGTATGGTTTGACGAGGGGGAAGCCGCATCGACATGCACCGCAGCGATTGAGACCGAAGGTCGAAATAGCCCGAGCATCGCGCAGTGCCTACCTTCGCTTCGGAGGGTGTCTTGCCGAAGGCAATCCGAAGGGCGCACAAGCGGGTGCGCAACGTCGAGGCGTGGGTCTCTACTCTACATAATTTGTGCTAAATTGATGTTGGCCTTATCTGCCGGAATCGTTGCCGCGTCCGCCAATGCGGCATTTATATACGATCCTGCTAATGGAACATTGACCGACGGGACAGTGACGTTATCGGCGACTTTGGCAAATGAAAATGAGCTTACGGTAGACGCAAGCGGCGGCCGGTTCAATAACGATTCTGCACCTTCATCAGAATCCGAAAAATGTCGGGGTGCGAATCGGTCGAAACGAGAGATGAGAACTTCTAACAACTAATCGCTAAAATAAAGGACAGAAATGAAAACAGGTGTAAAAATGATTGTGGCGTCGTTTGGCGTACTGATGGCCGGCTTGGTGTATGCCGAAGATGCGATTTCGTGCGACGGTAATCAAAAACTCCCGACAGCCGGCGGATTTGATAAAAAGTACATTGGGCTTTTTTTCGATGTTTTCAAAACATCCCCGTCTAATATCCTTGAGAATGCCGATCAGTTTGCTAAGCACGCTCCGTTTCTTGACGGTGTTGCTATAGGTATTACCGCCGATGTCGCTGACTCCGACGGCAATATCGTTACGGCCAAGCATTCCCAGATTATGCACCGCTCGCAGCGTTGGACCCGCGAAGAGGTCAAAAAGCATCTTCCCTATCTGAAAGAGATTGCCAAGAAGCCCAATCTGACCGAAAGCATGCTTCTCTTTTGGATGTCTCCGAGCGGGCCAAACCGCATAAACTGGGACGACGACGAAGGGTGGGCGAACTATGCCGAAAACATGGCGAATGTCGCCTGGCTCGCCAAGGAGGCGGGGCTTAAAGGGCTTATGCTCGACCCCGAAGAATACGCGGCGCAGGGTGGGAATTTCGCGCAGTATATCCACTGCTATAAGGATCCGCCGTTCGCGGAGACGGCGAAGCTCGCCCGTCAGCGCGGCCGAGAGGTCTTCTCCCGCGTGTTCAAAGAATTTCCGGATGCCGTCATCATCTCGCTTTGGTGCTTCAAGAAGTTTGGCTTCTGGCTTGAGGATGGTCGTCAGCCGTATCCGCTCGAGAACGTCGATCAGTCGGGAGAGCTTCTGCATTACTTCCTGAACGGGATGATCGATGTCATGCCGCCCGATGTTCGCGTCGTTGAAGGCTCCGAGGCGTATTCCCACTCGGCTGTCGACAATTTCTACATTCAAGCGAGCGTTTTGGCCTCAACTACTGTTTTGCCGCTTGTCGCGCCAGAAAACATCGTTAAGTACCGTTCGCAGTTTTACTTCGGCAATACGCACTTTTTCGACATGTATCGCACGAATGCCAACCCGAAGAGCCGGTGGTATCACGGGCCGGTGAACGGGTCGCGCTTAGAGCATATGCGCCTTAATTTCGAGCAGTCCCTGCAGACGGCTACGAAGTATGTCTGGCTTTACGGCGAGGGCAATGGTAAACTTTTTGACTGGAGAGACGGGCATTTCGAAAAGGTGAAAACATGGGAGGAGCTCTCGCCCGGCATGACCGAGACGATCATGATGGTCAAAGATCCGCTTGGGCTCGCCGCCAGGCGCAAAACTGCGCTCGCCAAGGAAGGTAAACTCGTCAATCTCGCGGAGGATCTTAAGGGCTTTGTTTTGGAGCGCCGGGGAGGAGTCACCGAGTTTCACCCGTCCGACGATAAACTGCCTTCCGTCAAGGATGTAAAGCCGGGCGAGCGTTACGCCGTAAACTTTATCGTCTCTGAGATGGGTGCAAAGAGCGGCACTTTCCGTGACGGCGCGGCGATGCCGTTCATATATTGGAAGAAAAACGGAAAGCGCACATCGGATAAACCCGTCGAGATTAAGATCAATCGAGACCAGCCGCGTGTCGGACGCTACGGCTATCAAAATGCGGAAACTGAGGTTGTTGTTCCCGCGGGCGTGGACGAACTTGTTCTCGATTTGGGCGCCAAACTGCTGCCCGATGAGCGTGTCGGTTATAAATCCATCGCCGTCAATAAACTTTACGGACCTGCGAAAACGCGCAAGGGTGCCTCTGGCGGAAAGTGGAAATTTGACGCCGACAAAAAGATTCTTTCCGACGGCAACTGGAAACTGTCGGCCAAGCTGAACAAAAGAACCGGCACGCTGTCGGTCAGCGGCGAAAATGAGCAAACCAAAGGTTCTGGCGTTCTCGACTTTACGACCGTCAAATCGGATACGGGATATTCGGTCGTTCAGATTGGCAAGCTCCAAAACATTCAGTCGATGACGGCTTTTTACGCGCCTGACGTGACGAGTGCGCGCGCGGGCGGAATCGGCGGGTGCTCCAATGTGACGGACGTTGTCGTCGGTGAGATGAAAACGCATTCTTCGATCGTTTCACCGATCGCTCAACGTGTCAGCCGTTTGAAGAGCCTTGGCCTCAAGCCGACCGTGCCGCTTGCCGTCCGCGGCGTGGATTACCGAAACAGATTTGTCCTCAATGAAGGCGCGCCTCATGATCTTGCCGTCAAGGGGGTTAAGCCGGGAGAACTTTACACGGTAGGT
>JAZQTB010000040.1:0-11104 GCA_045630425.1 Kiritimatiellia bacterium | reverse complement strand
ATGCGCTTATCGGCGAGAACGACCGTATTTTCCTTCGTTAATTCGCCAGCCTTCGCATCCCCCGAGCGCTGATTCGCGTTATTGCGCTGAGCGTTAGGCGCACTACTCGTAGTATTACGAGTTAAATTACCGCCTGTCCCGCTACGAGCTGCCTGATTCTGATTACCCTTACTATTTGAGCTCGATGATGCATTACCAATAAGCTCATTAATCATATCGCTTACATCTTCAGATTCAGCATATTTAAGACGATAGACTTTAACTACAGTATCAGGCGTAGTCTCAACATCAAGCTCCTGAATAACCTTATCAAAAAAGTCCATATTCGTCTTAGCTGTAACAACTACGAGCTTATTGGAACGCTCATCAGCCATAATAAGAACTTTACCGCGTATCATGCCGCGATCCGCGTCCGATACGCTCGTCGTCTTAGATTCCACATTAACATTCTGAGACGTATTAGGCTGATTAGGACGACCCAATAAATTACGAGGCTGATTAGGATTATACCCGCCAAAACGACCATACATCGGCTGCTGGACGTTTTTCGCGGCGTTACCAGCCTTTTCGAGAGCCTTTTGGGACTCCTGGACGATTAACTCCAACGACGACTTAATCTCAAGAGCCGAGGCATTCTTAATTTGGCGTACAAATACATTCTCGTTAACGGGAGTGCCAACATCTATCTGACGCGCAACCTCGCGCATACGATTAATATTCATACGGGTATCGGTAACTAAAATCTTACCGATACGCTCATAAACGAGTAAAAGACCTTTAGGTGACTTTAACCCCTCGAGCGCAGTTTTAGCTTCTTCAACAGGTATATTCTTAAATGTTATAAACATCGAGACTACTTTACTGTCGTCGACTAAATCTGACTCTTCATCGAGAATTAGCGGAATACCCTCTTGGCGAACCTTATCGCGAGGGAGCGCGCGAACGAACTTTTCGCCATACATTTCCATGTGAACGCCGTTCATCTCGAGAGCTTCTTCGATAACAAAAATCTGCTCTTCTTTAGTGAGCTTTTGGCCAGGAGCCGATTGAATCGTAATCGCGACCGACTGAACCGATGGATCTTTAAGTACTGTACGCCCTACCAATTGGGAATAGGCTTCAAAAACAATTTCAAGTGCCGCGTCTTTAAAGTTGATATCAGAGGCTTTATCACCCTCGCTACCCTTAAGCGCCGCGACCTCGGCTGTTCCGCCACTAGGATTCGACGGAGTAGGCAATGATCCTAATGATGATGAACGCCCTTCATTGGGAAAACCACGATTACCTCGCCTATTAAAACGATTGCCGCCTAAAAGCGAATTATTCGCCTGAGCTAACGCCGCGCTAACAGCAAGCGCTACGATAGTCATAACCATTAAAGATTTATTCTTAATCATAAATTGTCACTACCTTTCAATCTTCGGAACGTTTATAAATACAAACTAAAGTCATATTACCGCTCATAAATCCCTGGCGACGCGAAGGCGAAAAGCTCAACGCGCTGACGTCGAACTTACCTTGGCTGCTATTTTCTAACGCATGTAAAAACTTTACTAGCGATTCAACCGCCGCAGTCCACTTTATATCGACAGAGATTTTCTGCATATCGCCGCTCCACTCTTCGACATCCTCTTTACCAGGCTTAAACTCCGATACAAAAACATGATTAGACGCGGCAACATCTTCAATCGCTCTCATCCATACAGTATCAGCGCCCTGCCCCTCGCCCAATACTGGAATCTCGGAAGCTTCCTGATCATATAGATTATTCCAATAGGCCCGCTCCGAGATCGTTTTACGCTCACGCTGAGCTTGGGCTTTAGCGGACTCTAGCTTCTTTTTCTCTTGGGCTCGATTAGGAGCTTGCAAAAACCACCATGCAATCGTAAGAACATACAAAAGAAAAACTCCTAAACCTGCAAAAACGGCTTTTTCTTTTAATGATATAGCAGCCATTAGTATTCTTCCTTAGCTTCCTTAAAATCGCATTCTACATCAAACGAAGCTTTAGTTCCCCTCGTCGAAACGCCGCGCGGCAATTCTACGCGAGTAAAGTAGCCTGTTTCGGAATCGTCATCATTCTCACTGATTTGAGAGAGCTTTATCGCCGAGAGCTTATCCTTAAAGTCATAAACACGCTGATGGTTACCAGCTTCCGAAGTACCTGTAAAAGTTAAGATATCGCCGCGCTTAAAATTCCAACGCGACAATACCAACCCATCAGGCATAGCTGAAGCTACAACTCTTAACGACTCTAAAGCGCCTAAATCATGGTTCGATACATTTCTAACGGCGGTAACCTGATCCATTTTCTCCTGAACCTCACGATACTGCCTATGATTCTTTTTAATGATTTCGCGCTGATTAGCTGTCTGGCTCTGATAATATTTAGGTACTCCAATTATAAACGCGACCATTAGAACCCAAATGCCAAGCGCCACCGCAGAAAACGTCTTAAACTTAGATTTAAAGCGAGATTCTTCGAGCACTTCGCGCCAAGAATCCGGCAGAGCGTTTAATGCCGTAGGATCTAAAGAGCGCTCTACAATACCTTCAATTGGATCTAAAGCGGTATTATCAATAACTCTTACCGGTGCGAACGACTCAAATTGAGAAACATCAGAAATAGAACCTAAAACGATAATCTCGCTTAATTGAACAGAATGCGCGAAAGAATCAGCCTCAACTAATGACAACATAATCTCGCGCTTAAAGTTCGCATCATTAGCTATCGCGCGAACAACAGCTGGGCAATCGCCATCTAAGACAAACAGCGAAGTATATGACTTACCAGGAATTAAAAGTAATCTACGTAAATCATCCGACGCAACCGCCAAAGCTGGCCACGCTACGCGCAACATCCCTAGCGCCCACGAATCAACGCGCGTAACATTAAGCTTAGCCATATCGAGCGCTTCAGCTATATCATCAGCTGAACTTTCAGGTAATGCCGCCGCCAGTACTATCGAGCCATCTTCAGTCTCACGAACGACTTCGTAAGATACATTAATAGCCTCATCAGGATAAGGTGATAATTTTTTAAAGATATTAGTTAAATAATCAACAATATTCTCTAAAGAATCTTGAGGAACCCTGACAACTTTAACCAATAAACGATCTAGAGGCAGTGCGAGAACCGCCTCATTACGCTTATTCCCTTTTACAGGAACAGTCAGCTCACCGTCTTCAAAAACGGCTATTTTTACTTCTTCAGCCATTCAAGATAAAATTCTTAAGCCTTTTTTAAGTATTAACACAATTATTATACCAAATTTGTACACATAAATGAAGAGATTAAATACTCTAGAATACCCCCACTTTTCCTCATTTGCTTTTATTCATTCTGTACAACAGTAATAACCATAATCTTATTACTCCTTATTCCTGCTGTGACTTTTCATATAGCGGCGGCAGTGTGCTTCGATGGATTAACGGATTATCCGCCGCGTAAGCGGGCTCGCAACCCATAGGGACGCGAGCAAGCCGAGCGACTGCGAGGCCGAGCTCTTCTCGATCTCGACTCGCTGCGGAGTTGTAACGCCTTTCGCGCATAGACAAGCAAGCGCGCTTACTTCGGGGAGGCTATAACAACGTCTGTGGCTTCGTACAACGCCTCTCTTACGGCTACAATCCTTCGCGAGTCTCACTCGAAGACCTCCGCTTAATCCACCTTCGCTTAAATGAATATTTAATCGGTAATTCAAGTTATTAGTCCAAACAGGATTGACGTTGTGTCGCGAAGACAGTATGTGCGCCGGGGAGGAAAAAGCAAAACGCTCGCTTGGAAGTGTACGAGCGAGGCATTGAGTAAAGACGCGATGAATGAGCTGAGCGTTTAGTAAGACGATAAATCTTATCTCATTCATATAAAACACGAAGCGATAAATATCAATCATCCATTTTAACATCACTTAAAGCGAAGGCGGGTGGAGTGAAGTCCTCCGAGTGAGACCCGCGAAGGATTGTAGCCGTAAGAGAGTTATTGTAAGCAACCAGTGATCCTGTCGAGGCATGGCAGGCTAAATCAATAAACTTGTCTAAGTGTGAGAGGCGTCACAACTCCGTAGCGGGTCGAGACCGAGGAGGAGCTCCAGACATCCGCCGCAGCTTGCAGTCGGCCATATCAAAAGTGGAGCACGGTTGCCCAAATCCGTGGCCGCATTTATACATAGCATAGCAACAAGCAAGCAAAAAAAAGCGCGAAGCCATTGACAGATAAACAATAATTACTGTTGCACAGAATGAATAAAAGTAAATGATGAAAGGTATAGATACTCCAGCATAACAACTTACCATTTTACGCGGATGCCGATTTCAAATGTGCGCGGCTCGCCTGCAAGACATTCGTAATAATGACGCGAGGTATCAAAATACTTCTCTCCGAAAAGGTTACGAACACCTAATGTCAATACTACATTCTCGCTGCCGCCAAACTTCGAAAATGGGATAGACATGTTAACGTCAAAAAGGCATGAGGGATCGAACCTCAGATTCTTATTCTGAAACTCGCCGCGCACGCACGCGTAGCTCATAGAGCGAAATCTGAAGCCGCACCCGAAAACGACATCCTCAAACGGCCCTGACGAAACGCGGTAGGACGTGTTGAAGGTGAACGTATGGGCGGGATAGCGCTCGAAATCGCGCCCCTTCGAACCGGGAGATTTAGTTCTGTCGGTGTAACTGTTGAACGAATACATCGCCATCATCGACCAGTCGTCGGTTATATCGCCAGCCGCCGAGAGTTCAAACCCCCGCGAAGTGTTGCGGCCCTCCTGCTCGTAATAAGTCGTATTCGCTACTTGAACGGGCGTATTTTCCTGTTCAATACGGTAAAGCGATGCCGATAACCACAAATTATCAAATGTCTTAACTCTTACTCCCCCCTCAACTTGAGTAGCGTACCACGGTTTCGTCAACGGTTCGCCGTCTCTACCCGCCATGCCGAGCATTGGAGTGCGCGTCTGGGAGACGTTACCGAAAAATACGAGCCAGTCGAGCGGCTGGATCGAAATTCCTCCGCGCGGCGAAACTCCGTTGCCGTCCTGGCCTTTCGCCCCTGCGCTGTCGCGCAGATGGACAAAATCGTACCTGACGCCTCCTAAAAGCGTAACCCACCCGTACGAAATCGAATCCTGAAGCGTGATGCCGTGCCGCGTCGTCGGCGCCGAAAACACCGAACCCTCCTGATGACGCGAATCAAGCTGTGTAAGAAAACTGTTATTAAGACCGAAATCGAATTGCGTATCATAAACGGAACGGCCGTAAACGCTATATGATCGCATCAGGGACGAAGACTCCGAAAATTGGGAAGTCATGTACTTGTTCCCAGAGGACCACACTCCAGTATTGTAGTAATTCAAAAGTTCATCGCCTCTACCGGCGTAAGGCTCACGCGTCGTCTGATCCATCGACGAAAACTGAAACGCGCCGCCGAATTTCAAAAGCCAGTTTTCGTTAACCTGCCAGTCAAGCCACGGGTTTATGAGCATTCCCTCGTAGTGCTGACGGTCGCCCCGCCTGCAAGACGATTCATACCAACCATATCCGCCCGCAGGTTTTCCGCGCCATACCGGAACGCCTATATAACTGGGCGCATCGGTATATTGAAATAAAGTCTTCAGCCCGAACGAGACTTCATCGTTCGGCGTAAAAACGAAACTCGGCGAAAGAGAAAACGATTCGCGAGGCCGCGCACCTTTCTGCGACCCCTGATTTATATACGACGGCTCGTAATAATCAGCCGAGCCGACAACGCGAAACGCGGCCTTATCATCAAGAAAAACCTCATTGACATCTGCCATCGCGCGTTGACGGAATGTATTTTTGCCAATCGACGCGTTGGCCTGGAGATTGATCTCGTCATCGCGCAAATGAGCGCCCTTCAGATATAAATTGATCGAGCCTCCCGCGCCGTTGGCGTTTGACGCTGCTCCCGCACCGCCCGAGAGAGAGGCGATGGGCCCTTTTACAATCTCAACGCGCTCCATCAGAAACGGATCCATAAAGAGCCCCGCTCCACGGCCTACTGAATATATGCCGTCTATCGCCGGCTCGGAGCCGCCCTTGCCGCGAATCGTAAAAAGCCCAGGCTGACGAACTAAAAGCGAAGTTCCTCCGGTCTCGATTCCTGGCACATGACGAAGAAGATCGTTTAAATCGGTAGGATTGCGCTCGCGGATAAAGTCCTCCGTAAGCGTATCGACGACGCAGGGCAGCTTCTCCGACGGGATATCGGTAAAAGTTCCCGAATTGACCGTTTCGGGGCGATATCTGGAAAGCGCCGATCCTTCGACGACGATCGTGCCCAGATCGACAGTGTTGGTTCCGGCCACGGCCGGGCGGACGCCCGTCAGAATCGTCACCGCGAGCGCGCCGATCGACGCGGCGGCGTTTATGAATATTCTATCGTTCATATTAATCCTCATATACTACCATAAACGCGCCGCGCGCAAAACCGGTTCACGAAAAAATCATTTCTTTTTGACGGGCGGCTGGAGCGGGGCCGTTTTGACCTTTCCGGCGATTTCTTCAAGAACATCGGGGTTGGCTTTCAAAAACTCTATCGCGCCGAGCGTCCCCTGGGCGAGCTGTTCAGCACCGTAGCTGAGCCAGCTTCCGCGCTTTTCGACGATGCCCCGGGCTATAGCCGCGTCGAGTACCGATCCCTCGCGCGAAATCCCGCACGCGTAGAGAATGTCGAACTCGGCCTCGGTAAAGGGAGCTGCGACCTTGTTCTTGACGACCTTTACGCGCGTACGGTTTCCGACGACCTCTCCCTGAGGATTTTTTATCGCCCCTATCCGCTGGACCTGCAGGCGGCACGTGGCGTAGAATTTAAGCGCCTTGCCTCCCGGTGTAGTCTCGGGATTGCCGAACATCACGCCGATCTTCTCGCGCACCTGATTCGTGAATATGCACAACGTCTTCGTCTGCGAAATCGCCGCAGTAAGTTTGCGCATCGCCTGCGACATGAGCCGCGCCTGCAGGCCGACGTGGCTGTCGCCCATATTCCCGTCGATTTCCGCCTGCGGCGTCAGCGCGGCGACGGAGTCCACGACGACGACGTCGAGCGCCCCCGACTTTATAAGCTCTTCGCAGATGCAAAGAGCCTCTTCGCCGCTTGACGGCTGGGAAACGATCAGGTTCTCGAGGTCAACTCCGATCTTTCGCGCGTAGGACGGATCGAGCGCGTGCTCGGCGTCGATGAACGCCGCCGTCCCGCCCGCTTTCTGCGCGTTTGCGACGACATGCAGGGCGAGCGTCGTTTTACCCGACGACTCGTGTCCGTACAGCTCGATGATGCGCCCTTTGGGGAGCCCTCCGATCCCAAGCGCCATATCGAGCGACAACGCTCCCGTCGAAACCGCTTCGATATCACCGCGCGACTCCTCGCCGAGTTTCATGATCGACATCTCCCCGAACTCCTTACGTATCGCCTTCATAACCTCGTCAAGCGCCGAACCGATCCTGTTTATCATTCCGTCTTTGGCCATAACGGCCCCCTTTCATTCGTTGAGGCGCGAAATCAATCGCACCAGTTTACAAATTTCCCGCGCTCGACAAAAATATCGACGCGCTCTATATGATCGATCTCGGGAGATTCCTTCGAATCCGGAGCCCCGAAAACCTCTATGACGTCGAACCTGTACGCCCCCGCCCATTTGTGGACCATAAGCCACGACCGGCACACGCGTCTCATAAGCGTCCGCTTGCGGCGGTCGAAGCTCCTCAGGCGACGTTCGAACCCGCTGTGTTCGGCGTGCTGCTTAACCTCGACGAAGACTATCGCGTCGGCCTCGCGCGAATACGCGACTATATCGATTTCAAGGCGCTTGTCCGCTTTATATGGACGGACGTTGCGCTCGACGATTATATAGCCGCGCCTCCTTAAAAAATCCGCCGCGACGTCTTCGCCCCAACGCCCGTGTTCGACACCGACGTTGGGGATTTCGGGCTTTTTCCTACGCCGCAGGAACATTACCCATCTCCTTTACGCGACGCTTATACGCGGACGTGTCGCGCGCAATCACCTCGGGGATGCCGAAGCAGATGACGCCCAGAGAATCCTCGATCGCCATGGCGAGCCCGTACGCCTCACTGGAGGAAAGCAGAATATGCGCACTCTTCAGTTCAGGGGAGCCGGGCTTGTTCCGGGAGACCTCGAACGCGTAAGAGCCGTCGTATTCGACGAGATGCCGGAGGGATATCTTGGTCGATCCGGCCGGAGAGACGTGAAAGAGCCCCTTGCCGTCCTCGATCGATTCTCTGACGCCTCTGAAGACTTCAAGCATCTTGGTGAGATCGTTGAAGTCAAGTTTGACGCAGATGCTGTTGTCCCAGTCGAACGTCGCGAACACGGGCGGCGTGACGTGTCTGTCGCCGACGGTAAGCTGATTGGCGAAAGTCGCCATTATCGAGCCGTCGACGTCGTCGTGCGCGGGATGTACCTCGAGCTGCAAAGCGCCGCCCGTGCATTTCGCATTCGCCCTGTAGAACGTCAGCCTTGGCCGGTAATGCCTAACTGGATTCTGCCTGGTATTTTCATTGGCATTCATTTTGTCACCTCTTTCTTTTGTTGTTTTTGTTGATAAAATCATGCCCAGAAAGCGTCTCCGCTTTCGGAATCGAGCTGCCTGTAGGATGCCGCCTCCAGAACGGCCTCGCGCCCGACCGATTCTTCACCCGCGAGATCCGCGATGGTTCTTGCAACTCTCAATATCCTGTCGTAAGCCCGCGCCGAGAGACTAAGCGCCTCTATCGTCCGCCTGATTTCCCCCGTCGCCTCGGCCGTCAGTTTGCATATCTCTTTCAGATCGCGGCTCTTCGCGTCGGCGTTTGAAACGACGCCGCGTATCCCGCGATAGCGGGCCGTCTGAATTTCACGGGCCTTTAAAACCCTCTCTCTTATCGCTCCGCTCGACTCGCCCCCGGAGAGAGAGTCAAGATCCTTTACCGGAACCGCGCTTACTCCGACCTGGATATCGATGCGGTCCAAGAGAGGCCCCGATACTCGACGCTGATATTTAAGGATCTGCGACTGGCTGCAGCGGCACTCATGGGTCGGATCGTTGTAGTAGCCGCACGGGCACGGGTTCATGGCGGCGACGAGCATGAACCTACTCGGATAGTCGCAGGCGGCGAGAGCCCTCGACACGGCAACATGCCCGTCCTCGAGAGGCTGACGCAGAACTTCGAGCGCCTGACGCGGAAACTCCGGAAATTCGTCGAGAAAAAGAACGCCGCGATGAGCCAAGGAAACCTCGCCCGGAAGAGGATGGGCGCCGCCGCCCAGGAGCCCTATGGAACTTACGGTATGATGGGGAGCGCGGAACGGACGCGAAGTGATAAAACGCCCTCCGCCCTTTTCACGCCCGGCGACGGAATGAATGCGCGAAACCTCAAGGGCCTCTTCGACCGACATCGGCGGCAGAATCGAAGGAATGCGCCGCGCGAGCATCGTCTTTCCGGATCCCGGCGAGCCGATCATCAGAACGTTATGAGAGCCGGCGACGGCGACCTCGAGCGCGCGCTTGACGAACGACTGTCCCTTTACGTCGGCGAAGTCGTCGCCGACGTCCCTGTTGAGTTCGACGAGATCGGCGAGATCCGTGAAGACCGGCTCTATCATGAGATTGCCGTTCAGAAACTCGGCGGCATCGCGGAGCGTGGCGACCGGGATGACGTCGATTCCGGAAACGATGCTCGCCTCCTCGGCGTTCTCTTCCGGAACCAGAACGGCGGCTTTGCCTATCCGCCTCATTTCGAGAACCATCGGCAGAATCCCGCGCACGCGGCGCACCTTGCCGGAAAGCGAAAGTTCGCCCACCAGCGCGTAGTCTCCGAGATCGATCGCCTTAAGCCGTCCGGTCGCGCTCAACAGACCTATGGCGATGGGCAGATCGTAAATCGGGCCTTCCTTGCGGACGTCGGCGGGCGCGAGATTGACCGTCACCGAAAACTCATCCTTCGATTTGTAGCCGGAATTCTTGAGCGCGGTCGACACGCGGTCCTTCGCCTCCTTGACTGCGGTATCCGGCAGTCCCACGATCGTGAACGAGTTCGTACCCTTCGCGGAATATACTTCTATCTCGACGGCGGACGCGTCCACCCCCGTGACCGCCGCGCTGTAGCATCTCGACAGCATCTGAAATCCTTTCTGACGGCTTTTTCCGCCGACGGAAGGATTATCGCATTTAACAGAAGAAAAAGTGTATCATTCGCGTAACATTTCCGTAACATTTTTGATACGGAAATGATACACGGATGACACACTTCATCCGCAATAAAAAAAAAACCGCCGAAAAATCGCCGGCGGTCCGTTTCCTCTACAATGAAAAAAAGGACGGCGTTCAAGCCGTCCTTCCTCTTATTCTGATCCGGCAGAATATATCAGGCGCCGAGCTGCATGCGGCAGAAGCGCTTGATCGTGACGGGAGCGCCGATCGCCTTGGCGACGCCGTCGAGATACTTCTCGACGGTGAGCTCGCCGTCGGCGACGTAATCCTGCTTCGTGACGCAGACCTGGGTGCAGTACTTCGCGGCCATGCCCTTCTTGATGCCGACGAGAGCCTGCTCGGGCGGAAGCTTACCCTTCTGCTCCTTGAGAGCGTTGAGCTTGATCTCGAGCTCGGCGTCGATCTCGTCCTGAGGAACGTCCTCGGGATTGACGTACTTCGGAGCGTTGGCGGCGATCTGGAGGCAGATCATGTGAGCCGCGTCGGCGAGCTCGGCCGCATCGGCCTTCTCGCAGGCGAGCTCGACGAGAACGCCGATCTTGCCGCCCATGTGGATGTAGCCCGAAAGGACGCCCGCGCCCTCGAGCGCGTAACGCTCGCTGCGGCGGATCTTGACGTTCTCGCCCGTCTTGGTGAGAAGCATCTTGTAGTCGTCGTTGAGCGTAGCTTCGATGTCCTTGCCCTCGAGCGCGACCTTGGCCGCGTCGTCGACGAACTTGATGAACGCCTCGGTCTTGGCGACGAAGTCGGTCTCGCAGTTGACTTCGGCGAGAGCCATCGTCTTCTTGTCGGCGGCTTCGGCGAGAGCGATGATGCCCTGCTTGGACTCCTTGTCGACGCGCTTGGCGGCAACGGCGAGACCCTTCTCG
>JAZQTB010000039.1:0-3460 GCA_045630425.1 Kiritimatiellia bacterium | reverse complement strand
GCGATGACGCGAGCCATCTCGAGAACCTTGTTCGAATAGCCCCACTCGTTGTCGTACCAGGAGCAGACCTTGACGAAGGTGGGATCGAGCTGGATGCCGGCCTTGACGTCGAAGATCGACGTGCGGGCGTCGCCGCGGAAGTCGGTCGAAACGACGGCCTCGTCGGTGTAGCCGAGAATGCCCTTGAGCTCGCCCTCAGAAGCCTTCTTCATAGCGGCGCAGATATCCTCGTAGGAAGCTTCCTTCTCGAGCTCGACGGTGAGGTCGACGAAGGAGACGTCGGACGTGGGAACGCGCACGGACATGCCCGTGAGCTTGCCGTTGAGGGCGGGAAGAACCTTGCCGACGGCCTTGGCAGCCCCCGCCGAGGAAGGAATCATGTTCTCGAGGATGCCACGGCCCCCGCGCCAATCCTTCTTGGAAGGACCGTCAACCGTCTTCTGGGTGGCGGTAGCGGCGTGGATCGTGGTCATGAGGCCGCGCTTGATGCCGAAGGTGTCGTTGAGAACCTTGGAGATGGGCGCGAGGCAGTTCGTCGTGCAGGAGGCGTTGGAGATGATGTCCTGACCGGCGTAGGTCGTGTGGTTGACGCCGTAGACGAACATCGGGGTCGCGTCCTTGGAAGGAGCGGACATGATGACCTTCTTGGCACCGGCGGTGATGTGGGCGCGAGCCTTCTCGTCGGTGAGGAAGAGACCCGTGGACTCGACGACGATATCGGCGCCGACGTCGCCCCACGCGAGAGCGGCGGGATCCTTCTCGGCCGTGAGACGGATCTTCTTGCCGTCGACGACGAGGTTGTTGCCGTCAACCGCGATCTCGTGCTTGAAGATGCCGTGTACGGAGTCGTACTTGAGCATGTAAGCGAGGTAATCGGGATCGAGGAGGTCGTTGATGCCGACGATCTCGATGTCATTCGCGAAGTTCTCGACCGCAGCGCGGAAGACCATGCGACCAATGCGGCCGAAGCCGTTGATACCAACCTTGATAGCCATTTTTTTGTTCCTTTTTTTTGTTGTTTAGTTTTTACTTAAATTAAGCCTTGGTAACCTTACCGGCCTTCAGGCAGCGGGTGCAGACGCGCACGCGCCTGGTGTTGCCCTTGCCGTCCGTGGTGCGGACGGTCTGAAGGTTGGGAAGGAAACGGCGCTTGGAAATACCGGTCGTGTGCAGACCGATACCGCCTTTGTACTTGGGAGAACCCTTGCGGACGATGACGTTGCCGACCGTGGGACCCTTACCGCAGATTTCACAAACTCTGGACATTTCGGTGTTCCTTTCGTGAGATGTTTCTTACTTGGACTCGCCGGGCTGCCACTCGACGTTCGCGAACGCATTGTCAAACGCGGCGGAGAGACCACCGAGGCTGTCGCTGCCGGCTGTCTTGGAGGATACGGGCTCGACGGGTTCGCCGGCGGCCTCGGCTTCGAGAGCCTTGAGCTCTTCGTCGCTCATCGTCATGGCGCGGATCGAAAGACCGATACGGCGCTCGCCGCGGTCGACCTTGACGACGCGGGCCTCGACTTCCTGACCGACCTCGAGAGCGTCCTTGACCTTCTCGACGCGCTGATCGGAGATCTGGGAGATGTGGACGAGACCGTCGACACCGTCCTCGAGCTCGATGAACGCTCCGAACGAGGCGATCTTGGAGACCTTGCCCTTAACGGTGGAGCCGACCGCGTACTTCGCGGCGATGTCGCTCCAGGGATCGGTCTGGGCCTGCTTGAGGCCGAGCGAGATGCGCTGCTCTTTCGGGTTGACGTCGAGAACGACGGCCTCGACTTCCTGGCCCTTCTGGAGGCACTCGGAAGGATGGTTGATCTTGCGCGTCCAGCTCATGTCGCTGACGTGGATCATGCCGTCGATACCCTCTTCGAGCTCGACGAACGCACCGTAAGCCGTGAAGTTGCGGATCTTGCCCGAAACCTTCGAACCGACCGGGAAGCGCTCCTGAACCGTATCCCAGGGATTGTCCTGCGTCTGGCGGATGCCGAGAGCGATCTTCTGGTTGTCGATGTCGACGGAGAGGACGACGACCTGAACCTCGTCGCCGACGTTGAGAACGTCGCTGGCGCGGGCAACGCGCTTGGTCCAGCTGAATTCGCTGATGTGCACGAGACCTTCGACGCCGGGAGCGATCTCGATGAACGCGCCGTAGGCGGCGAGATTGACGACCTTGCCGGCGACGCGGGCGCCGACGGGGAACTGCTCCTGAATCGTGTTCCAGGGATTTTCGGTCGTCTGCTTGAGACCGAGGCTGACGCGCTCGCGGTCGCGGTCGACGTCGAGAACCATGACGTCGAGCTCTTCGCCGACCTTGAGAATCTCGGCCGGGTGCTTGACGCGGCCCCAGCTCATATCGGTGATGTGGAGGAGGCCATCGAGACCGTCGAGGTCGATGAACGCGCCGAAGTCGGTGATGTTCTTCACGCGGCCCTTGCGGACTTCGCCCTTCTGGAGAGAACCGAGAAGCTCGGCCTTCTTCTCGGCGAGCGTGCCCTCGATGAGCTCGCGGCGCGAGACGATGAGGTTGCGTCTCTCGTTGGAAATCTTGATGACCTTGAAATCGTAGGTCTGGCCGACATAGGGCTCAAGCTCCTTGACGGGAGCGACTTCGACCTGGCTGCCGGGCAGGAACGCCTCGACATCGTCGATGGCGACCAAAAGACCGCCGCGGACGGCAGACTTGATCGTGCCGGTGACGACGCAGCCCTCGACATAACGCTCGAGAATCTTCTCCCAGCGGATCTTCTCGTCGGCGCGGCGCTTGGAAAGCTCGACCATGCCGGTCTTCTCGTTCTCGAGCTGAACGAGCATTACGGTTACCTTCTCGCCGACCTTGACGGAGGCGTCGGCGCCGAACTCGGAAGCGGAGACCGCACCCTCGGACTTGTAACCGATATCAATGAAAACGTCGTCACCCTTGACGGCGCTGATGGTACCCTCGATGATGCTACCGTTCTTGAACTTCGACTCCTGAAGCGCCTGCGCGAGCATCGCTTCCATCGCGGACGAACGCTCCGACGGAGCCGTAGGTTTACGAATTGCCATACTTTATTGTACTTTTATTGTTTAGTTTATAATCGCGGTTTTCGGCCGCGTCCACCCCGTTTTTGGGCGTGGAACCAATAGTATATCACTTTATTCTAACAAAGCGCAATGGGAAAATTGACTGGAATATCCACCTATCCCCATTAGCTTTTATTCATTCTGTGCAACAGAGTAATGAATACAATCTCATTATTCCTTATTTCCCTGTGACTGTTCATATCGCGGCGGATGTTGCTGCAACCGTGCTCACCTTTTGATATGGGCGAGTTGCGCGTCCTTGTGACCGCCCGACGTACACGAGTACGTCTTCGGGTCGCAGTCCAGCGCAAATCGCCACATCTGAAAAGCTTCCGCTCGGCTGGCGGCAGCAATCTCCGCCGCACATGTCATGCTGTGGGAGTTCGTCGCG
>JAZQTB010000038.1:0-3696 GCA_045630425.1 Kiritimatiellia bacterium | reverse complement strand
TTGGACGGTGCTGGCGAAACAGTTCGTCAACGAGATGCGCCGGCTGGTGCATCCCTACGGGGTGTTCACGCTCAGGATCAATTCCGTTTCCGGTCGCGAAGCTTTCGTGCCGGTCGTGGCGGCGTTCATATTCGCCTATTTTCTGCTCGTTCTCCTGACGTCGCTCGCCGGGGCGCTTGCGGGGCTGGATCTCCTTGGCGCGTTCACGGCGGCGCTGGCGATGGTCGGCAACATAGGACCCGCGTTCGGCGATCTGGGGCCGAGTCTCAACTACGGAGCGCTCCCCTCGCCGCTCAAATGGTGGTACATGGCGGCGATGCTCGCCGGCAGGCTTGAAATCTACACCCTGCTGCTGGTTGCCGGAAGTTTCGCCCGCTCGAGAAGCAATTTGAGATAAAAAGGAAATAAGCCGGCAATATTCAAGACGTCCATGTCAGGACGAAAGAATTTGTTGGGAATATGTTGGAATAACAACGGAAATTGATTATTCCCTATTGTACCGGAGTTGGAGAAGCGGTATTATTTCGCCGTCCAACCGGAAATGGGTTCCGGGACGACAGAAGTAAAGAAAGTGAGGTAATCCATGAAGGTTAACTCAATGATGGTGGTGGTGGCGGTTGCCATCGTAGGTAGTGCATCCGGATGCTGCTGGCTCGGCTGCGAGTCGTGCCAGAAGGAAAAATCCAAGTGCTGTGAAAATCAGTGCGGCATCGGGATGAAGGCAAATGTGGGTGATGCGTCTGCCGGTGCAGGTATCAGTACCGGTGGCGTGCATGCTGAAGCTAAATTGGGTAAATAACTTTTGATTGCCTGTATTCGCATGTAAAACCAAGCCCTGCGCCCCACGGCGCAGGGCTTGTGTGTCAAATAAATGATATAATATGAATATGTTCGTAAAAAGGATTATGAAGAAGATATGAACGATTTTACTTTTTATTCTCCCACTAAATTCATTTTTGGCCGAGAGGCTATTGATGCGCTCGGCGGCGAGCTTTCTAAGCGTTCTTTCCGCAAGGCGCTTATCGTCTACGGAGGCGCTTCCGCCGTTAAGAGCGGAGTTCTTTCCCGCGTTAAAGCTTCGTTGGATGCCAATGGCGTCGCGTATGAGGAGATGGGCGGCGTAAGGCCTAATCCTGAGCTTCAGCAAGTTCGCGCCGGTATCGAGCTTTTGCGCTCTTCCAAGTGCGATTGCCTCTTACCTGTCGGCGGCGGGAGCGTTATTGACTGCGCGAAGGCTATTGCGTTCGGGGCTGATTACGACGGCGATGTCTGGGACTTCTTTGACGGGAAGGCCAAGATTACCAAGTGTTTGCCGATAGCTGTCGTACTTACTCTGCCGGCGGCGGGCTCTGAAGGTTCGGCCTCATGCGTAATTAGTAATGACGTTAAGAGCGCTAAACGCGGCGTTGGAGCGGACATAATACGCCCGGCTCTCGCGTGCATGGATCCGGAGACGACATTTTCGCTTCCGCCTTATCAGACGGCGGCCGGCGTTACCGATATGATCGCTCACATTTGCGAGCGTTATTTCAGCGGTCAGGGGCCAGCTTTGGTTACTGACGCGCTCGCTACGTCGCTCGTTCGCACGCTTATCGCGTCGGCGCCTAAGGCGCTCGCTGATCCGAGGGATTACGAGGCACGCGCGGCGATTATGTGGGCGGGAACTTTAGCTCACAATGATCTTGTAGGGTGCGGCCGTGCATCTTCCGCGAAGACTCGTGCCGGCGGCTGGGAGAGTCACGCTCTTGAGCATGAGCTTTCAGCGATCGATCCGAAAATCACTCACGGCGCGGGGCTCGCTGTCGTTATGCCCGCCTGGATGCGCTATGTCGTAGACGCCGATCCGTCGCGCTTTGTCGCGTTCGGTCGTGACGTCTTCGGTATTGTTCCCGCCGATTCTTCCGACGAGGCGATTAAGGCGACCGCGTTAGAAACGATTGATCGCCTCCAGGAGTTCTTCGTTTCGATGGGAATGCCGCGCTCGCTTAAGGAATTCGGCGTAGAGGAAAGTTCAATCGATAGACTTTTGGACGGTCTTGAAAAATCGAAGGGGCGAGTGTTTGGAGCGTTTAAGCCGTTATGTCGCGAGGATGCGCGAGCGATATATAAAAGCGCGTTTTAAGAGCGCACTTTTAATTACCTTCACATTTTTAAAAATGTGAAGGTATAGACAGTGAAAGAGAAATAATGACATGAAAATATATTTGATGATTATTATGACGGCGGGTGTCCTTACGGCGGCGGCTGCGCCGAAGAATAAAAATGCGGAGAAGCCGGTTAGATGGAAACTGGAGTTTACCGAGAATTTTAGCAGTTCTCGGCTTGATGAGAAAGTTTGGACCCGTATCGATAAGGGGAATGTGGACTGGAACAGAAATATGTCGCTGCGTAAAGACCTTGTCGAGGTTAAGAACGGTTTTTTAATTCTTCATGGCGTTAAAAACGATGATTTGAAGGCGGATCCAAGAAGGGTTCTGACTGGAGGTGTCAAGACTCAGGGGAAGGTTTCTTTTCTTTACGGTAAAATTGAAATCCGATGCCGTTTTGAAAATCAAAAGGGAGCCTGGCCTGCGGTATGGATGATGCCTGAGAATCCGAAGAAGGGCTGGCCGGACTGCGGTGAGATCGATATTATCGAGCGGTTGAATTCCGATGATTTTGTCTATCAGACCGTTCATTCGGGCTGGGCCGCCAAAAATCCGAATAATCCTCCTAAAGGCGGTAGAGGCAGGATTAATCCTACAGGCTGGAATATTTACGCTCTTGAATGGACGAGCGAAAAAATAGTGTGGAAAGTTAACGGTGTCGAGACCCATTCATACGCGAGAGTCGGCGATGATCCCGCGCGCTATCCGTGGACGGAGCCTTTTTATCTTATGATTGATATGCAGTTGGGCGGAAGCTGGGTCGGCGATGTCGATGAATCGACATTGCCGTGTAAGATGTATGTCGATTGGGTCAAGTACTATGGTGCCTTTCAGGACGGAAAGAAGATTTCGAAAAAAGGATTATGATGTGTAAAGCGCATTTTAAGAGCTGAGATTTAAGCAACTTTTAACTACCTTCACATTTTGCAAAATGCGGTGGTAAGGGTAGACGAAAGTTATACTTCATTTTGATGTCTCTTAAGTTATAGGCAAATAAAAAATGAGAATGTAGTGAGAAATTAAGATTAATGAATTTATAGATAGGTTTATAGAGCGCTAAAATGTTATAATATTAGGCGTAAATGTGGTAAACACGAGACATATGAAGAAAAAACTGATAACACAAAGTGACGATCTGATTGCACAAGGAGTGGCAAAGAAGCTGATTCGTATCGGTGATGACGGGAAGCGGATCGAGTATCTTCGGCATGGAATTTCGCGCGACTGGACGAAACTGGACGGAAGATTGAATTTACGGAGCCGAATGTTTCTATAATGGCTGAATTATGATAAAATATGTGAATAAATTGTGACAGGGTTGAAAGGTAATTCAATGTTTTATGAAATGATAAAGCGCAAGCGTGATGCGTGGATCGCGAGGCCGGATTGTCCGGTGCGCGAGACGATTCAGTATATGCTTGAGCGGTCGAAATCAGGGGCGGGCTTGCGCGAGATTCAGGTTGATGCCATTAAGACGTATTTGTTCCTTAAAATTGCGTGTGGCAATAGATCGTTAGCGAGGTTGTTTTCCGAGGGAGCATTTAGTTCG
>JAZQTB010000037.1:0-5400 GCA_045630425.1 Kiritimatiellia bacterium | reverse complement strand
ATTTACCAGTGGGAGAACGGAGGCCTTAAGGAGACGCTTGAATTCGCGCCTTCCTGCTGGATCAATCTCGTCGAACCCACGACCACCGAGCTTGAGAGGGTTTTGACCTTCTCTCAGGTGCCTCGCGACTTTTTAACCGACCCTCTCGACGCCGAAGAACGTCCGCGTTTCGATTACGACGACGATTCGTCGATGCTCATCATTCACGTGCCGTGCCCCTTAGAGGACGACGAGGTCGTTCCCTATCGTACGGTGCCGCTCGGCATTATTCTTTTTGGGCGCTCTGTCATTACGGTCTGTAGCGCGAGAACTCCTGTTACGACCGCGTTTCTTGATCAGATTCGCCGCGTCTGTCCTCCGAGCGATCAGTACCGCTTCGCATTCCGTCTTCTCTGGCATGGCGGCGTACTCTTTTTGCGCTACTTGCAGGATGTCCATCAGCGTACTCTCGCGCTCGAAGAGGAACTGCATAAGTCGATTTCGAATGAAGTACTCTTGAAGCTTCTCACGATTGAGAAGACGTTCGTCTACTTCACGACGTCCTTAAAGGCCGATACCATCGCTCTTGCCCGCGCCAACACCGCCCGTCAGCTCGCGCTTTCGGAGGATGACCGCGATCAGCTCGAAGACGCTATGGTCGAATATCAGCAGGCGCTCGAAACGGCGACAATCCACGCAAATATTCTTAACGGAACGCTCGATACCTTCGCCTCGCTCATCAACAACAACCTTAACAACGTGATGAAGTATCTTACGGTCGTTACGATTTTCCTGGCCGTACCTACTTTGATCACATCGGCCTACGGCATGAATATCAAGCTCCCGTTCGTCGACGGCGCCGGCGACCCGAAGGTGTTCTGGCTTCTCTCGGCGATTGCGGCGTGTTCGACGGGGCTTATCGCTTTTGTCCTCTATCTTCTTTCGAAGCGCCGCCGCTTCTGACGCGAAAGACGTTCGGTTTTGGACAGCGGATCGAGAGAATCGAAACGGGCGGGATATTTAGATGTCCTGAAAATCGTCTGGCCGCTCGCTCTCGGGATGGTCAATCACGCCGCGATGCAGTTCGCGGACCGCGCATTTCTCTCGCGCTATTCGATGTCGTCATTAGAGGCGATTCTCCCCGCGTCGACTCTCTCATGGATATTCATGAGCTTTTTCCATTCCATCACGGGATATTCGGGCGTGTTCGTTTCTCAATATCACGGAGCGGGCGATACGGCGAACGTCTACCGCAGCTATCGCGTAGGAATGATGA
Source organism: Kiritimatiellia bacterium (assembly GCA_045630425.1). Lineage (GTDB taxonomy): Bacteria > Verrucomicrobiota > Kiritimatiellia > RFP12 > UBA1067 > UBA1067. Next base: position 4,145 of record JAZQTB010000037.1, on the reverse strand, counting down.
TCGCCGCCGTTTCAGGGTTTTTGATGTTCCCTCTTATACCTCTCGGGAATTTTATTTTTGAACTTACCGCCGCGTCGAGCGAGATACTTTCATTGGAAACGTCATATTATACGATCGTGATGCTCGGCGGATTTTTTGTCTTCGGCCAGATGGCGGCTTCGGCGTTCTTCACGGGGCGCGGTAAGACGCGGATAGTCTTCTGGGTGAGTCTGGCGGGAAATCTTATCAATATCGCGATAGATCCTATTCTCATTTTCGGATGGTGGGGCGTTCCAGAACTTGGCATGAAGGGCGCCGCGTGGGCGACGGTGATCGCGCTCTTTCTTCAGTTTGCGACTCTTGCGCTCCTCGCTCATCGCGAGTACCGCAAAGAATGTCCCAATCCGCCTTCGTACGAGGGTACTCTGCGTCTTGCGCTGCGGGTTCTCAGGTTCGGTATTCCGGCGGGCGCGTACGAGGTTTTGAATATGGCCTCGTTTACGACGTTCGTGTTTGTCACGGGCCGCGTCGGAGAAGTCGCGTTCGCCGCATCGAACGCATGCTTTACGATAAATTATCTTCTCTACGCTCCGATGGCGGGATTCGCGATCGGTGCGCAGACTTTAGTAGGCCACGCCTGCGGCCGCGGCGATCCTGAGGGCGCGCGCAAGGCGCTCGTTAAGACGCTTCATCTCGCACTCGGCTTTGTCGTTATTGCTTGCGCGTTTGTTCTTCTTGCTTATAAGCCGATTCTTTCTCTCTTCGCGCCTCCAGATTCTTCGCAATATGCCGAGTTTATGTCGGCCGGTTTCACGCTTCTTCTTCTCATGGCCGCGTGGATGCTCTTCGACAGCACCGATACGGTGGTTTCCGGCGCTCTTAAGGGCGCGGGTGATACGAAGTTCGTGATGATATGGATGTTTGTCGCCTCGTTCGTGATCTGGATGCCGGTCGTCTTTATGGTCGCTAAGTTCCACAATACGATGCCGGCGCTCTGGGCGACGATGGTGGGGTACGTTCTTGTGATCATGTCAGGGACCCTGATCCGCTGGCGCCGCGGCCGCTGGGCCAAAATCCGCGTCCTCGAACCTCATAGTCAAAAACGTCGATAAAATGGTATAATAACGGCGTTATGAACTTTAATTTCAGATACAGACTCTGCGAAGTTTTCGGGATACCTCTTTATCTCGATTTTTCACTGATATTTCTGCTTCTCTTTTTCGTTTTCAGCGGCGGAGGCCTTCATGAAGGCATCGTTTGCGCGGCGCTGCTTCTTTTTTCAATTACGGCCCACGAACTGGGCCATTCGCTTACCGCGCGCTCGTTCGGCTATCCGACGCGCGATATCACTCTTTCGCTGCTCGGCGGATGCGCGTCGCTTGCCGCGCTGCCGCGAAAGGCGTGGCAGGAATTTCTGACCTCGTTCGCCGGACCTGCGGTCAGTTTTCTTCTGGCGGGCGTAGGCGCTTTTTTCATTTCGCTTGTTGCCGTCGAGGGCGGATTTTCCGATGCCATCGGTTATGTGATCTCCGACGCTCTCGCCTCGTTCAGGATAAATGTCGATCTCGGGGGAGATCTGCTCTTTTCGCGCGACGACCTTGTTCTCGCCAATACGCTTTTCTATCTCTCCGTCATGAACATGATGCTCGGGCTGTTCAATCTTCTTCCGGGATTCCCGATGGACGGGGGCCGTATTTTCAGAAGCGCGATGATCCCGTTCGCCGGTCGCGTGAAGGCGACGTATTACGCCATGATCGTCGGACGCGTTTTTGCGGTTGTCTTAGGACTGGTCGGCGCGTGGCGCGTCTTGAGCGGATTGAACTGGGGCTTCGTCACGCTTCTTATCGCGTGGATGATATGGAAAGAAGGCTACCGCGAATATCTCGTGGCCAGGATGGAGACGCCGTGGGGATGCAGCGATTACCGCGCTAAAGCCTCTCCTCCGCCGTACGGCGGCGCAGGCGGTGAAAGCGACGTAAACCGTGACTGATTTAAAACGAAAGGAGAATTCACAATGGATATGATCAAGACACTCGGTTCCGCGGGCATCATCCCCGTTATCGTCATTGAAGACATTTCTAAAGCGGTCGGACTCGCCCGATCTCTCGTGAAGGGGGGTCTTCCCGTTCTCGAGGTGACGTTCCGCACGGCGTGCGCAGCGGACGCGATTAAAAAGATAAAGGCCGAGGTTGAGGGCGCGACTTTAATAGCCGGCACCGTTCTTACGATAGAACAACTTAAGGCGGCGCGCGAAGCCGGCGCCGAGGCCTGCGTGGCGCCCGGATTCGATCCCGTGATCGTCAACGCCGCAAAAGAGATCGGTATGCCGTTCTGCCCCGGAGTGGCGACCGCGAGCGAGTTGAGCCAGGCGCGTTCTCTCGGCTGCAGGATGGTGAAGTTTTTCCCGGCGGAATCGGCGGGCGGCGTAAAATACATCAAGGATCTTTTAGGGGCGTTCCGCTTCACCGGCGTCAAGTTCATGCCGACCGGCGGAGTTAATCTTTCAAACGTCGCCGATTATCTCTCCGTCCCCGAAATCATCTGCTGCGGCGGAACGTGGATCGCGCCAAAGGCGGCGGTCGAGGCCGAAGACTGGTCCAAGATAGAATCTTTGGCGTCCGATGCGGCTTCGCTGTTCCGCTCGATCGTTTCGAAGTAATGATGTGATATAGTTAAAGAAAGGATGTTATCTCGCCTAATGGGATGGCAGCAGATGAAATATGAGAAATTATAGGTTGTTGTCTCTCTTCGGAATATTTCTCACGGTATGCGGGTGTATTGTCAAGGGCGTTGATTTTCGTGATACGATAAGCGGGGCGAAAAGCGCCGTGTTTCCGGCGTTGGTTTACGTTCGCGTTATTACCGAAGGCACGAGCGACGGAAAGATTGAAAAGTTCGAGTCCTCGGGATCAGGTGTTATAATTTCGGAGGACGGCGAGTTTCTTACTAATCATCATGTTATTGACCGATCTTCCCGCATTCGCTGTCAGCTTACGAACGGGGAAATGTATGATGCGACCGTGATCGGCAAAGATAAGGATCTTGATCTTGCGCTTCTTAAGCTTTCTGCTGACGCAGGGGTTAAGTTTCCTAAGGCGGAACTTTCGGATAAAAATCTCGACATCGGAGCCGTAGTTCTGGCGATGGGGGCGCCGTGGGGATTGGCGCGCTCGGTCTCCATGGGGATTATTTCGTGCAACGACCGCTACCTCGAAGGAGCCGGTGACTATACGCTCTGGTATCAGACCGATGCGGCGATTTCGCCCGGCAATTCCGGCGGGCCGCTCGTCGACACGTCTGGCGAGGTAGTCGGTCTCAACGCCCGGGGAAATACTCGCGGTGCGCAAGGTTTTACGATTCCCTCTCCGATCATTCTCGAAGTCCTGCCGAATCTGAGAAAATACGGTAACGCCCATTGGGCGTGGTTCGGTATAAATTGGCAGCCTCTTAAAGACTTTGAGCGCGATACGGCTTTCGGTGCGACGAACGGCGTAATAATCGCAGGTACAGAACGCCAAAGCCCCGCATGCCTGGCGGGGTTGGAGTCGAACGACCGCGTAGTTGCCATTGACGATGTTCCTGTCACCGCATTTTTCCGTGAAGACATTCCCTCTCTTAACCGTAAGCTCGCTTTGCGTGATTGGGAGAAGGGTGTTAAATTCGATTACATCCGCGATGGGGTTGAGAAGAGCGTTGTTATTACGCCTAAATCGAAAGGTGATGTTGAAGGAGCTGAAGTCGAATGTAAGCGGTGGGGGCTTACAGCCAAGGAGATAAATCGTTTTGAAACCCCGGAACTCGCTTTTTTAGCTCCTGACGGAGGTGTTTTCGTTTCATCCGTATCTTGGGACGGCAACGCCGACAATGCCGGATTTAAAGAGCGAGACATAATAAAGCGTATCGGCGGCAGGGATGTAAAAGACGCATCAGACCTGAAGAGAATTTATGACGATGCGGTTGCGAATGTCGAAAAGACTTTCCAGCTCAGTGTCGAGGTTGTCCGCAAAGGCCGTAAAATGCAACTTGTTTTGAATTTTAGACTTGATCCTGAAAAGGAGGAATCGTTATGAAAAAAGCAAATTTCGTTAAGTTCTCAATTATCGCTTTATGCCTGGCTTCTTTTTCAGCAAATGCGGTCGTACCAGAGAATAAAACTGCAGTTACGC
>JAZQTB010000036.1:0-8692 GCA_045630425.1 Kiritimatiellia bacterium | reverse complement strand
ATTGTCCAAACACGTTAAAATCTCTGTTTTCTAATGTCGTCAGCGGCGGTTTTCCCTCCCCCGGGGGAGGGAAAGGATATTCTCTTTTTCCTTTTATTAGTTCTCTTGATGAAGTGTTAAGTTAAAGTCAGGACTTGACATAAAGGTTGCTACAGGAGTTTTGCTCGCGGCGTTTTCGCTCGATGCCGCCGTTTTCAACGTGCGCGAATTTGGCGCGAAGGGCGACGGCTCGACGAAGGACACCGCCGCCATTCAGCGGGCGGTAGATGCGGCGCATGCGGCCGGCGGGGGCGAAGTTCTTTTCGACGCCGGCGTGTATCTGTCGGGTTCGGTTTATCTTAAAAGCAACGTCGATTTCCATCTCGGAGCCGGCGCGGTATTGAAAGCGAGTCCCGACAGGGAGGATTACAACAGGGCCGACGTCTGCGTGCAGAACTCGACGTCAAAGGCCGAGAGCAACGACGGTGCCCATCTTCTCCTCTGTATCGAACAGGAGAACGTCACGGTGCGCGGCCCAGGCAAGATCGACGGCAACTCCAAGGCGTTTCTCATCGATCCCGCCACCTCGCGGACGTGGGGATTTAGCCTGATGGCGCGCTACCGCGGCCAGGGCGACATTCCGTGGCGGCCGAGCCAGATGCTTTATTTCGTGGAGTCGCGCAACATAAGAGTCATGGATATGGAGCTCGCCGATTCGCCGTACTGGACGCTCTTTTTCCACGGATGCGAACAGGTCGCCGCGCGCGGGCTTTACATCCACAACGAGCGCGACCGCTTCCATACCCACAACGGCGACGGGATCGACATCGATTCGTGCCGGTTCGTGACCGTGTCGGATTGCCGCATCTACACGGCGGACGACTGCATCACGCTTCGCGCCGATCCGCGAAAACTCAAGAAGCGACGCGACTCGGCTTTCATCACTGTTTCGAACTGCACGCTCTCTTCGCCCTGCAACTGCGTGCGCGTCGGCGTGGGCGACGGATTCGTGCACGATGCGACGTTTACCGGCATCACCGTGCACGACGCGCGCACCGCGATCAATTTCGTCTCATCGTGGAAACCCGACGCGGTCAAGGGCGTCAATTTCAGGAACATCCATTTCTCCAACTGGACGGTCGACTGCCGCTATCTTTTCGTGCTTTATTCCGGCCCTCTGGCGGAAGGGGTCGTGCGCACGTCGAACGCGCGCGACATCATCTTCTCGGATTTCTCCGGCAGTTCCGCGTTCGGCGGCAACATTCACGGCCCTAAGTTCGGCAAGTGGGAGAATATCCTTTTCCGGAACATCAACATCCCCGTCGTTCTCGACGTTAAGGACGCCGAAGTAAAGATCGACGGCGGATCGCTTCGCGCCGCGTCGTCGCGTCCGTCGTTCGACGTAAAGGAAATGGGCGCGAAGGGCGACGGCTCGACGAAAGATACCGCCGCCATCCAGAAGGCGGTCGACGCGGCCAGCGCCGCGGGCGGCGGCACGGTGGTGATGCCGCCGGGGACGTATCTTTCGGGAACGGTTTTCCTTAAAAGTGACGTGAAGATCGTATTTGAAAAGGGTGCCGTTCTCAAGGCGAGTCCCGACAGGGAGGATTACTGCGCGGCGGATGCCTTTGCGCAGAATTTCGCTTCCGCGTATGACAATATGTCCGGCGGGCATCTGATCGTCGCGGCCGACTGCACGAATATTGCGATTACCGGTCCCGGGCGGATCGACGGAAATTCCGCCGCGTTCCTCACCGACGACAAGGGCCGTCAATACGGCAACTGGAAGAAAGGCATTCCGTGGCGACCCGGCCAGATGCTGTACATCGTCGACTGCCGCAACGTGCTCATCGAAGGGGTGGAGATGGTCAATTCCCCTTACTGGACGTGTCTGCTTTTCAACTGCGAGAAGGTGACGGTTCAGGATTGCGTCATCAGGACGGAGCGAAATAAGTACCGCACGTGGAACGGCGACGGGATCGACATCGACCGCTGCCGCGACGTGTTCGTGACGCGCTGCGACATCGACACCGAAGACGATGCCATTACGCTCCGCGCGTCGATGGGAGGAAAGGTGCGCTTTCCGCAGGAATGCCGCAACGTGAAAGTCGAGCGCTGCCGTCTGTCGTCGCGCTGCAACGCGATCCGCATCGGCGTGGGCGAAGGTGTCATCCGCGACTGTCATCTTTCGCAGATAGACGTTCATAACACGGTGACGGCCGTCAACATCATCAGCTCCTACACGTCGTCTTCCCGCGGCACCGATATCCGCGATATCACGCTCGCCTCCGTGCAAGGTGAATGCGACCGTTTCTTGAGTCTCGGCTACGGGCGAAAAAAAGGCGATGCCAAGGAGGCCGTGATTGAAGATATCACCTTTCAGGACATTCGGGTGACGGCGAAGGAGAAAAACGACATTCGCGAAGAATCCTCCCGCCCCTTCAGAAACATAATCTTCGACGATGCGGCAACAAGGTGACAGCGCATCTGTCGTGCTTAGATTTTGATGGAATCGGTTTGGAAAATACTACACTAAAACAATAATTACAATAACCATAAGAAAGGTACTGATGATGAAAAAATCCTCGTTTATAGCATCGGCATTGTGCGTGTTGCCGGCTATGGCATTGTTTGCGATGGGGGTCGGGGTCGACTCCAGACGAAGCGAATCCGCCCCTCCGCTCTCTTCCGACGGATCGGTCGTTACGCCAGGCGAATTCGACAAGAAGTATGTGGGTCTCTTTTTCGATGTCTTTTACACGACGCCGTCCAATATTCTCGCGAACGCCGATCAGTTCGCCAAGCATGCGCCGTACCTTGACGGTGTAGCCATCGGCATTAAAGCTTCGGTCGTCAACGAAAGCGGCAATGTCGTTACGGCCGACCATTCGCAGATCATGCATCGCTCGCAGCGGTGGACGCGCGAAGAGATCAAAAAGCATCTTCCCTACCTGAAGGAGATCGCCAAGAAGCCCAATCTTACCGAAAGTATGCTTATCTTTGGGATGACGCCGTCCGGGCCAAACCGCATAAATTGGGCCGACGACGAAGGGTGGGCGAACTACGCTGAAAACATGGCGAATGTAGCCTGGCTCGCCAAACAGGCCGGACTTCGCGGCCTTATGCTCGACCCCGAAGAGTATGCCGGTCAGGGCGGCAACTGGGCGCAGTACATCCACTGCTATAAAGATCCGCCTTTCCCCGAAACGGCGAAGCTCGCGCGTCAGCGCGGGCGCGAGGTCTTTTCGCGCGTTTTCAAGGAATTTCCCGACGTGGTCATCCTTCCGCTCTGGGCGTTCGCTAGGTTTAGTTTTTGGACGGACGGCGGACGCCAGCCGTACCCGTCGGCCAATGTCGATCAGGCGGGCGAACTTCTCCACCACTTTCTGAACGGTATGCTTGACGTAATGCCGCCGACCGTCCGCGTCGTTGAAGGCTCCGAGGCGTATTCACACTCTGCGCTCGACAACTATTACATCAAAGCGAGCGTGGCGGCGTCCACGACCGTGCTGCCGCTCGTCGCTCCCGAGAACGTCGCGAAGTACCGTTCGCAGTTCTATTTCGGCAATACGCATTTTTTCGACATGTACAGCATGAATGCGAATCCCGCGAGCCGGTGGTATCACGGCCCCGTGGACGGGTCGCGCTTAGAGCACATGCGCCTTAACTTCGAACAGTCGCTCAATACGGCGACGAAGTACGTCTGGCTCTACAGCGAAGGCAGTGGCAAGCTTTTCAACTGGCGCAACGGGCACTTCGAGAAAAAGAAAACCTGGGAAGAGCTCGCGCCCGGCATGACCGAGACGATCATGCTCGTTAAAAACCCGCTCGGACTGTCCGCGCAGCGCAAGTCCGCGCTCGCAAAGGAGGGCAAACTCGTCAATCTTGCGAAGGATTACCAGGGTTTCGTCCTTGAACAGAAGGCGGGAGTGCGCGACTTTCACCAGATGAAAAAGCCCGTCGCCAAGAATCTGAAGCCCGGCGAACGCTACGGCATCTCTCTGGACATTATCGAGCGCGGCGTCAAGAACGGCGAGTTCCGCGAAGGCACCGCCAAACCCTACGCGTACTGGCGCAAGGACGGCAAGCGCATCTCCGCCAAGGCGATGGAGATTAAGATCGACCGTAGCGTGAAACGCAACGGCCGCGGCGCGCTCCCCGCGAGCCTTGAGGTTACCGTTCCCGCCGGCGCCAATGAGCTCGAATTCGATCTCGGCGCGCGGATCGATCAGTATGAGAGCGTCTGCTACTGGTCGATGTCGGTCAATAATCTCCTCAATCCCGTCAATCCCCCCAAGGCGCCTGCGGCCAAGTGGGTGTTCGATGCCGACAAGAAGACGCTCTCGAACGGCAACTGGACGCTTTCGGCGACGCTCAACAAGAAGTCCGGCTCTCTTTCGGTCAGCGGCGAAAACGAGAATACGGTCGGTTCTGGAGTTCTCGATTTCACGACGGTGAAAACCGATACGGGCTATATCGTGAACGAGATCGGCAAGCTTAAGAACATCCAGTCGATGAGCGCCTTTTACGGACCTGACGTCGTTTACGTGCGCGACGGAGGGCTTTCGCACTGCTCCAACATAACGGCCGTGGTGACGGGCGCGGTGAGTGTGCCCTGGTTTGCGAAGACCGATATGAGCAAGCGTCTGTGCAGACTTAAGAATCTCGGCATCAACACCGAGGTGCCGACCGGCTTCAGATATTTCGATCACCGCCACGGGATTAGTTCGCATCGGAAGCCGCCGAAGGAAATCTGTATCAAGGGCGTCAAGCCCGGCGAACTTTACTCGGTCGGACTTTCGATGAGGCGCAGTGGTCCCGGTTTTGTCTACCTTTTCGTCCACGCCCGCGGCAACGGCAAGATCGTCCCGACGAAGATGCGCGTTCCGCAGATCGTGATGCCCGGACCTCGTCTCGAGAACAAGTGGCAGTCCGGCGAAACTCTCATCCGCATTCCCGAGGGCGCCGATGAGATATTCCTTGAGGTCACTGCCGAAATCACCGAGGGGTATTCGCGCGTAGAAATTGATGATATCAAGGTTTACAAGATCGGCGAGCCGCTCCCCGTCTGGCCCGAAGAGGCCCGCCGCGAGAAGGGTTGGCGGCGCAAGTAAGTCACGGAGCAAAAAACGCCTGCGGCGCCGAAGCACGACGTGTTGCCGTCGAGCTCGGCGCCGCGACCCTTTTACCGCACGCAAAATCGCGTCTCGCCGGGACTGGAATATCCCCACCTTGAAAAGAAGGGGTGTGAAAATAAATTTTCATAGGGTTTTATTGGGCTTTTTTTGAAAACTGGGATAAATCACCCCAGAAAAAGTGGGATAAGGGTGTACCTACAGGCCGGCTGGAAGTTCCTTGATCTCCAGCCGCCCGCCGATCCGCCGGAAGGGAAGGAATACGTCGTTAGCGGCTACACCGAAACTGCAACGGACATACAGGCTGTGTTTAAGCTCGTTGAAATCTACAAGCCGCCGCGCACCTTCAGCAAGCTGAAACTCGTCATCGCTCTGACGCATCGCGGCAAAAGGGCGGCACTTCACGACTGGCTTAATGAGACGGGATATGGCGACCTCTTCGACGCCGCCCAGAATCTTGCAGGGAAAAATGAACGAACTGCGCGAAAAACGGCCTCAAAATATCAATTTGCCGCCGCGCCCCAATTGACTTTTGCCGCGATTTCTGCTAAACTACACTCGTTTTTCATTAGGGGTACTATACCCTTGAACTGAAAGCGAGGTACTGATAGTTGGCAAAAAAGAAAAAGTCGTTTGGCGACTACAAGGCCGATGGGAACGTGTGGATCACCCTCACGACGGGTGAGTATTACCCTGACATCCTTGTGAGCGCTTGCGAACTATACAAGCCAGTTCTTGTTATGTTCTCTGAAATCCTGAAGAGAAGTGAAGACTCCATTGCGCTCTTCAAAGGCATTTGCGACATCAATGACAGTTGGATGCGGATTCAGCTTGCACGTGTCTTTCGCAAGTATGTGAGCCCTGACACGCCGGTGGAACTGCTCAAGAAGAAAACTTCGGCGCAGAAGATTTGCGATGATTTCCAGCACCGTTTTCGGAAGATTAGCGAGGTGCAGAAGGCGTTTGACAGCCGCCCATTGCCGGATGAGGCTCTTTGCGCTGTTTTGTGGGAATACAAGGATCGCGGCAAGAAAGGATATGACTTGACCGAGAAGTTCTTCTCCTTGATGCGTCGTAAGTTCCCGCAGTATGAAATCAAGGGACCAGAACGTGCGGGCAAGGACATTCTTCTAGGCGATGTTTTCCCCAGCTATCCGAATCCACGTCGGCCTGTGGATTTTCTGATATGCGAGCCAAGGACGAACAAGGTTCTTGCGGTAGGATTGGCTCGGTATGATTCGGATCGTGGCGGAGCGCAGGAGGATGATCGTACCGGAGGATACAAAAACTGCGCGGATGAGATTTTGTCCTATTGCAAGCAGAAGCGCCTAAAGACAAAAGTCATTTTCCTGAACGACGGGCCGGGGCTTTTGCTTGGCTCAATGTGGCGTGACTACGCCGAAATTGAGAAGCGTGGCAAGGGGCGTATCCTTGTTACGACTCTGCGTATGCTCGACGAACGGCTGACAAAAGTTTGGTTGGAGAAGTGAACCATGGCAACAGGAGTGTCAGCGACAAAATGGAATTGCGAGCGACAGCCCATCGCACGGACGGCTGCCGATGCTGATGTTTCCGTTTCGCTGTCCTACGAAGGGAAGAAAAGCGTTGACGAAATCCTGTCTGGCTCGAAGTCCGATGTCTTCAAAGTCTGGGGCGTGGCGGACGATCCGGCCAAGTTGGAGAACCGCCTTTATTGGGGCGACAATCTGCCGATCCTGCGCGGAATGCTGAACGACGAGCGCATACGCGGCAAAGTGAAGCTCGTCTATATTGATCCGCCGTATGCGACCAATAGCGTGTTTCAGTCCCGCGAACAGAAAGACGCATACGCCGATCTTCTGCAAGGCGCCCATTTCGTGGAGTTCCTTCGAGAACGGCTTCTTGTGATCCGCGAACTTCTCGCGTCGGACGGCTCCATCTACGTGCATCTCGACGATAACATGGCCTTTGAAATCAAGATGGTCATGGATGAAGTTTTCGGCAAAGAGCATTTCCAGAACTGGATCACCCGCAAGAAGTGTAGCACGAAGAACACGACGCGCAAGCGCTTCGGCAACATCGCGGACTACATTCTCTTCTATTCGAAATCCGATGACTATGTCTGGAACCGCCCATACGATTCATGGAGCGAGGACAAGATAGCCGTGGAATATCCCTATGTGGACGAGAAAACAGGGCGTCGCTACAAGCGTGTCCCTGTCCATGCGCCCGGCACTCGGAATGGAGCGACAGGCGGCCTGTGGCGCGGCATGATGCCGCCCAAGGGCAAGCATTGGCAATACACGCCCGCGACGCTTGACGAACTGGACGCCAACGGGGAAATCTACTGGTCGAAGAACGGCAACCCGCGCCGCAAGGTGTTTTTCGATCCGGGTAAAGGAGTGCCGCAACAGGACATCTGGCTCAACTACCGCGATTCGATAAACCAGAACATGGTCATAACCGGCTACCCGACGGAAAAGAACCTTGCCATGCTCGAAAACATCATTGCCGCGTCATCCAATCCCGGCGACCTTGTGCTGGACGCATTCTGTGGATCGGGTACTACGATGCAAGCCGCGTACAATCTCGGTCGTGGGTGGATAGGAGTTGATTGCGCCGAAGAAGCCGTTTGTAGTGTGTTGAAGCGTTTCAACATCGGCAGTGAGAAGATGGGCGATTTTGTGTCCGGCAAGACGGCTCGCACATACAAGCCGCATGAATTGCTTGACGAGGGCAATTTTGCGCAAAGTCTTTTCGGCACATGCCCGTTCCAATTCTGGGTGTCCGACGCGAACCTTGAACAGGTCAAGAAGGATTTCAAGGTCAAGGTCGCTGAACCCCAGAAACATTCCGCGCTCTCCGAACTCGCTAAAGCGGTCGATCCGGCCATCAAAGCGGCATCGCTCGCAGTGCTGGCAAAGATGATTTCATAAGTATGAAACTGACAATGAATAGCTTGGGGGACTGTCCCCATTAAATAGCTTGGGGGACTGTCCCCATTGGAGAAAAGTGATAAAAAATTGGATAAATGCGGCGTTTTATCTTGTTTTGTGAAGTGAGAGTTTGACGCGGGATTTTTAACCAAGGAAAGCTGGCTCGTTGGGAGCTCGCCGGACACCGAAGGGTTGCGAAAGTTGCCTTCGGATAAAATAACCGCATAAATTTCACAAAACTTTTGAGTTTTTATATATGCCTTCGGCACGGGGTCTGGGGTGTAACCCCAGATAAAAAATAAAGCAATTGAGTAGTAACAGTATAGCGGTTGGAATGTGCGAAGCTTTTAGCCGGAACGGTAGTGGAGGCCATTTGAACAACCATCGGAGTTTATAAAACTAAGCGCCGCGCAAAATAATAAACTCTATTTCTTCTTCAGCGGATCACCTTTATCCCACTTTTTTGAAAACTGGGATAAATCACCCCAGAAAAAGTGGGATAAAGGTGTGATTTCCCGAGGGGGGGGGTTGCATAAATTTTCGAAATTCGGTAAAATATGCGGCGAACATTCCCACAAAAAGGATAAAAAAATGGCTAATATCAAGGGCGGCCGCGCCGCCAGAAAACGTGATCGTCAGAACGCCAAGGCGAATAAGCGCAAT
>JAZQTB010000035.1:0-3542 GCA_045630425.1 Kiritimatiellia bacterium | reverse complement strand
AGCAACGGAGACGCGCATTTGGAGCTGAGATAACGAAGAATGTAAGTTTGGTATCGTATGCGGTAAATGCGCTTTGTGCGACGCGACGAACTCCCACAGCATGACATGTGCGGCGGAGATTGCTGCCGCCAGCCGAGCGGACCCTTTTCAGATGTGGCGATTTACGCTGGACTGCGACCCGAAGACGTACTCGTGTACGTCGAGCGGTCGCAAGGACGCGCAAATCGACCATATCAAAAGGTGAGCACGGTTGCAGCAACATCCGCCGCGATATGAACAGTCACGACAAGAAATGTAGAATAATAAGATTGTACTCATTACTGTTGCACAGAGCGGATAAAAGCCAATGGCGAAGGAAGAGGCGAAGGCGAGGATAGTCCAGTTTTCGGCGCGCTGGACAAGCGTCGGGGGTTTATGGTATAATTTTGCGATAAATTTCAAAAAAAGGTAGACAATGGCCATAGTTTTAGGACTTCCAAAGGGCAGTTTGCAGGAATCGACCTTCGCGCTCTTCAAGCGCGCGGGCTTCAACGTTTCGTGCTCAAGCCGCAGTTATATCCCGTCGATCGACGACGAAGAGATCAAGTGCCGACTCTTGAGACCCCAGGAGATGAGCCGTTATGTAGAGCTCGGTCTTCTCGACGCGGGCATCTGCGGTTTCGACTGGGTCTACGAGAACGGCAGCGACGTCGAGGAGATCTGCGAGCTTAACTATTCCAAGGCGACCTCGAATCCCGTCCGTTGGGTTCTCGCCGTTCCGAACGATTCGAAGATCAAGTCCGTAAAGGATCTGAACGGCAAGCGCATTTCCACCGAGGCCGTCGGCCTCGTCAAGCGCTACCTCAAGAAGAACGGCGTCAAGGCCGACGTCGAGTTCAGCTGGGGCGCGACCGAGGTCAAGGCTCCCGAGCTCGTCGACGCGATCGTCGATCTTACCGAGACCGGCAGCTCGCTCCGCGCCAACAATCTTCGCATCGTCGATACGATTCTCACTTCGACGACACGCTTCATCGCCAACAAGGCGAGCTGGAAGAACAAGGCCAAGCGCGCCAAGCTCGAACAGCTCAAGATGCTTCTTACGGGCGCGCTCGAGGCTCAGCGCCGCGTGCTTCTCAAGTGCAACGCCCCCGCGAAGTCGCTCGACAAGATCGTCAAGGTTCTTCCCGCGCTTCACGCGCCGACGGTCAACAAGCTCAACGACGAGAAGTGGTTCGCCGTCGAGTCGGTCGTCGAGGAGAAGAAGGTCCGCGATCTCATTCCCGCGCTTACCAAGGCCGGCGCGACGGGCATCATCGAGATTCCGCTCAACAAAATCATTTACTGATTCAAATCCGCCACAAATCACAAATAAGGAGTAACCATGGGTTCCATCAAGAAGAAAAGGCGCAAAAAAATGTCGAAGCATAAATACGACAAGCGCACGAAGGCTCAGCGCCATAAAAACAAGTAAGCTAAAAAGTCCGGTTCGAACGAACCGGGCTTTTTGCTCTGTCGTTTAAAAAAGTATGAACAGGATTTCAGAATGGTTCGCCAAAGGCGGCCCGGTGATGTGGCCGATATTGGCGCTTTCGGTTTTAGGGCTTGCGATTCTCGTCTGGAAGGCGCTTGAATTCCGCTCCGGACGCAGGGACTCGAAAGGGCTCGCCGTCGTTTCGACGATAATAACGGCCGAGCCGATGCTCGGGATTCTCGGCACGGTAACGGGCATCATGCGGACGTTCTCGGCGCTGAACGCGGGAGGGTCCGAAAGTCCTCTCGCGGCCACCGCCGGCATAGGCGAGGCGCTCATCACGACCGCCGCCGGGCTTGTCGCGTCTCTCGTTCTTCTTTTCCCGTACAACTGGCTCGACTCGATGGCCGATGACGAAACCGAAGAAGAACCTCGGAAGAGATAACGGATGGGACGCGGAAGGCGCAGAGGAGTAAGACTTGAAATGACATCCCTGATGGATGTCATGTTTCTCGTTCTCGTCTTCTTTATCTACTGCATTTTCGACATGTCGGTCCACAAGGGGCTTAAAGTCGATCTTCCTTCGGCCAACGGAACGATGGAGCGGGGCGAGCGGATTGTAGTGACCATAGCCTCCGACGATTCCATGCAGTTCAACGGAATGCCGATGACCAAGGACGGGATCATCGGGCGGTTCCGGGAACTCAAGGGCGTCAAGATGGATTTTCCCGTGCTCATTTCCGGAGACAGGAAATCCTCCCTCGGCGCTGGCGTCGAACTTCTTTCGGAACTGAAGGCGGCGGGATTCGAGAAGGTGACGTTTCAGGTCGACGGCGGGAAGGTGTCGGAGCGATGAGGTTTTTCTGCGCGCTTCTGATTGCCGCCGCCGTTCATCTGGCGTTGGGCGCGCTTCTTGTTCTTTATTTCGAACGGAACGCGGGTCCCGACGAACCGGCGAGGATGGACGTGTCGTCGGTCGAGCTTTCGCTCGCAGAAAACGAGAACGACGCCGCGATGCCGGTCGTTTCGGCGCCGCCCGTCGAGGTTCCGCCGTCGCCGCCCGCAGAAAATTCCGAAAGTCCTGCGATAGACGAGACCGAGGACCTGATCGTCGAGGAGCCTCCCGTGATCGCCCAGATCGAGATCCCCCGCGCCGATATCCCCGCGCCGCCGAGGATGGATGTCTCTAAAGTCCCGAATCCGACCGTAAAGGATAAGAGGACGGAAGGAAAATCCGAAGAGCGCGAAAGCCGGATGTCTGACAAGCGCGAACCCGTCGCGGCGGCTTCTGCCCCCGTTCAGGCGCGTGTCGATGTTGCGCCGAAACTGCACCGCCCGATTAAGCCTGAGTATCCCAGAGCGTCGAGGGAGCGCGGCGAAGCGGGAGCCGTAAGGCTGCGCATCGGGGTCGGCGCGAAGGGGCTGGTCGAAAGCGCCGAAATCATCGCGTCGACGGGATTTAAGCTTCTTGACGAGGCCGCGCTTAAGGCGGTAAGAGCCGCGCGGTTCATTCCGGCGCGTCTCGACGGCGAGGCGGTTTTTTCGACGGCCGAAATAAAGCTCGAGTTCAAGCTCAGATGATTCTTCCCCGGTCCGACGTTCACGTCCGCGGATATGGATAAATCGCCCGAAGAGATGTTACGGAACGCCTGAAATATCCCCATCCTTCGCCATTGGGCTTTATTCGCTCTGCGCAACAGTAATTATCATAATCTCATTATTCCTTATTTCCCCGTGACTTTTCATATCGCGGCGGATGTTGCTGCAACCGTGCTCACCTTTTGATATGGTCGATTTGCGCGTCCTTGCGACCGCTCGACGTACACGAGTACGTCTTCGGGTCGCAGTCCAGCGCAAATCTCCACATCTGAAAAGCTTCCGCTCGGCTGGCGGCAGCAATCTCCGCCGCACATGTCATGCTGTGGGAGTTCGTCGCGTCGCACAAAGCGCATTTACCGCATACGATACCAAACTTACATTCTTCGTTATCTTGGCTCCAAATGCGCGTCTCCGTTGCTTGCCGGGAGTGTCCGGTCTCGCTCCCATTCGTCTCGCGACCGCTCCCGCAGTTATACGGCGCCATCCGCCGCGT
>JAZQTB010000034.1:0-14134 GCA_045630425.1 Kiritimatiellia bacterium | reverse complement strand
TTGGTCATGCAGGAGCATGCATTTGGATATTTGGATCTTGTAAAGAAGTTAGGAGATATTGGCTTAAATACTGCTTTAGATCGTATGGCAAAACACGCCAGCTTAAGGAGTGACTGGTATGCATATACTCTTGCCGCAAATGATGTCGTTACCGCATATCAGACTTTGCAGGCTAAACAGGCGAAGGTTGAGAGCGTAATAGCCGAAGCGGAGCGCATTATCGATGAGCGTACGCTTGAGCGTACTCAGGCGGCAGATTCGATTACAAAGGAGCGGTATAACGATATGTTCTTCCGTCTTGCGCGAAACAATGCGCTTTCGCGCTATTTGGCACAGTTTGATCTTGCGCAGAAATACGCATATTTGGCGGCTCAGGCCTACGACTACGAAACGGGACTTCTCTCTTCAGATTCGAAGAGTGCGGACGCTTTCCTCGCCCGCATCGTGGGCGCCCGAACGCTCGGTGAGTTTGATTCATCAGGTAAGCCCATTGTCGCCTCGGATGCTGCGAAGGGTGACGGAGGTCTCGCGGCGGTGCTCGCTGAAATGGATGAAAACTGGCTCGTTTTAAAGCCGCGCCTGGGGATCAATAATCCGCAGCCTTACGCGACCTGGTTTTCGCTCAGGCACGATCTTTTCCGTATCTACGGCGACGAGGCTGGTGATAACGCGTGGAAGAAGGAGCTGCGCAAATATGTTGTTGAAGACTTGAACGAAATTGCCGAGTTCCGTCATTACTGCCAGAAACTTTCAGGCTCGACAGCGCAAAAAGAGCCCGGACTTGTCATTCCGTTCTCTTCGTTGATCGCTCACGGATATAATTTCTTCGGCGAAGAACTTATCGGCGGCGATTCGGCTCTTGATTCAACGTACTTCGCGACGCATATTGCTTCCGCGGGTGTGCATTTCGAAGGGTTTGACGATACTTATCTTGCGAAGACTCCAACGGCGTTTCTCGTTCCCGTAGGCGAGGATCGAATGAAAGCGGTCGGCGACAATGATACGGTTCTTTCGTGGAAGGTTGTAGATCAGACGATACCAGCGCCTTATCAGATAGGTTCAACGGAACTTAACAATCCCGATTGGACTCCGCTTTATGACGGCGCGACCGGCGGCAATGATATAGGAGCGCGTATACGTAAGCATCCGTCGTTCAGGGCGTATTACGGCAAGGTCGGCGCGGCGCCTCAAGACAGCGAGCTTGACTGTAAGCGTCTTATCGGGCGCTCTGCATGGAATACGCGTTGGTTGCTTATTATTCCGGCTGGCTCGCTCGGCAATGATCGTGAGGCTGCTCTCTCGGCATTTATAAACGGCGTCGACTATAACCGCGACGGCAAGCTCGATTTTAAGGGAGTTCACGATATCAAACTCGGACTTAAGACATACTCGACGAGTGGAAATTGAGGTCAATAATGAAGATACTGAATTTTTGTTTTATTCTCGTTTTAGCTTCATCGCTTTATGCAGATACTCCTGCCGCGCTTAATCCGTATACGTTTGTGGGGCGTATTACAGATGCGCGGCACAACGGATTCGATACGAATCGCGTAGCGACGATAGAGGCTGCTGATTCAAGCGGTCAACTTTTAGCGCGTACGAAGACCTTTTATAGAGCCAATTCGTCGCGCAATTACGCGCTCGCAGTTCCAATGGCGACGAGTACGGCGCAAGGGTATTCGACTCAGGGTAAGACTGTTACAATATCTGCAACAGATAATGTCGGAAACGTCTGGCGCGGTGTAGTTATCGATGCGACGACAGGCGCTTCTGGCGGAGTTAGAGAGGTCGATATCGTTTTGTCGAAAGACGAGAATCAAGACGGGATAGACGATAGCCTCTATAATGAGCTTTTAATGCAGTGGGAAAATAGTGATTACTGGGTTTTTGGTGAAACGTTTAATCCGTATAAAGATTACGACGGCGACGGGGTGTCAACCATTAAAGAAGCTCTTTCGGGGACTAATCCGTTTAATCCGAGTGATGTTCTCAGGATTACGAGGTTTAACCGCTATAACGATGAAACGGTAAAAAGAAGTAACGGTTTCGTTGAACTCTCCTTTAACGGTGTAGGAGGGCGCGCGTACAGCGTGGAGGCAGCGAGCGATTTATCTAAAAAAGATTGGAAAACATCTGCTTTTCAAATTGATACAGAAAACGAATTGGTTAACGTCATATCGCTTCCTGCTAATAGCGGCAGCAAGTCATTTACCGTCTATCTTATTCCAGAATCTTCAACAAACGCCTTTTACCGCATTAAGGCGAAGTGATAATTAATTATAAAGTAAGGAAAGTTACCAATGAAAAGTTATCTTAAATCTATATTGTTTGGAGTATTGGTATTAACGGTCGCTTTAAATGCTTTTGGAAGATGGGTAACTGAAGAAGAAGTAATTAGCGCTGCTAATTCAGCATTATCTAAGCCCATTCTTCAGGAGTTTTTTCCTTTAGCGACTGTTAAATCGGTTTCTGATATTGATGGGCTTTGGTGTGTTAATTTATCTCCCAAGGGACATATGATCTTCTCTGGTTCTACTAAACAGATGCCGCTATTAAAGTATTCAAAGGGTGATTACACCGTCCCGACAAAAGGGAATCCACGGTTTCAAATTGAAAGCGGGATGCGTAGCCGTGCCAAGAGTTTAGAGCCTGCATCATTATTAAAATTTGCGGCTTTTACAGTTGAAAGTACACCGGAAGAAGCAGAATGGGAAAATCTTTTAAATCCAATAAGTACGTTTAGTTTACGCGCAACACAATCTACATCCGTGAAGGCCGCAACAACGGTTGACTTAACTTCTGAAGATTGGAATCCTAATTGGAGTCAGTGGGAACCATGGAATGATTTTTCTCCGCAAATTGGGGCGGAAAGTAACGCTGAAGGCAACGATATGATTTACGGCTTTCGAGCGCCTGTAGGTTGCGTCGCAACAATGTATTCCCAGATTATGAAATATTATGAATGGCCTCAACGCATTGACGGCATATATTCAAAATCGTTACAAGCGAATAATAGCGCATTAGGCCCTCAGCGCTATGAAATGCGTTTTCATGGAGGACTCCCCATTGAATGGAATACATTAAAAGATGATTATTGGGAAGAGGAAGACGGCGCTTGGGGAAAACTCTATGAGTCGGAAATTGAACGTCAGAGCGTGGCTCGTCTCGGATTGCTTGTTGATATAATCTCCGGCATGGTTTTTGACTCGCTTGAAAATGATGGCTCTGGAGCACCGGTTGCAAATGTATGTATAAATGACTGGTACGAGCTTGGCTCTCCCAATATGAAGGGAGAAGATGATAAGTTTACTTCAGATCAACTGACTGAAATAAAGGAATGTCTTGAAAGTAAGATGCCTCTTCCTGCTGGAGTTCCTGGGCATGCAGTCTTTATTTGCGGTTATAAGATTGTTAATCGTAACGCCTATCTTAAGATAAATTACGGTTGGGCTAACGATAAAAATGATGACGGCTCGGATTCTAATGGATTTTATCTTGCCGATGAAGCTCAGATCGATACATGGTTTTTAGGCCATGCTCCAAAAGTTCAGATTCAGGTTGCCCCGCTCCCTAAGGTTGTAAATGTAAATTCCCTGCCTACGGTAATGTGGATGGTGCCGGAATATCATGAAGGTGATTTTACAGGCTTTACGGTTTCTGCTACACCGTATTCATCAACGGAAATCGTTGATTATTCTCCCGCGATTGATGCGTTGAAAGATTTGACGGTTGATGAAGAGGATTTTAAAAAGGTCACTCTGCAAGATGAGAATGAGAATACGGTAGAAGCACTTGCGATAAAGGCTACTGTTTTTGAATCAGAGGTTTACACATTTCCCGAAGCGTTTATACCAAGTAAAGATACGGTGTTTACGTGCGATATTACAGATATAATGGAAGAAGGAACGGAGATTGATACTGCCGTTAACATTCAGCTGTGGAATGAAGTTGATATGGAATGGAAAACGCTTGTAACATTCCCTCACGAGAATGAGGCGGGCGAAATAGTCGTTCCGAATAAAGCGATAATTCCATTGGGCCGATATGCCGAGCGCTTTTGTCGTATGCGTCTTACTTTGTCTTCGATTGATAATGGTGAGGATGAAGGTGAAGGCGAAGGGGAAGAAGGTGAAGGTGAAGAGGAAGAGAAGAAGATGTGTTATGCCATTAGTAATATCGCATTCTCTAACGTATATAAGCAAGGTAGTGCTATAAAATCAAACAAGCTGTCTTCGGGAGTTAGAGAGTATCAGTTATCTAAATTGACGACTGAATTTGGAACGCGCTATCGTATTAAAGTTGAAGGAACAACGCGCGAAGATCCTGTTCATTTTGGAGAAACATTTACGCGTTTTACGAATGAAGCTGTTTCTATGCCGATAATCGAAAAAGTTGAGAGTATTACGGGCGAAGTATTGACGGATGCTGTTTTGCTTGAGGGCGATTTGGATGGATTGTCGGGCCTTCGCGTCACTTGCAATGACGCGGTAACGGAGCTTCGCGCGTACCCGAGCTGTCTTACATTGATTTCTGATGACGATATTAAAGTTAATCGCAGCGATGAAAATGTTTTCGATGTCATCATTAAATCAAAGCAGACAGTTGAAAATTTAGACGGCTCTCGTATGCTTATTACTCTTGAGGCACGAACGGCTCAGGGCAATGTCGTGTATAAGGATATTACATTCGTACTTCGCTCGGCTATTCAGCCGACAGTTATTGAGCGTGATGTCGATGGAGAAGCAATACAGATTCCAGGCTATTGGTTCAGTAAATATAATCTCTTAGATGATGAAGAATCGTTAAAAACTCTTGAAACGCTCGCCAATGAAGATGCAGATAAGGATGGGATGCTTAACTGGCAGGAATATGTTTGCGGAACTTCTCCAATTGATTCTAATGACTTATTGAAAATTAAAGAATTGCTCTTCAATGATGACGGCACTGTTAAAGAAGTCGTTTATTCTCCTACCTCGATTAAGAATAGATCAATCAAAATTGAGGGCAAGGTTAATTTAACAGATTCTCAATGGAATGATGTAGATTTATCCTCTCATCATTTCTTCCGTTTAAGAGTGATAATCGAGTAAGTGGCGAGGGGACTGTCCCCGTTGGAGATAATAATAGAGAATTTATAATTCCATTGTTCCACTTCAACTTCAACTTCGACTAAAATGCCAAAGTGGCAGTGGAAGGACCGTTTTGTGCCAAAATTTTGCCGGCCCCTCTGCGTTCTTTTTTTGATATAATATGAAAAATATGAATGCATCATCTGGAATTTCGTTTGGCTCTCCATGAAATCTTCAAAAAATGATCAACAAGATGAGTTACGCACAAGTTAAAAAGAAATATGCCAAGATCGGCATCCACAAGGATAAGGTCGTCGATCGCGATCAGCTCTCGGTTGAGCAGTTTAAGCCTTGGGTAGAGTGGGTCAAAAAGCGCGGAGTAGGCCTCGATTTTAACCCGACGTTCTTCTCTCACGGTAACGTCGCCGGCGAAGAGTGGTTTAAACTCGTTCAGAAATACGAAAAGGACGTTCTTTTCAAGCGATAAGTTATGGGTAATTATCAGAATACACGCCACCACGCCAAGGGGCCCCGCGAAATGCTCACGGGGGGCGAGTGGATTTACGGGCGCAACCCTGTCGAAGAGGCGCTTGCGGCGGGGCGTCGCACGGCGAGCGAGATTATTCTCCCGCCCGCGTTCCCCGACGAGGACGATCAGCTCCAGCGGATCCGCGACGAAGCTAAAGCGCGTCGCTTAGTAATCCGCACGATGGAGCGCAATCAGCTCGATAAGTTTACGCGCTTCGGGCACCACCAGGGCGTCGCGTTGAAAACGACGGGCTATCCTTATGTCGGTTTCGAGGAAATTCTCGCGGCGGTTGAAGCCGATGAGAACGCGACGGTAATCGTTCTTGATCACCTTGAAGATCCTCAGAACGTCGGCTCGATTCTGCGCACCGCGAGCGCCGTCGGCGTAACGGGCGTAATCATTCCCGAAGATAGAGCATGCGGCATTACGCCCGCGGTCGCGCGCGCTTCCGCCGGCGGCACCGAATACGTCAAGGTCGCTCATGTCGTAAATCTGGTCCGCGCCATGCAGGATCTTAAGGACGCGGGAGTTTGGTTTACGGGGCTTGACTGGGGCGAGGACGCGAAAACTTATACCGATATAGATTTCCGCGGCCGGACCGGTCTTGTCGTCGGAGCCGAGGGCAACGGCATTTCTCGCCTTGTAAGAGAGAACTGCGATTTTATAGCCGAGCTCCCGATGCCGGGCGGGTTCGAGTCTCTTAACGCCGGTGTCGCCACGGCGATCACGCTTTACGAGGTTTTAAGACAGAGAGGTTAATGGAAATGGACAAAAAACTTTACATCAATCCCCCGCTCGTCAACCGCGCCTACGACTGGAAAAACGGTCCCCAGCCTAAAACGCGCAAGGAGCTCGACAAGTTCTTCAACTCGCCCGCCATCCGCAAGGTCAAGGCCGATATGTGCGAGATGGGTCGCCGCATTTACGCGCGCGGCTTTACCGACGGCAACGGCGGCAATCTCTCCGTCCGCGTCGGCGAGGATCTCGTTCTCTGTTCGCCCACGCTGTGCTGCAAGGGCTTTATGAAGGAAGAGGATATCTGCCTCGTCGATATGAACGCGGGGCAGCTCTGCGGCTACCGTCCGCGCACGAGCGAGGTTAAGGTTCACATCGCGATGATGAAGACCGCCGGCTGGGACGCCTGCGTCCATTGCCATCCTCCGCACTGCAACGCGTTTCTTTTCGCGGGTCAGGTTCCGCCGAACGGCATTAATCCCGAGGCCGACATTTTCTTCAATCAGATTCCTCTCGCTCCGTACGGAACGCCCGGAACGGACGAGGTTGCAGCGAATGTCGCTAAGATGTCCAAAAAGTCGAACGTGGTCTTCATGGAGAACCACGGTATCGTCTGCGGCGCGCGCGATATCGAGGAGGCCGAATGGTTCGCCGAGAACGCCGACTCCTATTGCCAGGTTCTCCTTCTTGCGAGCAGCCACGGCGCCAAGCTCAATCAGGTCGGGCCCAAGAGCGTCAAGGACTTCCTCGCTATCCGCAAGTCGCTCGGCCTTCCCGTCGACGAGAAGCAGAAGCTTTACAACACCCATCGCTTCAACGGCTATAAGATGGGCGTCTCTTCCAAATGAGACCGCTCTCCGAGAAGTTCTGCCTTTTCGTGGCGACAGGTTTCGGGATCGGACTTTTCGTTCCGTTCGCTCCCGGAACCTTCGGCAGCGCGCCGGGTGTTGTGCTCGCGTATGCGCTTGCGCACCTTGGGCTTACTTGGCAAATTGTCGCTTGTCTTGGGCTTACGCTCTCGGCTGTCGGTTTTTGCGAAGTTGCCGAGAAGTCGCTTGGTGTAAAGGACGACGGGCGCATAACGGCCGATGAATGGATGCTCTACCCGATCGCGCTCATCGGGATTCCGATTCTTGAGCTCCCTTGGACGGCGATGGCGGTTTTCTTCGCGGTAATCCGCCTTGTCGATATCGTTAAGCCGCCGCCCGCGCGCCAGCTTCAGGCGTTTCACGGCGGTTTTGGAATTGTGATTGACGACTTCTTCGCCAATCTTTATTCGCTCGCGATTAACTGGACTATTTATCTCGTATTTTTCAAATGACAGATCATATCATAACCGTTACCGATCCCTGCAAGCCTTTGGACATAAATCTCGATCGCCCTTTGGAAATCGAGGTCGGCTGCGGTAAAGGGCAGTTTTTAGCGAAGCGCGCGAAGGAGAATCCCGATTGCGATTTTCTCGGTATCGAGCGCATGCTCGAGCGCGTGAGACTTTTCGCCGGCAAGTGCAAAAGGGGCGGTCTTACGAACGCGCGCGTTTTAAGGCTGGAGGCTCTCTATACCTTCCACTATCTTCTGCCCGATCATCATGCGCGGACTGTCTATGTTTTCTTCCCCGATCCGTGGCCTAAGAAAAAACACCATTCGCATAGGCTCTTTGGGCCGCTCTTTTTGAACGCGCTCTGGAAGCGTCTTGAGGTCGGCGGTAAGCTCGAGTTCGCGACCGATCACAAGGAGTATTTCGAGACCGTATGCGAATGCTTTTCGACAGATAAGCGCTTTGAGCGCGTCGAGCCGATGCCGCGGCCTAAAGAGGTCTGGACGGAGTTCGAGACGATGTTCCGCTCTCAGGGTCTCCCCGTCTACAGCGCGGCGTGGAAATCCTTGGATATTCCGGAATACGATTTAGAGCCGCTTAAAATCCCGCCCGAGGCCGAGCCTCGCGAAGGGATAACGCGTCGCGTCGGCAAGAAGGATTTGTAAAATTCAACCGTAAAATATGATAAAATTTATATCGTCAACGGTTTTTACGGTGCAAAAGTGAAAAATAGCGATGAAAGCTAAAACGTTTATAGATCAGGTTGTTGTTCAGGTTCGCTCCGGTCGCGGCGGCGACGGCTCGATGTCGTTCCGACGCGAGGCGCTCGTCGAGTTCGGCGGTCCCGACGGCGGCGACGGCGGTCGCGGCGGCGATGTCGTATTCAAGGCGAGCGAACATGTCAACTCGCTTCTTTCGCTTTATTACGATCCCAAGTGCATCGCGCAGGACGGCGGTCCCGGCCAGGGTCAGAAGATGTTCGGCAAGCGCGGCAAGGATCTCGTCGTAAACGTTCCGCTCGGTACCGAGGTGTACGACGAGGAGACCGGGCTTATGGTCGCCGACATCACTGAGGTAGGACAGAAGGTCGTCGTCGCCAAGGGCGGCGCGGGTGGTTTCGGCAACGTACATTTCAAGTCGTCGGTCAATCAGGCTCCGACAGAACATACTCCGGGCGGCGAACCTGAAGAGCGCCGATTGAGGCTCGAGCTTAAGACGATCGCCGATGCCGGATTTCTCGGTTTCCCCAACGCGGGCAAGAGCTCTCTATTAACGGTACTTTCGTCGGCCACGCCAAAAATCGCGAGCTATCCGTTCACGACTTTGAATCCTATCGTCGGGACTCTCGTTTACGACGATTGGGCGAAGGTCACTCTCGCGGACGTCCCCGGTATAATCGAAGGCGCGGCGAAAGGCGTCGGCTTGGGGCTTGCGTTCCTCAAGCATCTCGAGCGCTCCAAGGTTCTCGTCTACATCATCGACATGGCGGGAACGGACAACCGCGAGCCGTGGAAGGATTACGAAGTTTTAAAGAAGGAAATCGACGAATATTCCGCCGAGCTCGCTTCGCGTCCGTACCTCGTCGTTGCGAACAAAATGGATGTTGAGTGCTCGAAAGAGAATCTCGAGCGCTTCATTAAGGAAACCGGCATCGAGCCTATCGCGATTTCGTGCGATTCGCGCGAGGGTATCGAGGAGTTTAAGGCGGCGTTGCGCGATATCGTAAAGCCGAAGTCGAAGTTCCATCATACTCATGAGGATCACGGGCTCGATCTTTCCCAGATGCCCGATACGACCGGCGACGAGATTCCCGCCGAGGCGCTTAAATTCGCGACTTTCTTAAAACTTGAAAAGCCGAAGGCCAAGAGTCATCCGAGCCGAGGCAACATCCATCAGTAACCGGGGAGCGTAATGATGAAAAAGTGGAACGTGGCGAGCGTTCGCGCCGCCAAGGGTGTTCAGAAACTCGGTTGCTGCACGGCTTACGACGCCTGTTTCGCGCGTCTCGCCGACGAGTCGGGCGTACCGATTATTCTTGTCGGCGATTCGATGGGCATGACTGTTCTCGGTTACGAGACGACGCTCCCCGTAAAGATGGAGGAAACTCTTTCCGCGACAGCGGCCGTCGCCCGCGCCGCGAAAAACGCGATGGTCGTGGCAGATCTTCCTTTCGGCAGTTACCAGTGCGGCGATGATATCGCGATGAAAAACGCCGTCGACTGCATAAAGGCGGGCGCGGACGCCGTAAAGCTCGAAGGCGGCGCGAGAGTTTCGAATCTCATAAAGCGTATGACCGAGGCGGGCATTCCCGTTCTCGCTCATGTCGGAATGACGCCGCAGAGCGTCAACGAATACGGCGGATTTAAAAAACAGGGTAAGACCGCCGCCGCCGCCCATCAGATACTCGTCGACGCCGAGAAGGTCGAGGCCGCGGGAGCGTTCGCCGTGACGCTCGAGTGCATTCCCTCGGAACTCGCGGCGGAAATTACAAGTAAGCTTTCAATTCCGACGATCGGCATAGGCGCGGGGCCCGACTGCGACGCGCAGTGGCTCGTCATGCACGATCTTCTTGGACTTAACGAATCGGCTCCGTCGTTCGTCAAGCGTTACGCCGATCTGGCTGGCGAGGTCCGCCGCGCGTTTTCGGCGTACGTCGAAGAAGTCGCCTCCGGTCAGTTTCCGTCATGAAAGTTCTCCTTCATACCTGCTGCGGTCCGTGCGCATCGGCATGCGTTCCGAGGTTGAAGGACGGCGGGCATGAAGTGACGATGTTCTATTCGAATTCGAATATCGATACGCGCGAAGAGTTCGATACTCGCGCGGTCGAGGCTAAGAAACTCGCCGAGGCCGATTCCGTTGAAATCGTGTTTGACGATTATGATCACGACCTTTGGCTGAAGGAAGTCGCCGATGGTTATGAAACCGAGCCGGAGAAGGGCAGACGCTGCGAGCGCTGCTTCAGGTTCAATCTCGGGCGCGCCGCGCGTTATGCGGCCGAGAACGGCTACGACGCCTTTACGACATCTCTTTCCGTAAGCCCCCATAAGCCGAGCGCTCTCGTTTTCGCGGCGGGCGACGAGAAGTCGTCTGATTCGGTCAAGTTTCTGCGGGAAGACTTCAAGAAAAAGGAAGGCTTTAAAATTTCCGTTAAACGCGCTTCGGAATTAGGGCTTTACCGCCAGGGGTACTGCGGCTGTGAGTTTTCGCGCCCCCGGCCTGAGATGAGAGATGAGTAATGGGGACATGTGGTTTGTTTTATGTTATAATATCTTTGTTCGATCTGAACATTAAGATTTTAAGATGGAGAAAAACATGATAAATGTCGGTATTATCGGGTGCGGCTTTGTCGGCGGCGCGCTGAAAACATGGCTTGAAGAGAATAACAGGGACGCCAAGGTTTTTGTCAGCGATCCGCCGAAGGGATATAATGACGACCTTTCTAATATTGATATCGCTTTTGTTCAGATTCACGTTCCGACCGAAGACGACGGGACGCAGGATCTGACGCTTATGAAGGAGATTATCTCCAAACTCCCGAAGGTCCCCGTTTTTGTGCGCACGACGATCCTTCCCGGAACGAGCGATATGCTTTCGCGCGAAACCGGCCACGAAGTGTGCTATATGCCGGAGTTTCTGACCGAGCGTACGCATATCGAGGATTTCAAAAAGCAGACGATGGTCTTTACCGGCGCCGTCGATCTTCTTATCAAGGTTTTCCCGGGCAAGAAGTTTACGGTAATGTCGCCTCTTGAAGCGGAAGTCACGAAGTACGCCCACAATGTTTTCGGCGCCTACAAGGTCATTTACTTCAACGCCGTGCGCGAGTACTGCCAGAATATGGGCGTCGATTGGGCCAAGGTCCATACGGGAGTTCTTCTTTCGGGGTACATTAACGACACGCATACGTACGTTCCCGGTCCGGACGGAAAACTCGGTTACGGCGGCAAGTGCTTTCCTAAGGACGTAAACGCTTTCGCGAAACTTACAAAGGGGCAGAGCCTCGGCACGCTCTTAGCGCCGCTTCACGAGCTTAACGTCCACTTCAGAGGCGTGGAGGAGCGCATTTGAAGATCGTTCAGCTGGTTCCCGCCATGGATCAGGGCGGCGTCGAACGCGGCATCGTGGAGATGAACCGCGTTCTTGTCGCCGCCGGTCACGACAATCTCGTCGTTTCCGTCGGCGGGCGGCTTAACGAGCGCATCGTCGCCGACGGCGGGCGCGTCGCCGAGATCGACATAAAATCCAAAAATCCTTTTACCGCTTTTTCGCGCGCGAAGAAACTGCGCGGCCTTTTGGAGGTTGAGCGCCCCGATGTCGTCGTCGCGCATTCGCGCGTTCCGGCGTGGCTTTTCGTTATCGCCAACCGCAAGCTTAAACTTAAATGGATTACGTTCGCCCACGGCGCGAATTCCGTTTCGGCTTATTCTAAGGTTATGACGTACGGCGATGTCACGGTGACGCCGAGCCGGTATATCGCGGATTATCTCATTGAGCATTACAAAATCGACACTTCGCTTCTGCGCGTCATCCCCCGCGCCATCGACCGCGAGAAGTTCGATATCGATAGGCTCGACCGCGATTTTATGGACTCCAAGCGCCTCGAATGGAAGCTGGACGGTTTCAGAGTCGTGATGGGCTTAGGCCGCATTACGCAGCTTAAAGGATACGATGTCCTTATCAGGGCTGTCGCATATCTCCAGACGACCCATGTCGCGGCGAGATCAAAGTCGCCCGACTGGAAGCTCGTCATCGTCGGCGAAGCGGAGGCTTTGCGCAAGGAGTACGAAGAGGAGCTGCGCAAACTGGTCGCGGATCTCGGGGTTTCCGATCATGTCGTTTTCGCAGGCGCTCAAAGCAAGGTCGCCGAATGTCTGTCTCTCGCCGATATTGTCGTAAGCGCCAATTACCGCAAGCCCGAGGCGTTCGGCCGCTCCATGGCCGAGGCGCTTGCGATGGACAAACCCGTCGTCGCCACGGGGTTCGGCGGAGCGCTCGATATCGTCGAGGACGGCGTGAACGGGGCGCTCGTAGCGCCTGATCCGAAGGCGAAGGTCGAGGAGCTTGCCGTTAACTTCGCCAACGCGATCCGTTCGGTGGCCCATAGCGGGTTTAAGGGACTGCGCGAAGACGCGCTTGAGAAATTTTCGTTCGACAGAATGGCTGCGCGCGCGCTCGCCGTTTACAGTGAATTTTCCGAGGGAGGTCGGGAATGAGGCCGTCCCGTCAGCTCAGACTCCTGGTCGTCGACAACTTCCAGATCCGCCGCTACGGCGCGGGGCGCGAGGGCCAGGGCTACCGTTTTATGTGCGGAGGCGTCCGCAACAACTGGCGCGTCATATCTTTTTCCGAGCGCGATATCACGCGCTATCTCGCGCCTTTCGGTTTTATGCGCAATATCGGCGCAAAGATGATGAACAGAAGGTTCATTAAAACGTGCGTCAATTTCCGCCCCGATCTCGTGCTTATCGGCCACTGCGATTATCTTTACAATTCTACTCTTGAGAAGGTCCGCTCGCTGCTTCCCGATGTAAAACTCGTTCACATCAACGTCGATCCCGTCTGGCAGGAGCACACCGTAAATCAGATCCGCGAGCGCATGCGTTCATGCGATGCGATATTCGTGACGACGGCGGGCGAGAAGCTTAAGGAGTGGACGACGGGCACGAACATCGTCGGCTTTTTGCCTAACATGTGCGACGAGACGATGGAGTGGGAGGATGTTTCGTCGAGCGGCGACGTTAAGTATGATCTCTTCTTCGCGGGCCACGACTGTCCCGGCGACGAACGAATTGAGCTCGTGCGCGAACTCGACAGACTCGTCTCGTCCAAAATCCGCTTCGGGCTTTTCGGCACCTGCGGCCGAGAGGCCATCGCGGGGAGCGACTACGAAAGGGCGCTTCTTTCGAGCGCGATGGCGCTTTCGCTCAACCGCCGCGAAGGATGGAAGTGGTATTCGTCCGATCGCCTCGCTCATCTGATGGGGCGCGGGATTCTGGCCTTTATTTCGTCGAAGAGCGGTTATCAGGAATTTTTCAAAGACGGCGAGGAGGCCGTTTTCTTCGACAACTCCGCCGATCTGGCCGAAAAAGTCCTGCGCTACGCCGCCGATCCCGCGGCGCGACGCGCGATAGCCGCCGCCGGGCGCAGGCGTTATCACGGGCTCTTCAACGCCTCGCGTATTCTCAATTACATCGCCGACACGGTTTACGGCGAAGACTCCGCCTCAAAGTACGAATGGGCCGGCGAAGTCTACCGCTGAGCCTGTATTATCGCCACTAAAATATCCCCATCCTTTTACATTTATCCGCTCTGTGCAACAGTAATTATCATAATCTTATTATTCCTTATTTCCCCGTGACTGTTCATATCGCGGCGGATGTTGCTGCAACCGTGCTCACCTTTTGATATGGGCGACTGTGAGCTTCGATGGATTAACGGAGGCTCTTCTCGGTCTCGACTCGCTGCGGAGTTGTAACGCCTTTC
>JAZQTB010000033.1:0-8189 GCA_045630425.1 Kiritimatiellia bacterium | reverse complement strand
ATTATCGCGATTTAAAGCGTAAAGTAAAACTTCTTTATGCGCTGATGGGATTTACAGGTTTTGTTGAAAGCGAAGACGGAAGCGCGGGCTGGGTCTTTCCGCTTTACTATAACGACCCCAAAAGTTTTTATACATTGCTTTACGGGCGCGACGGTGATAATGAATGGCTGCTCCCGCTTTATACCCGCGATAAGACTAAGTTTTCGACGGCGCCCTTTTCGAAATGGGATGACGAGAAGAAGGGCGAGAAGGGATTTTTCTCTTTGCCGATTCTTTCGGGAGCGAATTGGTCGACGAATTCCGAGAAGAGCTATTGGTATGCGCTTGCGGGACTTGCGGGATCTAAGACCGATGCGACAGGTAAGGACAGCTCGCAGTGGGCGTTTCCAGTTTTCTTGAGAGATAAGGATAAAGGCTTTTATTCTTTGCCTTACTCTTGGGATGGCGGCGGGACGAGCCAGACTAACAGCTATTTCGCTTGCGGTCTTGCAGGTACTCGCTCCGGCAAGACGGAAGGAGGTTGGCTTTTCCCCGTTTTTGATTATAAGAAAGATAAATCGTTTAAGTCGCTTCTTTATTCCTGGGACGGTGGCGGCACTACTCAGACCAACAGTTATTACGCGCTTTCTCTTGCCGGCAAGCGTTCGGGTCGTGAAACCGGTTGGTGGCTCTTCCCGTTCTACAATAAGAAGAAGGATGCGGCTTATGACAAAGAGTATGCATATCTCGATATGGATAAACTGCCCGAAGAGATAAAAATCTGGGATGCCGTCAATACAAACTGGACATGGAACGCCAAGAAGAAATGCCGTGAAATAGAGTCATTGGAGCCGATAAAGAAAGGTACTTATTTCTACTCGTACAACAATGCCGATCTGTGTCTTGTATCCGACAACGACCGAAATGTATCGGGCAGCGTTCCCTGGAAGGGGAAAGAGTATAAGATTACGTATAATCACGATCAGGGTAATCGTCTCGCATACAGATATGAAGGCGAGCGTAAAGTCACTTTTGATATAAATACGCGCAAGAAAATTTCTGATGTCGAAGAAGGTGAATCGTCTTTATTCTTCTTTCTTTACAACGCTTCACATAAGCGCGATCGCATGACGAACAAGAGTTACGCGAGCAGGAAGGTGCTTTTGAAGCTCTGGGACTGGGAAGAGGAGAACGGTGATGTTTCGCTCGACGTATTCCCGGGCTTTACCTACGACTCGAAGACGAACGGATATGCGAAAACGTCCTTCCTATGGCGATTCTTCAGATACGAAACCGATCCGAAGGAAGGAACGAGCGTAGATTTTCTCTTTATTCCCCTCTGGCGGTAGCGGCCATCGTTGTGTTGTGCGATCGCGTTGGCTTAATAACACCGGTTTAAGGTGCGAGAAGAAATTAGGTGATGGTGAACAATTGTTTGTTCAAATTTGGTATAATAGAGGGCTATGGAAACGAATGAATATCGCGAGCAAAGGCTCGTAAGTATGAGGGCTTTGGCCGAACTCGGCTTTGAGCCCTATGGTTGCAAGTACGATCACGACGATCTCTCCAAGATCCGCGCGGAATTCGAGGAAGGTAAAGCCGCGCGCGTCGCCGGTCGTCTTATGATGATCCGTCGCATGGGCAAAATGAATTTCTGCACCATGAACGACGGTGCGGATAAATTTCAGCTTATCTTTAAGCGTGATGAACTTTCCGAGACGATGTTCGCCGCGTTCAAGCAGCTTAATCTCGGCGACATCATCGGCGCCGAAGGAACGCTCTTTACGACCCAGAAGGGCGAGAAGTCCCTCGTCGTCAAGGAGTGGACGATGCTCGCCAAGGCGCTCGAGCAGCCGCCGGAGAAGTTCCACGGCCTTGCCGACCAGGAAGAGTGCTACCGCCGCCGTTATGTCGACCTGATGACGAACGACGAGTCGCGCAACCGCTTCTTCACGCGCTCGCGTCTCATCCAGGAAATCCGCAAGTACCTCTGGGACCGCGGCTTCGTGGAGGTTGAAACCCCCATTCTTCAGGATCAGGCAGGCGGTGCCGCGGCTAAGCCGTTCGTTTCGCATTTCAACGCGCTCGACAAGGACTGCGTAATGCGCATCGCGCCGGAGCTTTATCTTAAGCGGCTCCTCGTCGGCGGCATGAACAAGGTTTTCGAGCTCGGCAAGGATTTCCGCAACGAGGGCATCGACCGCACTCACAATCCCGAGTTCACGGTTTGCGAGATTTACGAGGCTTACGGCGACCGTACCTCGATGGAAGCGATTATGGAAGGTCTTCTGCCGCATCTCTGCGATACGGTCATTGGCAAGCGCGAGATTGAATACGGCGACAACAAGACCGTCATCAATTTCAATCCTCCTTACCGCCGCGTCGCCTACAAGGATCTCGTCAAGGAGCTTATGGGCGAGGACTGGTTCGATCTTCCTTTCGAAACCCAGCTCGAAAAGGCCAAGGCGAAGGGCCGCGAGACCGAAACGAATCTCGAGCTCGACGGTGTGGATACCGAGCTTATGCTTACGCATGAGGTTTACGACAAGCTCATCGAGCGCAACATCATGCAGCCTACGTTCGTTACGCGCATTCCGCGCCAGTTCGTTCCGCTCGCCAAGGCGTGCAAGGACGATCCCTCTCTCGTCGACGTATTCGAGTTCGTCGTCGCGGGCCGCGAGCTCTGCCCCGGGTACACCGAGCAGAACGATCCTATCGCTCAGCGCGAGGCTCTTGAAGACCAGGCCGGCGAAGTCACCGGGAAGATCCGCGAGGATTTCATTTCGGCTCTTGAGTGCGGTATGCCCCCGACGGGCGGGCTCGGCTTCGGCGTCGACCGTCTCGTCATGTTCTTGACCGGGTGCGATTCCATCCGTGACGTTGTACTTTTCCCACAGATGAAGAAGGCTTAATATGAGCGACAATTCTTTCGATTTCGGCGCGATGCTCGACGATCAGATGAAGGGCATCAAGCGTACTTATAAATTCGGCAAGGCGTTCAACGACGATAAGCTTATCGTCCGTCCCAAGAAGCAGGTCGTCGAGGTGATGAGCGACGACAACGCGACCATAAAGGCCGCGTGGGAGTCGGGCGAGGCGATCGCGGGACTCGTTGAAAAGCAGATCAAGGGCGGTTACGAAATCACCGTCGCCGGCGAGAGGGCGTTCTGTCCTTTCAGCCAGATCGACCGCTATACCAAGGATCCCGCTGAATATATCGGGCGCAAGTTCGACTTCCTCGTATCCGACTATTCCAAGGACGAGCGCGGGCTTAATATCGTTCTTTCGCGCCGCGCGCTTTTAGAGGTTCAGGCGGAAGCCCTTAAAGAGGCCATGCTCGAGCGTCTTATCGAAGGCGAGACCTTGAGCGGAACGGTTACGCGCGTATTGGATTTCGGCGCGTTCGTCGATCTGGGCGGCGTTGAAGGGCTTATCCCCGTAAGAGAAATCTCGTGGGAGCGTGTCGATAACCCCGCGAGCGTTCTTAAGTCGGGTGACGGCGTTACGGTAAAAGTGATGCGCATCGACCGCGAGAACGGCAAGATTTCTCTTTCGCGCAGAGAATGCGTCGCGCGCGTATTCAAAAAGAGCGCCGAGGAAGTCGCCGCCGAAGAGACCGCCGCCGAAGTTTCCGCGTGGATGAAAGAAGCGGAGAAGAAGAACGCAAACGTCGGTTCGATCGCCGGCGCGTTCGATAAGCTCGGTCTTTGATTTCAGTTTTGCGCCAAGGGGAAGACGGTAGATGTCCAAAGATAAGGATAAGAGCAAAAAGGAATCGGCGCCGCCAAGCCTTTTCGACAATCTCGATCTGTTCGCAGATGTCGCTTCGGGCGGCGCTCAGGCGGAAGTTAAAAAGGGTGACGCGCCCGCAGCGTCCGCGGCGTCTGCCGTTAAGCCCGCAGCGGGGCTTACGGGGTCGGGGCCGATGCGCGAGCTCTTTGACTTCAACTTCCGCCAGTATTCGGCGTACGTGATCTGTTCGCGCGCGATACCGGCCGTCGAGGACGGGCTTAAGCCTGTTCAGCGCCGCATTATGCATTCGCTTTTTGAGAAGGATGACGGCCGTTACACAAAAGTCGCCAACATCGTCGGTCACGCGATGCAGTACCATCCCCACGGTGACGCGTCGATCGGTGACGCGCTATGCGTTCTCGCGAATAAGCTCTGGGGCGAGGGCAAGGGCTATCTGATCGACGGACAGGGTAACTACGGCTCGCTTTTGACGGGCATGCCCCACGCCGCGACGCGATATATCGAGTGCCGTCTTACGGAGCTGGCGCGTAAAGAGATTTTCAATAAAAAGACGACATCGTTCGTTCCCAATTACGACGGCCGAAAGGAGGAGCCGGTTTATCTTCCCGCGAAGATTCCTCTTCTCCTGATGCTCGGCGCCGACGGTATCGCCGTAGGGCTTTCGACCGCGATTCTGCCTCACAACTTCATTGAGCTTTTAGAGGCCGAAATCGCCTGTATTCAGAAAAAGCCTTTTCAGCTTTATCCCGATTTCCAGCTCGGCGGAACGCTCGACGTTTCGGATTATCAGGACGGTTTAGGAAAGATCAAGGTCCGCGCGAAGATCGAGAAGGAAGATAAGAATAAACTTATCATCACCGAACTTCCGTGGGGCGAGACGACCGATTCGCTCGCAGAGTCGATCGAGGAGGCGATCAAGAAGAAAAAGGTTCCCGTCCGCAAACTCCACGACCTGACTAACGATACCGTTAAAATAGAGCTTGAGCTTCAGACGGGAGAGAGTCAGGAGAAGGCGATTGTCGCCCTCTATGCGTTCACGAATTGCGAAAAGTCCCTTTCGTCGCGTCCGATCGTTCTTGATGCGGGCCGTCCGAAACTGATGACGATAAGCGAAATCGTCCGCAAGAACGTTGAGCGCCTTATGGAGCTTACGAGGCGCGAACAGGAAATTCGCCTCGGTGAGCTTGACGACCTTTATCATGCTCGTACTCTCGACAGGATATTCATCGAGGAGCGCATCTATAAGCGAATCGAGACCGAAAAGACGATGGAGGGCGTCAAGAAGGCCATTATCACGGGTTTTGAGCCGTTCTTAAAGGAACTGCGCCGCGGGATCGTCGACGAGGATATTGAGAGACTTCTTAAAATCCCGATCCGCCGCATTTCGCAGTTTGATATCGACAAGAACCGCGAAGAGATCGAAGGCATCGAGAAGGAAGAGGCCCAGGTCCGCGACAATATCGAGCATCTGCGCTCGTTCGTCGTCAAGTATCTGAAGGGCCTTATAAAGGAATACGCGAAGAAGTATCCGCGCTGCTCGAAGATCGAGTCGGGCGCGTTCAAGGAGGTCGATGTCCGCGCGATAACGGCGAGCGAACTTACGATTAAGTGGGATAAGGAGAATAATTTCGTCGGCTCGGGTCTTCGCAACGGAGACGAACTCTTTAAGTGTTCTTCGCTTGATGAGCTTATTTTCGTATGGAAAGACGGCCGCTTTAAGAAAACGCAGCCTGAAGATAAGATTTTCGTCGATAAGAATCTGCTCGCCGTAATCCGCTACAACCAGGAGAAGGACCGCGAGGTGCGCGAGTTCACCGTCGTCTACGAGGAGGGCGGCTACGGGTTCAGCTATATCAAACGCTTCAGGTTCGGCGGGCTTATCCGCAATAAAGATTACCGTCTCGCGCCGGAGAAGCCTAAATCGAAGATACTTTTCTTCCAGGAAGGCTGCCCCGATACGATTTACGTGAAGTTCAAGCCGGCCAAGAATCAGAAGATACATCAGCAGTATTTTCTCCCCAAAGAGCAGGTTAAGCGCGTCAATCCCGAGACGAAGAAGCTTGAGGATCAGGATGTCGTCGCCGTGCGCGCCGCGGGCACCAAGGGCAAGCAGCTTACGACAAAGCCGATCGCGCGCATTTCATCGTCTAAAGGCTCCTGGTGGGACGATAAAGAGGCCCCCTCCAAAGGAATTTTGGATTGATTAAAATTTTTTTGTCAGATTTTTCGTGATGGTTCGCCTACCCAACTGTAACCGCCAAACGCGGAGAAAGAAAAGGTGCAATATGAATAAAACGATAAAAATCGCAGCAGTCTGTGTCGCGGCCGCGCTTTGCGCGGGAACGACGTTCGCAAGAGGGCATCGCGGGCCGGCTCGCGGCCATGGCCATGCCGTCCGCCATCATCATGTTTCTCGTCCAGTGCATCATCGCCATTGCCACGGCAGCGCATGGGGTCGCGGCGGAAGGAATTTCTGGCCGGGCTTCGTGGGCGGCATCGTAGGCGGCGTGATCGCCGACAGGGTTATTTCGGCTCCCGTCACGACTGTTGTCACCACTCCTGCGGTCGTCACCGCTCCCACGGTCGTTACCACGCCAGTCGTCACCACACCAGTCGTCACCACGCCCGTGTACACCACCCAGAATGTCTGGGTGGAAGGTCGTTACGTCGATCAGGTCCAGGCCAACGGCACGATCGTCAGAGTCTGGCAGCCCGGCCATTACGAGCAGCGTCAGGTCTTAGTCCAGTGAATGAAACCGAGGCGGTTGCTTTTATACAGAAAAAAGATTGAACAATGACCGTTACGGTTTCCATCGCTCCGATCGCGACACTGCTGGTTGCTCTCGTGGTTTTCAAGCTGAAGGCGTGGCAGGCGGCGCTTGCCGCGCTTCTCGTTTCGATCGCGGCGGTGCTGTTCATGTTTTCTGAATATCTGCCGCCATATCGGATTCCCGGCGTTATGGCGGACGGTTTTCTTTTCGCGCTTTCGCCCATTTGTTTCGTCGTGGTCGCCGCGCTTTTCACGTACGCCGTGACGCTTGAGTCCGGCGCGATGAACGTAATCCGTTCCGGGCTTTCGTCCGTCTCGAACGACAGACGCGTTCTCGCGCTCCTGATCGTCTGGGGCTTCGGGAACTTTATGGAGGGTATGGCCGGATTCGGTACGGCCGTGGCGATACCCGCCGCGCTTCTCGTTGGGCTTGGATTCGAACCCGTAAAATCCGTCGTCATGTGCCTTGTGGCGAACACTACGCCGACGGCGTTCGGATCGGTAGGAGTGCCGCTCGTCACGCTTGCGGAGGTTTCGGGGGTCGATCAGGTATCCCTTACGTGGATAACGGTCGTCCTTCAGCTTCTTGTTACTGCGACGGGACCTTTGCTCATTCTTCTTTCCTACGGGGGCATCAGGGCGCTCGGCGGAATGTGGCGGATGATACTTCTTTCCCAGGCGGCCTTTCTTGTGCCGTGGGTTCTTTCGGCCCGCTTCCTCGGGTGCGAGCTTCCCGACATCGTCGGCGGTCTCGGCGTTATGCTTGCGATAGTTCTCTCTTCGCGCCGTCGCTTTTCGTCCGAGGCTCTGATGCGGCAGCTTTACGCCTGGGCGCCGTTCGGCTTTGTCGTGGCCGTGCTCTCCGTAAATGCGCTGATGCCGGCTGACGTGAAAAATTGGACGACGCCGGGCGCGCTCGTCCTGACCGCCGCTTTTATCGGCGGAAAAGTCCAGAAAATCCCCCTTAAGCGTCTTGCCGCGCTTTTTTTCAGGACGGCCGTGAATTACCGCGCCGCGCTCGCGACGATCTGCTGCGTTCTTATGCTTGCGCGGATCATGGCCGAGGCGGGTATGATTTCGGCCATCGCGGATTTTCTGGTTGCGGCGACAGGCTCGGCATATCCTGCCGTTTCAACGCTTGTCGGCACGCTCGGCGGCTTTGTTACGGGATCGGGGACGAGTTCATGCGTCCTTTTCGGGCGTCTTCAGGCTGATGTCGCGCGCGAGCTCTGCATCGAACCTCGGATTTTCGCGGCGGCCAACGTGATGGGCGCCGGAATCGGCAAGATGATCTGCCCCCAGTCGATAGCGATAGGAGCCGCCGCCGCGTCGCTTGCAAAGTCTGAAGGCGTCATTTTGCGCAAGGCGTTCGTCTGGTGTTTAGTCAATGTTGTTCTCGCGACCGTATCCGTGCTGGTTTTTACGTTCCGTTAAAAGATCCGCCGCGTTTACTTTGGCAAGCGACAATTGTGAGATGAGAGGGGGTGCAACGAGATTTTTATGCAGAACCAATGACATTTAGACTTTGTGATAGAGTAGTTTATGCTGCGCAGTCGACCTGCTTCAGATCCTTTATGAGGTATGCGAAGAATTCCTCCAGGCGATTCGACTTATAAAGCGTGCGTAGCGGGATTAGTGCCTTCGCGCCTTTGAGAGACCATATCATGCCAGATTGCTTGAAGCGTTG
>JAZQTB010000032.1:0-23830 GCA_045630425.1 Kiritimatiellia bacterium | reverse complement strand
TTCAACAAAAGTCAAGGGGAAAAATCAAAAAAAGTTAAAATTTCTTTCTCAGGCCTACACCTGCAATACGGAAAATCCAAATATAATGACTGATTCTAAGCGCACTTGTTGCGCGAAGAATCAGTCATTTGTAATTCGTGTTGCCAACCGGGTCAGGCTATCACTGATCCGTCCTGACACGCGCCCGCCCTGACACGCGTCTTATGCCTCAAGCGCCGGCATCGGTAGAATCTCAATCGGCGTAATCCCGGTCAGCTTGTACGGATCCGAGTAATACCTGTCAATCGTCTCGCGCCGATCGCCCGACAGCGCAACCGCTGCGTCAACGCCCTGCTCGCGGCGCACCGTGTCGATGCATAATTTCCTCAGCTCATAAACAGCCTTATTCCAATCCTCCATGTCGCACGCTTCGCGCATCGAGCTATTGAGAAAATCGAAAACTCTTCGCGTCTTCCTCAGGATCGTGCGCCCTTCCTTCAAGCGTTCGCCCGCGACCTGGCATATCAACTCCCAGAGCTGATCACTGATCGGCCAGTCAACGCGTCGGTTCGAGCTCTGCACCGTCTTATGCGGCCTGTAAACCAAGTGCACGCGCCGATCGTCCGGATACTTAACAAAGTTATCGGCCGTCAATAAAGCGATATCCGACGGACGAACCGCGAGCTGCGCGACGATCGATGCCGCCATAAACGCCTCACGATCCTCATGGCCCGCGAGTTCGATATACCACTTCTCAATCTTCGCCCGTTGACTCGGCGTCAACATCTTATATTCCGGAGGCTTCTTCGCATTCCCGACGTCAGGTAACAGCGGCGCTTCAACCTTATAACCCATATCGAGATACTTGATAATCGCCCAACGCGCAGTAACAGACTTAAGGCCCATGATATAACTATACGCGCTCGTACCAGCCATGCGCCGCGACATCGACTCAAACACCTGGCGAATAACCTTCGTGTCCATAATCCTGGTATAAGGCTCATCCTCTTTAATCCCTGCCTCGACCATGCAATGCCTAAAATTAAGAAGCGCTGCGTTAATCGCCCTCTCGCACGGTTTACGATGGTTCGGATCGTGATGCCGTTCCCAGGCAATCTTCTCGTACATATCAAGAAGCTCCTTACACGTCGGAATAATTATGCCATGCTGTTCAACTCCCGCGTCACCGCTGCATCTATCAACCCAGGCGTTATACTCGGCTCGCAGCTGCGAACTCGGCCGCCCGGTCCGAGGATCCACCAGAATATCAGCCGGAATATCACACGTCTTCGTGAATCTTTTCCCGCCAATCATAGCGGAAAACCTCAAAGTTTTCTTGCCGCTCGGCCACTTCTGGAGCGTAACGCCCTTCATAACAGTCTTAGTTTTCATCGTGCTTTCCTTTCTGCCGTGTAATTCCGTGTAATTCGCCGTGTAATTCCGTGTAATTGTGTGTGTAATTACAAGTCAATTCAAGGCAGTTCAAGGCAATTCATCAAACACACACAACCCCACATCCATAGTCAAAATCATTGAAAACTTAATATTTTTAACCATTTACCGCTTAAATTAAATGGAGCCAGGCACAGGAGTCGAACCCGCAACCCTCTCATTACAAATGAGCCTCGTGTCGCGCCACGCGGCTCATTTGTAAAGTATTTCTTGTCGCCTTCTGCGATAAAACGCCCGTTTACGGAAAAGCGAAGGTATATTCTCCCGCGATCCGATCATTCAACACGTCATGTATGACGATTTGAAGTTTCCCGTCCTTTACGGAACCTTGAATTACCGTCGGGTAATCCGAACGGGTTTTATCCATCCCGCATCCTCCGCCGACGATCTGCGCCCATGGACGCTCGGCGGTAGGCGCATCGTAGCGGAAGCAGTGCTGATGGCCCGCTATTACAAGTTGAACCCCCGCCCGCTCAAAAATCGGGCCCCAAAGATTCGCACAGGTGCGCTGCCATGCAGCCCAATTTTTGGGATATCCCGGAGCTATATCAGCTGGCGCCAAATCTCCTGGATTTGCATTAGGACGCGAATCAAAAAGAGGAATGTGACAAAACACGACCTTGTACTTCGCCGTGGCGACCGCCGGCGTTTTTACGGCCTCCTCGAGCCAACGCGCCTGCTTTTCGCGATATTCGCGCATCCTGTAAATCCCCGCGAACAGCGGATTGGTGTCGAGTTTATCTTCGCCGGTATCCATACCGATAAGAGCGACATCGCCCATGCGCTGGACAAAATTGCGGCCCAGTTCATAAAACTCGCCGGAGCGTTCCGCAGGATCGCGCAGCATAAGAAGCTCTTCCATCGAACGGGCGAAGCGTCCGCGCAGATCATGGTTGCCGTTCACGAACAGAAGCGGCGTTTCCGCGGCGTACTCCGGATGATTCTCATGCGTATGAAGGAATATCCGGATCGCATGGTCCTTCGTTTCAGTCACGTTCGTCGCATCTCCGTTCCAGACAAGCGCGGTCGGCTTTATCTTCCCGATCTTCGAAAGCAGAAGGTCGAGAACATCCTTGCGGTCATGGGTATCGTTGATCACGCAGAACGTACCGTTCTTCCCGGCGCCAAGCGTCGAGAACGAGCGGACCTTTGGATCGATCTCCAATCCGAGATTCTTCATGGCGTAACCGTTTTTATAGCTTATGCGGTCGGCGCCGATGCGATACCAGTATCTGGCGGAGGGCTTGAGCCCCGTAAGCCGGATATGCGCAAGCCTATCATCGACCGTCTTCAGCCCTCTGCCGCCGGAATAGGCGCGCACGGCATTCGACATATCGGGCGAATCGGAATATTCGACCCAGCCGCTGGCGTCTGCGCCGACTTCGAAAGTGACGCCGACGGAAGTCTCGGCGGCGTTCATGAGAATCGGAGACGAGACGATCAGTTTGCCGACCGGCTTTTCCGCGGGCGTCGGAGCGGCGCTTCCCTTATCCGTCGCGGCGATCGCGTCGGATGCGGCCGCCGTCGCCGCGACGGCGCAGACGGAGGCTCTTAAAAACTCTCTTCTGTTGATGGTGTCCATACTTGCTGTTCCTTGTTATCTGTTACTGAAAAGCCGACGTCAGGCATAACGGCGGACTCTGTGAATTCAAACTGTCCGTTGTATTATATCACAATCACAAAAACCTCGCAGTAAACGAACGCGACGACGATTTCACCTTTTCAGGCGGACCTTCCGCGACCACTTCGCCGCCGCCCGACCCGCCTCCGGGCCCCATGTCGACGATCCAATCGGCCAAGCGGATGACGTCGATATTGTGCTCGATGACGATTACCGTATTGCCCTGGTCGCGCAGTTTCAGCAAGAGGTTCATCAGCTTCGCCACATCGTCGAAATGAAGACCCGTCGTCGGTTCGTCGAGAAGATATAGCGTTCTGCCCGTCGAGCGCTTCGAAAGTTCCGTCGCGAGCTTTATGCGCTGCGCTTCGCCGCCCGAAAGCGTAGTCGCCGACTGCCCGAGGGCGATGTACCCCAAGCCGACATCGACGAGCGTCTTTAGCTTTCGCGCGAGCGACGGGACCCTGGCGAAAAATTCGTATGCCTCGGCGACCGTCATCTCTAAAACTTCGGCGATCGACTTCCCGCCGTACGTGACTTCAAGCGTCTCGGCGTTGAAGCGCTTCCCGCCGCACTGTTCGCAGGTCACGTAAACGTCGGGCAGAAAACTCATCTCGAGCTTTCTCAATCCGTCGCCGCCGCATACTTCGCAGCGTCCGCCCTTGACGTTGAACGAAACGCGCCCCGCCGTATATCCGCGTGCGCGCGCGGCCTCGGTCTTCGCGAACAGTTCGCGGATCTCCGAGAAGAAGCCGACGTACGTCGCCGGATTCGAGCGCGGCGTGCGGCCGATCGGAGACTGGTCGATCTCGATCACCTTGTCGAAATTCTCGTCGCCCGTCAGTTTTCTGTATCTGCCGGGCCTCGCCTTCGAATCGTAGAACTTCTTCATCAGCGCCCGCTTCAGCGTCTCCTCGACGAGCGTCGACTTTCCGGACCCGGACACGCCCGAGACGACCGTGAACGCGCCTATCGGAAAACGCGCCGTCACGTTCTTCAGATTGTGCTCCGAGCAGCCCGAAATCGTGAGGAAGGATTTAGGGGTTAGGGAAGAGGGGTTAGGGGTTAGGGGACAGGGGTTAGGGGTTAGGGAAGAGGGGTTAGGGGAGGAGACGGACTTTTCGCCCGTCAGATACTGCGCCGTTAAAGAGCCGCATTTCAAAAGCCCATTGAAATCGCCCTGATACATGACCCGCCCACCTTCGCGTCCTGCGCCGGGACCAAGGTCGACTATCCAGTCCGCCGCCCGCATCATCTCCTCGTCGTGCTCGACGATGACGACGGTATTGCCGCGATCGCGAAGCCCCTTCAGCGTCGCGATGAGCCGCTCGTTGTCTCTCGGATGAAGTCCTATCGTCGGCTCGTCGAGAACATAAAGAACTCCCGTAAGTCCCGATCCGATCTGCGTCGCTAAGCGTATGCGCTGCATCTCACCGCCCGAAAGCGTCGCCGACGCGCGCTCGAGAGTAAGGTAATCGAGCCCGACGTCGATGAGAAACTTAAGGCGCCTGCGGATCTCCTTCATGACTTCGCCAAGCCCCGCGAAGCGC
Source organism: Kiritimatiellia bacterium (assembly GCA_045630425.1). Lineage (GTDB taxonomy): Bacteria > Verrucomicrobiota > Kiritimatiellia > RFP12 > UBA1067 > UBA1067. The sequence continues at coordinate 19,231 of JAZQTB010000032.1, read as the reverse complement.
GTATCGCCCCTCTCGTCGATCGAATCGAAAAACCCGAGGGCTTCCGTGATGCCCATCGCCATCACCTCGACGATCGTCCTGCCCGCGACGCGCGCGGCCCGCGATTCTGGCCTGAGTCTCGCGCCGTTGCATTCGGGACACACCTTGTAACTCTGATACGATTCGTACTTCGCGCGCGTTTCGTCGTCTTCGGCTTCCTCGAGCCGTTTCTGAAGAACGGCGAGGACTCCCTCGAAAGGTCTGTCGACGCTGCGCCACGGAAGAACGAGGTCGTCCTTAAAGCCGTGCATCAGATTTCTGCGGAACGCGGCGGGCAGTTTTTCGTACGGCGTCGACAGATCGACCTTGTACTGCTTCGCTATCTGCTCAAGGAGCGCGTTGTAGTACATTATCGCGTTATGGCCGGCCCGGCGCCACGGATGGATGCACTCCCTTAACGGCAGCGTCTTGTCGGGAACGACGAGATCCTCGTCGAAGAAATAGATTTGGCCAAGTCCCGAGCATGCGGGGCACGCGCCGAACGGAGAGTTGAACGAGAAACTGCGCGGCTTGAGCTCATCGAACGAAACTCCGCAATCGACGCAGGCGTTCAGCTCGGAATATGTTACGATCTTTCCCGTTTCGATATATTCTACGCTCAATATCCCTCCGCCGGATTTGAGCGCAAGCTCGACCGAATCGGTAAGGCGAGTTCTGTCGCACGGCAGAACGATACGGTCGATGACGATATCAATATTGTGGGATTTTTTCTTGTCGAGTTCGGGAACCTCTTCAATCATATAAACGGATCCGTCAACCCTGACGCGCGCGAAACCTTTGCGCTTCAGCTCCTCGAAAACCGATTCGTGCCGCCCCTTCTTCCCCTTGACGGCGGGAGCGTATATCATCGCCTTGCCGGACGTTTTCAGAACGGCGTCCACGATCTCTTCGGCGCTTTGACGCCGGACAACCCTGCCGCATTCGGGGCAGTGGGCGACGGCGGCGGAGCCGTAGAGAAGTCTCAAATAATCGTGTATCTCAGTCACGGTCGCGACGATGGACCTGGGATTCCCGCTCGTCGTTCTCTGCTCGATCGAAATGGCGGGGCTTAAGCCCTCGATCTTCTCGACGTCCGGTTTGGCGAGCCGGTCGAGAAACTGCCGCGCGTACGCCGAAAGCGATTCCACGTATCTGCGCTGGCCTTCGGCGTAGAGCGTGTCGAACGCAAGCGACGATTTGCCGCTTCCGGAAAGTCCCGTCACCACCGTGAGAGAATCGCGCGGGATCGTCACGTCGACGCCCTTGAGATTGTGCATCCGCGCGTTGGTAATCTGAATGTCCATGTTTATTTCGTCTCTGAGGGTTGTTCGTTCTCGCGCGGACGGATCAGCAGCGACGGATTGTTTTTCACGTCCTCGACGAATTCGCGCAATGAAGCCGTGCCGGCCGCAAGATTTTCGAGAACTTCGCCGATATTCGGCTTTACCGATTCTATCAGTTCATTGACGTTGCCCGTAAGCTTCGAGGCCGATTCCACCGTCGAAGTCAGATTGCTCGCCACCTTCGGAAGATCCATCCTGTTAAGATGGTTGACGACGCGCGTCAGCGAATCGGAAAGATTCTCGAACATCGAAAGCGCCGGCGGTATAAACACGTGTTTAGGAGTCCATGAAATCGGTTTGACGCCGTGCATGTTACGCGGATAGTTAAGTTCGAGACCCGACAGTCCCGTTATTCCGTTCGAGCGGAGCGTCGCCCTCAAGCCCGCCTTCACCTTTCGCTCGAATTCCACCGCTCCTATGTCGCCGCCCTCGATGCCGAGCAGCTCGGTATTAATCGAAAATGTTATATGGATCTTTTCGCGGTCATTCTCGGTCGCCGCGGGATAGTCGCGCCCGATGAACGAAACCGACTTCACCAGTCCGACGGGCACGCCGCGGAACGTGACCGTACTGCCGACGCTCAGACCCGAAACCGGCTTTTCGTAATATGTCTCGGCGATAATGTCGCGGGATTCTCCTGCCCAGCCGCCGAAATAAGCGACGACCGCGAAGATAGCCGCGATTCCGAGAAAGAATATAAAACCGACCTTTGCGAAGCTGGCGGAATTTTCTCTGGCCATCACATACCTCCTCTGTTGAAAAAACGTCTGACGAACACGTCTTCCGATTTAAGTTTAAGTTCTTTCGGATCTCCAAGGGCTATCATCGCGCGCCGCGCCTTGTCGAACATCGCGCACCTGTCGGCGATCTTGAATATGCTGTCGAGTTCATGAGTGACGATCACAAACGTCATACCCTTTTCGCCGCGAAGCTTAAGGATGAGTTCGTCGAGCGACGACGACGTTATCGGATCGAGACCCGCGCTCGGTTCGTCGAGAAACACGACTTCGGGCTCGAGCGCCATTGCGCGCGCTATCGCCACGCGCTTTCGCATTCCGCCCGAAATTTCCGAGGGCATCTTCTCGGCGGCGTCTTCAAGCTCGACGTCTTTGAGAAGTTCCATCGCGCGCTCGCGCCGGGCCTTCCTTTTAAGCGTCGAAAATTCCCCGAGCGGCAGCATTACGTTCTCGAGACAGGTCATCGAGCCGAAGAGCGCGCCGCTCTGATACATCACTCCGATCTTCCGGCACAGCTCCGCGCGCGTATCGAAATCCCACTCGAGCCCCGCGATCCGAAGAGATCCGGAAAGAACGGGATTCAGACCGATCATATGTTTCATGACGGTTGATTTACCGCATCCCGAGCCGCCGAGCAGAATGAAAATCTCACCCTTGTATACATCAAAGCTGATATTCTCCAGAATCACCGCTCCGGGATATCCGGCGTAGACGTTCTTGAGCTGTATCATCACCCGCTTTTCCATTCGGCTCCCTCCGGTCATACATCGCATATGAAACACAAAACCGCCAACAGCCCATCTATGAGAGCTATCGAAACCATACCTCCGACGACGGCGGATGTCGCGGCGACTCCGACCGCGTCGGCCGTCGACTTAGCGCGCATGCCGCAATAACATCCGACAAGCGCGACGGCGAGACCGAAGAGCGCACTCTTCGCGAGACCGAAAACGACCGCGAACAGAGAGGTCGAAGCGAGAACGTGATCGCGAAAAACCTCGAACGGAACGCCCATCAGCGAAAGAACCGCCGCGCCGCCGGCAAGTCCGGAGATTTCGGCGAAGACCGTCAGTATCGGCATCGCAAGCACGGCCGCCGCCGTTCTGGGAGGAACCAGAAAGCGCACGGGCGACAGACCCATCGTCGTAAGCGCGTCCAGCTCCTCGTCGACCTTCATCGTACCGATTTCGGCCGCGAACGCGCTTCCGGAGCGGCCCGCCAGAACGATCGCGGTGACGAGAGGCCCCAGCTCTCTAAACAACCCGATCGCCAGAAGATCGGAAACATACACCTCGGCGCCGAACATTCTCAGCGCGGCGGCCGACTCGAAAGCGAGAATGAGACCGAGGAGAAGCCCGATTCCCGATGTTATGAAAAGTCCGTCGAAAGCCGCGCGCTGAAAAGCGATGAAAAAATCGCCGAAGCGGAAGCGCGTCGGACGAAACATCATTCCGAACGATGCGCAAAGCGTTTCGCCTGTAAACGCGCATACGTCCGCTGCGGTTCTGAACGAACGCACGACCATTCCGCCAGTCCGGGCCAACATACCCATAACCTCAGAGCCTCTTAAGAGCTTCTGTCATCGCGCGCGAAAACGCGACGGAGAACGATTTCGTGTAATCCGGCTCATCGATCGGGACCGACGCCTCGGCGCGCGCGACGGATACCGTCTTCCGACTTTCCAGAAGTCTAAGCATCACCTCCACCGACGCGGAGCGCGAACCGGGCGTTCGGCAGTCGAGCGCAAGGCGGGTCACGACGAGCTCAAGAAGAAGGTTCGAAGGCGCCGCCGTTTTAGAATCAAGCACTGTCGCCGCAAATCCGCTCGCCTCGACCGCATCGTACGCGGCGCCAGAAAGAAGGCGCGAGGGCGACGCGGCGAAAACGTTCGCGGAATCAAAGGCGAGCGAGCCGTCGGCACGCAGAACGGCGAGACGGGTTCCGTCGTAGGGAGCGCGGACATCGACGCGAGAGATCTTAACGACCTCCCTCTTTACGCCAACAAGCCGGGAGGACTCGCCTTTAATATGGCCGATCGTCCAGTTCTTCGATCTGTCGGGGACGGGCGAAAGACATCCGCACAATGAAAGAAACACCATATGCAGCAGAATTCTTCTCATACCGTTTCTCCTTCAGTTACCGAATACCCATATCTTCTGCAACCGATATGACAAAAGAAACAAAATCAAATCGACGAGAATTTTAAGCGTTGTGATCGCAAGACCGTGGGCGTCCAGCACAAGACTTAATGACGCCGTTCCCAGATATGAAAGCGACATGATGCAGACGGCAAGAAGCGCGTATCGCCAGACCGACACGCGTTTCGAGGTTTTTGAGTTGAACACGAGACGCCGGTTGAGATGATAATTCAGCGATGCGGACGTCACCCTTGCGAAAAGAAGCGCCCAGAAAATATTGCAGTTCCGGGAAAGATCGAGCGATTCCAGAACGGCGATCAGCGAGGCGAACAGCGCGTTCTCGAAAATAAAGCTCGCTATGGAAGCGCCCGCGAACTTCGCGAATCGCCCGCCGAAAAGCCCGCGGTAAATCCTCACCGTGTCGCGAAGCGGGCGGAAATGCGACGCTCTGTTGCTCTCGATGTAAATCGTCCTGATCGGAACCTGCTCGAGAGATTCGTTTGCGGAGGCCAACTTTCCGAAAAGCCGCATCTCGTACTCGAACCGCTCGCCTTCGGTATCGAGCATCATGTCGAAAAGCCGGCTCGGAATCGCCCGCAGTCCCGTCTGGGTATCGTAAATCGGGATACGGTACATCATTCTGACGAGAAAAGCCGTCACGATATTGCCAAGGCGGCTTCGGAACGGGATTCCGGCCTTGAAAAAATCTCGGACCCCTAAAACGGCAGAGCCCGTCTCTATCGATCTGTCAGCGACCGAGGCGATATCCTCCGGACTGTGCTGTCCGTCGCCGTCGGCGAAAACGGCAACCTCGACATCCGGGCGGTTTTCCTTCAGCCACGCAATCGCCGTTTTTATCGCCCGCCCCTTGCCGCGGTTGGCTTCATGGCGGACTATCGAAACGCCGCCGGGCAATTTGTCGAAATCTTCGACATTCTCACGGCTCCCGTCGTCGACGACGACGACGGTTGAATACCGTTCGAGCAGCGAAGCCGTCAGCGCTCCGAGCCCTGGCTCGGGGTTGAAAACCGGAATAACCGCCGCTACCGCACCTATAGGATTCACTCGAAGTCTCCTTTCATCACCGATCCGGAATCGCGTACCGGGCGGGGGAAGCGATCGCCGTCAGACCACCATACGGATTCATCGCGCCCGCAAAGATCCTCGCCGACAAGAACGAACGGCCAGGCAATCTCCAATTCGCGCCTACCCTCCGAAGAGACGGCAGCGCCTTCCAAGGCAAGCCGCTGCCTGAGAACGTACGCCCAGTGGGATTTTTTTTCGGAAAAACCGTACTCCCGCGATTCCGCGATGCGCCCGATATTTTTCTGACAGATGCCTTCGCCGCGGATCTGGCGGAAGAACATCTTCACGCAATACCCGCCCAGGCAGACGGAAAACGCCGCCGGTATAAGAAACAGATACTTCCGCGCGCGACCGGAACATGCGGCGAACATATTGTACCAGAAGAGCGCAGCGATAAAGAAGACATAACATACGTACCGGGAATATCCGATATACTTCACGGGAAGAGCAAGAAACGCCGCCGTCAGCATCCAGCCCAGAACCGTGATGCGGTTGCGGTTTATGAAAAGCGAACCGAGCGCCCCGCTCCAGAACATAACGCAGAAAAACGGATTCTCGCCGGACGTGAGAAAGCCATACCGCCAGCACGGAGCAAAAGTATCCTGCGAATACCATAAGGCGCAACCCCATTCGGCTAACGGACGGCTTATCCAGGCGTACACCATCCGGGCGACGTATCCCATTTTGTCCGCATCGCCATTACCGATAAAATCCTCGGTCAGATCCATAAGGGGAACGTCGGAGCGGAAACTGTGGGCGGGATAAAAAGGCGAGCCGTGGAGCCAGGCCGAAGTCCAGTACGGTATAATGCAGAAAACCGCGAGAGAAAGGAAGAAGAAAAGAAACGCTATGCGCATGCGCCTGTCTCCACGCCCGATGACCGACGCGTACAGAAGAAGCAGCGCTATACACATAAGACTGTTAAACTTGCTCGAGACCGCCATGACCGCGCCGCCGAAAAACATAAACAGATCAACCGGGCTTCTGGTTTTAGACCACATTCCGACGGAAAGAGCCGAAACGACTATCGAAGAATACGTCACGTAATCCACCAGCCCGAAAAAGGAATTCTCGGCTATTATGTAATTGGAGGCGACCAGAACCCCGAACGCGGCCGACATCCAGCGCGACATCCCCCAGACGGACTGGGCGAATCTGAACGCAGCAGCGCCCAATATAAAGCACATGATCCATATCGGATATCCGAGCGCCGTGAAAAGACCGGTCGCCGACTGCATCTGGGCGGCAAGTATCTGCGAAAATTTCGGGCTCGCTATGATGTAGAGAACGGAAAACAGTTCGACATCGTCCAGTCCCCGAGCGGCGAAACATGAGCGAACCGCGTCTATGGACGATTCCCTCACGGGATTCCAGCCGTCCTGCATAAAATGCGTCATCGGCAAATGACAGATCGAAGCGTCGATATGAACATAGGTGAACGTATAAAGGGTCAGAACGAACGCCAGCAGATTCAGCGCCAGCGTCCAGACAAGCGCCCTGCGCGAACAGAAGGCGGCCGCCGACGACGCGACGGCCAGCGAAACCCACAGCTGCCACGCCCCCAGGGGAATGCCGAAAAGAAAGCATATGCTCGCAAGAGCATATCCGGACAGCAATTGTAAAAGTAAAAACGGCTCAAACCTCATCGCTCATATTATACCATAGTCTTGAAAATTTTATCGCCCGTTTTTCTTTTTTTAACAAAAATCTAAAGTCGCAGTGCATGAAACAACGATTCCCAGCAGTCGAGGATTTTCGCACGCGAGAAGTTCGCTTCGCAATAAACCTGAGATTCGGCGCCAAGCGCCCGGCGATAGCCGGCATCCGAAATCGCCCTGCGCAGGGCTGCGGCGAAGCCGCGAGGATTAACCGCCTCGCCGCAACCGATCCAGTCGTGAATCATCAAGGTGGGCTTTGCGAACATCGCGGCGTCGACCGTAACCATGCCAAAGCCTTCCGTCTTTGATGGAAACGCCACAAACGCGCATTTAGCATAGGGCTCCGCAAGATCGGCATATCCTTTAAGCAGGATCCGCTCCGTCAGCCCCTTCGAGACAATACGCTTCAGGAGCGCCGCCTCATCCTTCGCCTTTCCGCGTCCGTAAATATGAACCTGCCAACCTGGGAATTCATCGACTACGTCCGCAAACGCATCAACAAGAAGCGATTGATTTTTATCGGCATTTATCGCCCCTGGGCAAAGGATTATTTTTTCCTCTGGCAGCTCCTTCGTACACCCTTCAAAGCTACTCCAGTTTCCAACGACCGCAATTCTTTCTTTTGAAACGCCGATTAGTTTCTGTAAAGTCTCGACATGCGCTTCCCGTAGCACCTGGAACGCCGCAGCTTTTTTGAGCGCCGCCTTTATCGCGCGGTTGCGGCGCCAGCGCTTTATCCAATGCCGGAACGGATACTTTGGATCGGTATGGAACTGCTGAATAATCGGCGGCAGACCATCGACATCCGCAAGATCAAGAATCTCATTCGTGCCCGTAGAAATAATGACGTCATAATCGCCGTGCACCTTCACTGCAAACTCCGACTTATCAAAAAGCGTCACCGCATGCCCGCGCTCCGACAACCCGGCGGCGAGATTCCTGACCGCGAGATCGGCCCCGCGGTTGTTGGCGAACGTGTCTTTGTAAATAGCGATTTTCATTTTACGGTAAAATCTTAAGTAAATCCTCACATATCCTCTATCGACAATGCGAGGAACTGCGGTTTCACGCGCTTCCATTTTCCAGACGCCTTTACGAATGCACCGTACTTCGCTTTTACACGCTCCAAATCGATGCGTGACTTATCGCGCTTCACCTCGCAAACCGCATACGTGCCGTCGAGCTCGTTTTCGGCAAGAAGATCGATTTCATTTTCGCCCTTTCTATCCCACCACGAACCGAGTCGCGTCCACGTGCCGGACTCAATGAACGATTCTCGGAAATATCTCTCCAACGCAAAGCCGCTAAAAGTTTCATAATCACGACGAATAATCTCACGCAATCTATCATGCCCTTTTATTTCAAGCAGATAACCATACTTGAAAACAAAACGAAACCAAAAGACAAAGAAATTATCCGATAGACAATAACGAGCACTCTTCGCCGAAGCGGCGGCGAAGAGCGGCTGCTTTTTAGCGATGACGGCATAATCGCTCTCAAGCCGCGTCAAATAACCGCCTGCATCTCGCCCAATTGCCTGTGATATCTCATTGCGGGCAGTACGCCCTGTAGCGATTGCCGAAAGAATAGAAAAATACGTTCCATACTCCTTGCCGAACTCATCAACCAATACGGCGCGTCCTTCATCGACGAACGGCGAATCTTCCCGGATGATAAAATCAATCATCGCATCCTTGGTAAACGCCCCGGCATCGATCAACATCTCGACATATTTCGCAACACCGCCGGTGAACGACCAGAGAGCCAGCAAATCCTCATTAGAATACCCTGGCGAATACTCGCCGAGAATTTCCTTCAATACGGTAACTCTAAACGGATCAATCTTGATAAAAGCGGTTTCGCGACCATAGAGCGCAGCCTTTTTGCTCTTGAATATTTTTTGTATAAGCGTATAGACAGAACCTGATACGATAAGATTTATTTTCGCATTATCCTTATACAAATCCCATATTTTTTGAATGCCGCTGAAAACCGACGGATTGACTTTGATAAATTCCTGAAACTCATCAATTACCACTGTTATCGGTCTCTCCGACGCGAAACGCATAATTGCTTCAAAAATCTGCGTAAAGCGCTCCGGCTCTCCGTAAATCGTAAGCCCGAGCTGCGATTCAAGCTCTTCCTTAAATGTCTGACAAAGATCCTTCTCGCTCTTGCGCTCAACGAAGAGATAGGCGAAATCACACTTCGGGAACGCTCGCATCAAAAGCGATGTTTTACCAACGCGCCGCCGTCCGGTAAGAACCGTAAACTGCGCGTTATTGCGGCTACGCCGCTCTATATCGGCAAGCATTTCAAGCTCATTTGTTCTATCAAAAAATTTCATTTATCGCTCCTCCCCGAAAAAAGAAACCATTGTTTCCGAAACCGCCGTTTCTTTTACGACAAATTATATCATACCGACCGCCTTATCTGCAACAATCAAATGCCACCAAAATAAATTACACCCATTATAAAAATGCATCATTTTGACAATATAAACAAATAAGATTCGCATCATTTTACGACTTGGCAGGTCTAATTATTGCATCTTTTTACCGATCTGACCGCCTGCAAATATTACCATGACAAGTGAATGACTCGCGAATCGACTATGGATTCGTTGTCTGCCATAGCCGATTTTATATACATTTTCATATCGTGCGTTATATCAAATTATTGAATTTCAAAGTTATCCCACTATTTCAGTCGACCATGCACCCGTCGCCGCTATCGCCGCGACGCAAAGCATCATCAGTTTTTTCATATTCTCGTATTCATTTCTTCAAAATCTTGTTAATCCTGTCTATTAAAAACTTCCCAATAACCGACTATTAAACACCTTCTTTTAGAGCCCATTTCCAGATAGGCACAACTTCAATGCCGTCATCCATGGAGCTCTCACTATCCCACGTGATAATCATTTTGGAATCTATCCTCGTTTCTGCAGCTGCGTTTGCAAGTGCAGTCATCTCGCGTTTAACCGTACTCGCATCCGACAAATCCCAGGCAACTTGTATAAGCCGCCGTTGGCCGGTTATTTTATCAGTTACAATAAAATCTACCTCTTCTCCGCGTTTGGTTAGATAATACTCAATTTTATTATCCCCGCGGCGAAGCATCATAAAAACGAGATTTTCAAGCATCCATCCGCGGTCACGATCCGTATTCGGCTTCATTGCTCTTAAAAGACCAATGTCAATCACATAGTACTTTTCTGGATTTGTGCGCCGAACAGCTAACGAATCTGTACGCAATGAAACAGGATAAATCAAATATGCGTCATTTAAATATGAGAGATAGTCGGCAATATTCTGCCTGTTATCGGGAAAACCGAGGTTTTTCAGCACACCTGATATTGACCTTACAGAAGTCTTGCGAGCATAATTGCATAAGATATAATCTAACGTATAGCGAAGTGATTGCACGCTCGTTATATCGTGCCGCTCGATTATATCGCGATAAACAACCGCATCAACATATTCCTGCAATGTTTTCGTCCTAATGCGAGGAGAATCGCTCTGCACATCAGGAAAGCCACCCATTTTAAAATATTTTGAAAATGCATTACGGATACGCCCCGCAGTCACAGATGAAAATGGTGCAACCGGTATTTTTGTAAAAACACCATTAAAAAGCAAGAACTCGGAAAACGAAAGCGGAAATACTTCTATTTCCAATGAGCGCCCACGCATTTCAGTGGCAATCTCTTTAGAAAGTAACTTTGACGATGAACCTGTAAGACAAAGCTGCACTCGCGAACTTTCTAATAATCGCCGCGCATACTTTTCCCATCCCGCGATATTCTGTAATTCGTCAAGAAAATACCAGCACTGCTTAGTCGCTGCATCTGGAAACATCTCAGCATGAACTTCGCCGATTAAATGCAAATCATCAGCTTTAAGACCGCGCAGACGTTCATCATCAAAATTGATCTGAACAATGCGCTCAAACTCAATCCCTTCGTCCAGCAACTCTTGAATACGCCGATAAGTCACATACGTCTTACCTGTTCGGCGCATCCCCATAACTACTGTCGCCGTTCGCTTTTTCTCAACAAAATCCAAATGACGCCCCTTAACATCCTTAGGGACGCCATTTTCATAGAATTCGCGCAATATTTCACCTATTACTTGTTTCATGGCGAATATTGTACTAAATTTTCATCCAAATATCAACAATATTGGCAGAATTTTTATACCAATTTTCAATCCTGTGCTATCCAGAAGTAAATGCAAGAATTACTTGCGTTTACTCCTGAAGTTTATTAGGTGAGATTGATATCCATGATAACTCCTTCTATTCCTTCTCAGGAAGGATACTTGCGTTTGGACAAATCTCACTCTTATGTTTTTCTACTGCGCCTACGGCGCGACGACTTGAAACGACTTTTGTGTGCGCCGGATATGCGGTCGGCATTACGCCGCGTCCCGGACTTGCCGCCTGCGGCAGCGGACGCGTCGTAAACGCCGATCGCGACCCGCATATCCGTCGCCAACCATAAATAAGAGTTCTTTGATTAGCTCTCTAACGAGCGGAGTCGGAAGGAAGGATAAGGCGCTTACGACGATGCCGTCGCGCTTGCGCGACATATCCGGGCATCGGCGTAAAGCCTTTCTTCCGACTCCGCTCGTCAAAGTCGTTTCAAGTCGTCGCAGCTTTAGCTGCAGTAACAAATAACAAAAAATTCTCCGTCATCACTCTGAAACATTGGTCAATGCATTCTCGTAAACTATATTGTATAATATCAACGAATCAACACTAAACAACACACTCATCCATAGTCGAATAAGTAACCGCAAGTTCAACCGACCATGGATTATGATTTCTTTACCCCTAATTTCTAATACAGAAATCAAAAAGAAAGTCATAACAGCAATTTGTTCAACTTATAAAACTCTGACTCTACGTTAATACTAAGAATTTGCCAGAAATTATAGAATTGACTTGCAGTAACTTTCAGAACTTGCGTTTAGTTTTGGACACGACGCGCACAACAAAACAAAAATTATAGGTTCTTTCCCCAAAAATATGCGCAAAGTAGCGAAAACATTTTTATCGCTATTTCAAAATATTCAACAACATCTGAGCTTCTTCTTTGAACGATCTTTTTTCATTCTTGATTTTATCACGATAATTTTGAAAATCATTAATGCAATTATCATAACTATAAATCAATTCTTTTAATTTAGATATAACACTATTTATATCCACCTTATATTGATTAATTTTATAACATTCTGGAATCGGTATATCATTATAATAATACCCCGCCCCTCTTATTCCAGTTATAATGATACAATTACAAGCAGCCGCCTCTCTTGGCAAACGATCCTTACCTGGATGATTTCCAAAATCAATATATAGCTTGCATCTTTTAAGTATATCTATAACTCCATCTCGATCTAACCCCATAATAGGTCGCCAATTAAGATTAGGGGCGTTAGCTATTAGCCTTTTAGTAAATTCATACCCTTTCTTGGGATTGTATGCAATCCAATCTTCTTTCTTATATAAATCACCATTCCCTAAATATTCAACATTTATATAATCACTTAAAGAGAACAATGTTGTAAACTTATTTCTAATCAAAAATTCCTTAGCGTATTCTGATTGATATGCATTTAGAACAATTCTCGGATGCTTGCGCAATACTTTAAGAGAAAATGTCTTTCTTAAAAAGAAGCGTTTTAATCTGCGAAAGAATTCTTCTCGAAATATTTTCTTATCAAATCTAAGCAAATCAAAAAGTGAAATCTTCTTTCGATAATAAATAAAAAAATTATCTACAGATAGCCACCATAAGACAATCCGAGCATACTTAATATCAAACACCCTCATCAAATCAGCCGTTTCATTTAAAATCACAACATTATGAGGATTATCTTCTACTTTATCAGCTAATTTTATATTATACTTTCTATAATCTGATTGGATAACAGCACCTACCCTTGAATAAACGATATATGCATCTCCACCGTGATTATTAATCTCGTCAACCAATTGATGCAACAATTCAACACCACCAGTTACAAGATCTGCAGGCGCAGGAACAAATATTTTTAGCATAAACCATCTCTCCCTTCTTTTTCAGAAGCAATTCATTTCATATGCCTTTTCAATCCTTAACAACTCCTCGCAAAAGCAAGCTCGTCAGCAAGATTCTTAACTGCGAAACCAATCCGACATTTTTGCATATGGAATCTTAAACGGAACTCTTAAAATGCGAAACCTTCTTTTACCGTCTCCAGAATATTTAGAATACCAAAAGATTTTTCTAATTCGTTTTAACCACTTAAAGCGATTACGTATACGACTTTTATAGATTATACGAACTATGTCTGGCAACGGACCGAATAATTGATTCGTAGTAGTCCGATACACCTGACTTGCATTCTGGTATTTCTCACGAAGATATCGTCGCTGATTAAAAAAACGCGCGCCGTACGATCCATACGAATAATGCCGCGCTTTTAGCGGAAAAACGAAAGTCTCAACTCCAAATTTCTCCATAGCGGCCATTTGAAAATCCTCTGTATAAAAGTCAAAAGACAATCTTTCATCAAACCGCAAATTACACCTGTTTACCAATGACGAATGAACGATCATACAATCACAATCGGCAGTAAGAACCTTGATTGGTTTTTTAACTGGTATTCCCAAAAAACGCAAACGTTCACCATCTTTCGTTGAATTTAAATTGCATCCTACCAACAACCTGGTTTCCGCATCCTTTATTCCAATCGCGCCATATATTTTATTCTTATCTAATTTTTCTAAAGACTTATGGAGCGGGCAGAGAAATTCAAAATCTTCATGCAAGAAGACAAACCATGCATCTTTCGAATAATCATAACTATTAAGAAAAGAATTATAACGCACAGTTATTGAAAGGTTACTCTCTCGATTGTCAAAAATCTCAAACCTACATTCCCCGCAATATTTATTATTTCGCACCAACCTCTCATACATCGGAAAGTCACGAACTACAGAGATTAAAACTATTTGAAGCTTTTCGACCATATTCTCTCCTCTCTCCTAAAAAAACCATATAAATTGTATTTTTTCGTTTCATATACGCTTTTTTATTTATTAAAAAAGGAATCGCGTAAACAATATTAAAGACGAACGGAATCCTAAGCAATGAAAACAAAAAACATCGCCAATTTGCTGCATAAGAAAAACGCGACCTTTTCAGATTCCGCCTAACATAACGCCACCATAACATTCCGACCACCGTTATTTTATGATTCCATGGTGCCTGTTTTGCATAATGCATCACGCGAGGCTCTTGTAGCCCCCTCTCTCCATAAACCGAAGAAAATTCTCCCCATCTAAAATCGAGCAATAAAACCTCCGGTGGCTGAAAGAACCAGTTGTAAATGTCCTGATCAGGAAACTTTATCATCGAACCGTACTTACCAAAAAAATCTCGCCATGCAGTTGTAAAGTCTCGATTTCTCAATTCTTTTAAATTCATCAATAAAAGTCCGGAACAATAATAATGCTCAGGGCGTACGTTTTTACCTAATTTATAGAATTCACGAGACCTCTCTTCTCCGCTTGACAGTTCTCGCATACCAGAACCGTCAGGAACAGCCGCCAGAACAGGAACTTCTGCTCGCATTGCCCACAATTCCGAAACATCACGAAGCCATAGCGTATCTACGTCAGTATAGATTGTGTAGTCTTCATATTTGAGAATATCATGAAGAAGCAATCGTCCATAAGCCGTGTGACTTCCACGCCATTCCGGCAAGCCCTCAAACTGAGAAGCATCTAGCGGATGAAAAACAACTTTCGTTGAACGTTCTGGAATCAACGAGAGACGATGAAGCAGATCAGTTTTGCTCTTCTCACTTAATCCCGTATCCAATACGTGACATATAAGCCGACTTCCTTCCTTGGCATGAGACACAAGGCTATGCAGAGTCACCAACAACCCGCAATAGTAAGCCTCATCGCTGGCGCAAGATATGGAGATTGCATTCATTATCTTTTATCTGTTTATCACGTCAACGACTTTAGAAACCTCTTCTTCCGCCATGACCGGCGATATCGGAAGAGAAATTATTTCCTCGTGGATTTTTTCGGTAATCGGCAAAGTCAGCCCGTGCCACTCGACATAGGCAGGCTGACGGTGCGGAGGTATCGGATAATGAATCACCGTCTGGATTCCGTTATCGGACAGATATTGCTGAAACCCCGCCCTATTCTGTACCCGCACAGGAAAAACATGCCATACGTTCTGCATGGCGTCATCAGGAAGATGCGGCAGAATTACATTCGGATTTTTGATTTCCGAGCAATACCGTTCAGCAATACGGCGGCGGATGGCATTGTCGTTGTCAAGATGCGGCAGCTTCACTCGCAAGAGAGCCGCCTGTATCTCATCAAGACGGGAATTCGTTCCTCGATACGGGAAATGGTACTTTACATCAGAACCGTAATTACGCAAGGCCCTTATCTTTTCAGCCAACTCATCATCATTCGTTGTTACAGCTCCTCCGTCTCCGAGGCATCCCAGATTTTTACCAGGATAAAAAGAGAAACCGCTCGCATCACCAAGATTGCCGACTCGCTTCCCGTCAAACATCGCCCCGTGCGCCTGCGCAGAATCTTCTATAACTTTGAGATTGTATCGCTTGGCGATTTCCAATATCCGCATCATATCCATCGCACGGCCATAAAGATGCACCACCATAATCGCCTTAGTGCGTGAGGTTATCGCATCTTCAATCTTTTCAGGATCAATTAGATAAGTGTTTATATCGGGCTCCACCAAAACGGGCGTTGCGCCGTTTGCGCTTATGGAAATCAATGACGCGATATACGTATTCGCAGGAGCGACAATCTCATCTCCGGGACCAAAACCGTAAGCCTGTATGATCAGCTTGAGCGCATCAAGTCCATTCGCACACCCGACAGCATGCTTGACACCGCAATATTCGGAAAACTCTTTTTCAAAGCTTTCGATTTCTTTTCCAAGCAGATACCATCCGGAATCAAGAATGCGCTTTATCGCCGCCTCCATCTCCAAACGGTGCTGCTCGTTAATTGCCTTCAGGTCTAAAAACTTTATCATTAGAAACCGCCTTTCTGACTTGCCTCAATATCAAGATTTCTCAGAAATTCCCTAACCCCTCCATCGGGATGAAAAAGCGAAGACACTGCAACAGATAAAAAACGCCACAACACTCCACGTCCCTCCGCT
This sequence comes from Kiritimatiellia bacterium, assembly GCA_045630425.1. GTDB lineage: Bacteria > Verrucomicrobiota > Kiritimatiellia > RFP12 > UBA1067 > UBA1067. The sequence goes on along the minus strand of JAZQTB010000032.1, from coordinate 3,037 downwards.
CCGCGCATAAGAGTCAAGAATGAAAATCTCTTGCGGGCAACCTTGTATGCGCTCACATACAAAGAAACTTTTTTTGGCACGTCGCCTTCTTTAAAGGACCATATCAGATATTTCGCAGATTCACGACACAACGCGTCAACAAAACCGTTTACGCATCCTTCCTGTAATTTAACGGCCTCATTCAAAGACGCCTTCAAAGAAAAATATGATTGCGAGGAAATCCGATATCTAAACTTTCTCCGATCACATCTGCGGGACGCCTTATTCCCTCCAGAGCACACACTTTGTCCGTGCACTCTATAATCGATCAATCTGTCGGGCACAAACAAAACATCTCCATATTGAATCCCCCGCAAATCCATGACCAGGTCCTCACACCAAACATCATCCGGAAATGGAAGCAACTCACACAAATCTTTCCGGTACGCTGCACAAGCTCCGGCGGCGACAGACAATGTCGCATTTTCATCCGCCGTATTCGGAGGTGCCATTACCAAACCTCCATTGACATACTTCCTGTACAGAAAAGGCCTTGGCACCCCCAATTCGCCAATAATCGAGCCTTGCGCATCAATGGTATCAGCACCCGAACCTATAACAACCGCCGACGGATATTCTCTGGCATATCGCAACACCTGTGACACCCTGTCATTGTGCTGCACATCATCACCGCCGCAGGCGACAACCCATTCTCCATGCGACAAAGATAATGCCTTCGAAAAATTTCCGCCAAGTCCCAAATTGCGTTCATTCACATTGACGACAATGCGATGGTTGCCTTTATACGATTTTACAATCTCCAAAGCGATTTCACTTGCGCCATCATCTGAATGATCATCGGATATGACAATCTCAAGATTCGGATAATCCTGATTAAGCAAACTTTCAACCGCATCCTTAACATACTCTTTGCGATTGTACATGATCATCGCAATAGTCATCAACGGAAATGATGAATCCCGTTGTTCAGAACCTCCATTATATTCGTACACAAGCATAACAATCCTTTTCTCGTCACGAATGCAGTTAAGTATAACGCCCGAATCTGCGGAAACGCATACAAGCGCGTCCTGTCTGTCTTTTTTTCAGACGCTTTCCAAGGCTTCGCCATAATTTATACATCCATTTGACAAGCAATGACTTCTTCCGAAGCTTCTCCGGTTCGGGCATAGTCCTCACCCGCACTTCATCCATCCAATGCCATTCAACACTCGTGAATTGATTATCATAAACAATATTATGCGGTCTTGGATATGTGTAGAATCTCAACAAGCCGTCATCTTCTATAATCGTTGAAGCGTTTTCCGCCCCCATTTGCTTTATTCTCAGTTCAATCTCAACTCTAGGCCAGGTTTCAACCAAAGCGGCACGCAATCTCCTTGCAATCTGAATATCATAGGCAAACGCCGTCTGTAAAACAAACAACACGCGTTTTGATTTTCCAAGCACATTATACAGACGGTCAATTCGACGATATATTACGCCCTTCCCATCTTCAAACAAATCCCGATTAAACTCCCTGCCGTAAAAAAGGTGGATAAAGCGAAACCCCGACATCCTATCTTCAATATGAAACGACTGCTTTCCGAACTCTTCTGTCGGAGGTTCGAATTCACATGCGTTCTCCCACATCATAAACCCGTCAAAACGAGTTTTCAATCCCTTGATAAGATATTCTATCGGTCGAACATCCGCCATCAACGACCAATCGAAAGGCAATGAGCAAGGCCGTTTCCCTCGATGAACCAACTGTGAAGCGGTTGCGCAATTACCGCCCAATGATATGACATAGTCATATTCGTCGTACTTGCAATAAAAGGGATCGTCAGCGCCTGTCATATCATTTCTCTTTTGTATTTCAAAAATTCATTATAATCACGAATGTAATCATCCGACATATATGGCATTGACGCCAAAACCAAAAGCACGCAATCCGGCGAATGTTTATATTGAATCCCCCAGCAACCCGCCGGCAGATGAAGGCCCACTGACGGATTGTTTAAATCATACTCTTCACGCACACTGCCGTTGTCGACAATGACTTTGAGCGATCCTTTAACCGCCAGCAGGAACTGCTCGCATCTTTTATGGGCATGTTCCCCTCGCACTTGACTCGAACCTACATTATACGTATAAAAAATACGCTCAACGGGAAACGGCAACAACTTACCGAACTCCAAGACGTTCAAATCTCCACGCATATCGCCGAAATGCGGAATCTCATAAAGTCGTGCCCCCGTTTTTTCCGACTTGCACAGTTGCGAATCTGTTTTTGCGCAGCCCGAAAAAGCACCGTCAACTTTCTCGGCTCCTACATAACCTACAATTCTGGCAGGATTGCCGACTACTGTAGCATAAGGAGGAACATCCTTTGTAACTACCGCCCCCGCGCCAACCATTGCACAAGTACCGATGGTCACACCCGGAAGTATCACCGCGCCCGAACCGATTGAAACACCATCGCAAACAACCGTCTTTAAAAGTTGCCTGCGATCATCTCGCACCCCCGAACGGGGATACATATCATTGCAGAACACAGCATTCGGACCTACAAAAACATCATTGCCTATTCTTAGCCCATCCCACAGCGAAACACCGCATTTAAGCGTTACATTATCACCTACGATTACATCATTTTCTACAAACGTATTGGCGCACAGATTACAGTTGCGCCCAAGTTGAGCGCCGGCAAGAACAACCGCATTCTGCCAAACACGTGTCCCCTCACCCACTTTTTCCGTTTGAACATCTGCCGACGGATGATAAAAAACATTCATTGAGATCATTGCTATCCCATAGGCGGGATAGAATCCTTTCTTTGATTTGTCCTTATGGTATCATAACAGACGCGTCGTCGTCAATGGGAAATTTAGCGTTATTTGCATAAAAATCATACCCCCCCCCCCATTTTTAGCAAATATTAGATATACAGGCATAACATAAAGTGTTGCCTTGATGTCAAAGTCGTGTATAATTTGGTTTTGCAAGAAACAAAAGGATACACAAATGAACATCAAGGCAACACGAAGAAGAATGA
>JAZQTB010000031.1:0-4894 GCA_045630425.1 Kiritimatiellia bacterium | reverse complement strand
AATTCAAAATGATCTGATCGTTGCGTTTGAACAGGATTTTTCTAAATATCCTAAACAAATGGACGCGGCAATTTTAAGGGATGTTTGGCGAAATGCCTATGTATCAGTCGGGAGGCAGATTTCATACGCGTCGCTTTCTCGCGAACACACAGGCGTAACAAATAAGAAGGCCATAGATCTTTTGGAAAAGGCGCGTCTTGTTAAATTATCTCGCGCGGTCGCTTCGGCGACGCTTCCATTTGATTTTAATACTACGCTACGCATAAAACCGTTCGCTGGCGATATAGGTTTGTATCAAGCGATGTCGGGACGACCGGCAGATGAAGTGTTGAGGGAGAAAGATCTGCTCAATACATATAACGGAGCCTTAGCCGAGCAGTTTGTTGCTCAGGAACTTATGTCATTATTAGGCGGCAGTGAGCCGCATTGGTGGAAGCGCGATACGAAAAATGCACAAGCAGAAGTCGATTTTATTGTTTCGCTCGATGGTAGAGTGCAGCCTATTGAAGTTAAGAGTGGGGCGGCCGGTAGGCTTAAGAGTTTACATCAGCTTTTAAAGGAATCGCCTTCAGTAAATGATGCGATTGTATTGTCGTCTGCACAATTCGGACAGATGCCTGAGCAGAGGTTGCGTTTTATTCCGATTTACTTTGCTGGGGCTATTGGAAATTGAGGGACTCGTGGACTTTTGCAATACTCAAAGGCTTTGAAAATGCAAAGCAAAATGAAAAACGCAATGATTGTTGCGATTGTTGGGGATATTGCCGGGTTGCGGTTTGTGTTGGATGGTTGAAATAGAAATTTGTTAGAAGGGCTGAATTTGCGGCAGATATTGCAATTGATAGGGCATCGGTCGTCGGGGGATACATTTCTCATTCCCCATCTCTCATTACTCATCTCCCTTTACTTTTTTCTCTTTTCTCATATCTCATCCCTCATCTCTCTCATGACAGTTTTTTTTGCAATTGGCCCTGACAGGAATTTGTAACACTTGTCGCGGATGGTCAGGTTCTCGCTTTGAAAGCCCGATAAATATGGTACAATATCCGATATAACAATGTCGGAGAATAAAAACGCGTAAAATATGCAACAACAAGGAGAGGTCGCAAAATGATGAGTAAATTAAGTATCGTGTTGCTGTCGGTTCTTGCCGCCGTCGGGTGCAGCAGTCCGAAATCGCCTGCAGGGTGTTCGTGCGATTGCGACGAGGCTTCGGTTCTGAAGCGATATCATGGGCCGACTTTCGAGGTTTCTTCCTGGAAGGGCGAAGTGTCGTATCATAAGATACATGACAAATTTGCGGGGGAAGTCCTTGAGTATGTTCAGAAGGGGTGCTCTTCCAAGGATGGGGTTACAGTAGAAGTTATGTTCGTAGCTCCTCTGATGTACAATAATTTTCCGGGCTCGGATCATTTGAGCCATCGTTACGATATCGTTTACGGCCGTTACAATATGGTTTACGGCAATGTCGGGGGCTGTTTTCCGAAGAAAGTCTGCAAGGTGACGGTCGCTAAGGATGCGAAGGCGGGTAAGGTTCAGTTCGGTCCGATGACCGTCAGGGTTGTAGATCGCGTCCTTCCGCCTCCGGCCGAATGGAAATATTTTCTCGATCTTTGGCAGCATCCCTGGGCTGTGAGCCGCTACTTCGATGTTGAGCCGTTCAGCGATGAACACTTTGAGAGGATGACGCCCGTTTACAAGACTCTCGCCGAGTGCGGCGTAAAGGCGCTGACGGTCACGCTTCTCGATTACGCCTGGAACCACCAGTGCTACGACGCGTACGGAACGATGATCGGCCGCGTCAAAAACGACGACGGATCCTGGTCTTTCGATTACACGATATTCGATAAGTACGTCGAGTTCGGCCGCAGGTGCGGCATCGGTCCCGATATCGCCTGTTACACGATGTGCCCTTGGGGATATGTCGTCAGATGGCAGGATGCCGAGGGGAATACTAAGAGCGCGACGGCTCTGCCGGGCAGCGAAATATTTAACGATTATTGGGGCGCATTTCTCGTCGACTTTAAAAAGCACCTTATCGAAAAGGGCTGGTTCAACGATGCGTATATCGCGATGGACGAACGCGCCCCGAAAGATGTCGCGATAATCGCCAAGTTCATCCAGGAGAAGGCTCCCGGCATGAAAATCGCGATGGCCGGAAACCGCAAGCCTTCGGACTTCAATGGCATCGTTATCGACAACTACAGCCAGTATCTTTCATATATCACACCGGAATTTCTCTCCGAAATCCCCGACCGCAGAAAGAATGGCTGGAAGACGACGCTTTACGTGTGCTGCGGCCCGGAACGTCCCAACACTTTCATGTCGAGCGCCGACAACGAGGCGTTCTGGCTCGGCGTCTATCCTCAGCTCTGCGGGCTCGACGGGTTTCTGCGCTGGGCGGCGAATTCATGGCCTCACGATCCGTATGTCGACGCCTCGTTCGGTGATTGGAAAGCGGGTGATACTTATTTAGTCTATCCTGAGGGCGAATATTCCGCGCGCCTTCTTTCGCTGAGAGCGGGTATTGTCGTTGCCGAGAAGCTTCGCATCCTGAAGGAATCCGGAGCCGGAGAGAAGAAGCTCAAGGAGTTTTCCGCCAATTTCCATCACTCCAAGGCGGAGCGGAAGGATTTCGACTTCACATCCTGCCGCTCTGCGATCGAGAACTTTGTAAACCGCTGAAACGGTGGCGGAAAGACTCTTTAAGTTAAAGTCGCCGTTCAAGCCTACGGGCGATCAGCCCGAGGCTGTGGCGGCTTTGCTTAAGGGGCTTGAGCGCGGCGATGATAGGCTCGTTCTTCAGGGAGTTACGGGCTCCGGCAAGACGTTTACGATGGCCAATCTGATCGCCGCGTGGAATCGGCCGACGCTTATACTCTCTCACAACAAGACGCTCGCCGCGCAGCTTTTTTCGGAGCTTAAGGAGTTCTTTCCCGAAAACGCGGTAGAGTATTTTATTTCGTATTACGATTATTATCAGCCCGAAGCGTACATTCCTCAGACTGATACATACATTGAGAAGGACGCGTCGATCAACGAGGAGATCGAGCGCTACCGCCTCGCCGCGACGAACGCGCTGATCGCCCGCAAGGATGTTATCGTCGTCGCCTCCGTAAGCTGCATCTACGGCCTCGGCGAGTCCGATGAGTATCGCGATCTGGCGGTTAAGATCGATGTAGGTTCGAGTTTAGGGCGTTCGCGTCTTATCGAGCGATTGGTAGAGGCGCAGTATGCGCGAAACGATATGTCATTTACGCCGGGCGTCTTCAGAGTGCGCGGCGATATTGTCGACATATTCCCGGCATACGAGACCAAGGCGATAAGGATAGAGTTTTTCGGCGAAGAGGTTGATTCGATTCGCGAGCTTGATCCGCTGACCGGCAAGTGCGGCGTTACTATGCCGGCGGTGGTCGTGACTCCCGCCAAGCAGTTTGTGATGGGTAAGGAGAAAATGGAGGCGGCGTTCTCCCGGATTGAGGCGGAGCTTAAAGAGAGGCTCGAGTTTTTCTCGTCTAAAAACAAATTTCTCGAGGCTCAGCGAATTAAAGAGCGGACGGAATACGATATTGAGATGATGCGCGAATTAGGGTACTGTAACGGTATCGAGAATTATTCGCGCCCGTTGTCGGGCCGTGCGCCAGGTTCCGCGCCCGAGTGCCTCATCGATTATTTTCCCGAAGGGTTTTTGACGATCATCGACGAAAGCCATGTTGCCGTACCCCAGGTAAGGGCGATGTACAACGGCGATCAGGCGCGAAAGGATAAGCTCGTCGAGTACGGCTTCAGACTTCCGAGCGCTAAGGATAATAGGCCGCTTAAGTTCGATGAGTTCAACAATAAGGTTTCGCAGGTCGTTTTCTGCTCCGCGACTCCCGGCGATTACGAGTGCGCCGAGGCCAAAACTTTCGCTAAGCAGGTCATCCGCCCGACGGGACTCTTAGATCCCGTTATCGAAATCCGTCCTCTTCAAAATCAGATCGACGATCTGATAGCCGAAGTCCGCAAGGTGGTCGACGGCGGCGATAGAGTGATCGTTACGACTCTTACTAAACGCTCATCGGAGGATTTGACCGATTATCTCCACGGAGTCGGAATCAAGGTCGAATATCTCCACAGCGACATCGATGCGATTGAGCGCGTCGAGATACTCCAGCGTTTGCGGAAGGGTGAGTTCGATGTTCTGGTCGGCATCAACCTTTTAAGAGAGGGGCTCGACCTTCCCGAAGTCGCGCTCGCGGCGATTCTCGATGCTGATAAAGAGGGTTTTCTCAGATCGGTTACCTCGCTCGTCCAGACGGCGGGGCGTACGGCGCGTCATGTGAACGGCCGCGTCATCCTTTACGCCGATAAGAAAACCGACGCGATTAAAGAGCTTCTGAAGATCACAAAATCAAACCGCGAAAAGCAGATCGCCTACAATGAAGCTCACGGTATCGTTCCCAAGAGCGTAAAGCGCTCGATAAACGAGTCGTCGTATCTTTTCAAGGCGTCGAACAAGAATACCTTCCGGTCGGCGGCCGCCGATGAAAAGGTGTGTTCCGATAAGGATCTTATAGCGGAGCTTACGCGCGAAATGCTTGAGGCGGCCGACAATCTCGAGTTCGAACGCGCCGCCTATCTGCGCGACAAGATCAAAGAGCTTCGGAAAAGCAATGAATAAGCGTAGTTCCGCCCCTTTTTTTTGGCGGTTTGCGACGGTATATCGAAAAAATAAAAAAAATTAAAATTCCCTATTGCAATTCATCACCCGTTTGTGATATACTATGTCTCGTTTTCGGGTGATACGCGAAACGCTGGCGAGCTTAACTCAGTTGGTAGAGTGCCACCTTGCCAAGGTGGTTGTCGAGGGTTCGAGTCCCTTAGCTCGCTCCAATCAATCCGAGGCAGTGAA
>JAZQTB010000030.1:0-5622 GCA_045630425.1 Kiritimatiellia bacterium | reverse complement strand
GTCGTCGAGGGTATGCAGTTCGACAAGGGCTACCTCTCGCCTTACTTCGTCACCGCTCCCGAGCGCATGGAGTGCGAGCTCGAGAATCCCTTCATCCTCCTTTTCGAGAAGAAGATCTCCAACCTCCAGGATATGCTTCCTCTCCTCCAGGGCGTCGCCAAGTCCGGTCGTCCCCTCATGATCATCGCCGAGGATGTCGAGGGCGAAGCTCTCGCGACTCTCGTCGTCAACAAGCTCCGCGGCACCTTCCAGGTCTGCGCCGTCAAGGCTCCCGGCTTCGGCGATCGCCGCAAGGCCATTCTCGAGGATATCGCCATTCTCACGGGCGGTAAGCTCATCAGCGAGGATATCGGCATCAAGCTCGAGTCCGTCACGATCGATATGCTCGGCCGCGCCAAGAAGGTCGTCGTCGACAAGGACAATACGACGATCGTCGAGGGTCTCGGCAAGAGCGCCGACATCAAGGCCCGCGTTGAGCTCATCAAGAAGCAGATCGAAGAGACTTCCTCCGACTACGACCGCGAGAAGCTCCAGGAGCGCCTCGCCAAACTTTCCGGCGGTGTCGCGCTCATCAAGGTCGGCGCTGCCACCGAGGCCGCGATGAAGGAGAAGAAGGACCGCGTCGATGACGCTCTCCACGCCACACGCGCTGCGGTCGAAGAGGGTATCGTTCCCGGCGGCGGCGTCGCTTACCTCCGTGCGCAGAAGGCTATCGAGGCTCTCAAGCTTGAAGGCGACGAGAAGGTCGGCGCGTCGATCATCTGCCGCGCCATCGAAGCTCCTCTCCGCAAGCTCGTCAACAACGCCGGTCAGGAAGCGGCCCTCGTCATCGCCAACGTCAAGAAGGCGACCGGTACGAACGGCTACAACGTCCGCACGGGCGAGTACTGCGACCTCCTCAAGGCTGGTGTCGTCGATCCCGCCAAGGTTACGCGCTCGGCTCTCCAGAACGCGGCTTCCATCGCGGGCCTCCTCCTCACGACCGACTGCATGGTCACCGATCTTCCCGAGAAGAAGGAAGGTTGCGGCTGCGGCGGTCACGGCGGCGCTCCCGATATGGGCGGCATGATGTAATCCCCGCCGTTGTAAAGCGAACAAAAAGGAGACGGTCCGTAAGGGACCGTCTCCTTTTTACTGCCCGTACCGCCGTGGCCGCGTCAGTGCGCCTCGAGCCAGTTCCGGCCGACGCCGATGTCGACATCGAGGGGAACGCCGAAATCGATGGCGGAAGTCATCTCGCGCCTTATGATCGCCTTCAGTTCGTCGACCTCATCGATCGGCGCGTCGAAAACGAGTTCGTCGTGAATCTGAAGGACCATCTTAGATCTTAATCCCGCTGCGGAAATCGCGCGCTCGACGTTGACCATCGCGACCTTTATGAGATCTGCGGCCGAGCCCTGTATGGGCGTATTTATCGCATCGCGCTCCGCCGTCTGGCGGGCCGTCGCGTTGCGCGAGTTGATGTCTCTTAAGGTTCTTCTGCGTCCGAGAATCGTCGTCGCGTAGCCTTTTTCGCGGGCGGTCGCGATAGACCGGTCCATGTATTCCTTGATTTTCGGATAGAGCTTGAAATACGTGTCGATAAGTTTCGCAGCCTCACCGCGTGAAATTTTAAGGCGTTGCGAAAGGCCGAAAGCAGAAATGCCGTAGATGATGCCGAAATTGACCATCTTGCAGAACGATCTCTGCTCGTCGGTGACGAACGCTGGCATCACGTCGTAGACTCTCGCCGCCGTGTCTCGGTGGATGTCTTCGCCGTTCCTGAACGCCTCGAGCATCGCCTTGTCGCCGGAGAAAGCCGCCATGAGCCTAAGCTCGATCTGCGAATAGTCGGCGGAAACGAGAACGTGTTTTTCGTCGCGCGGGACGAACGCCTTTCTGATCAGCTTCCCGCGTGAAGTTCTTACGGGGATGTTCTGGAGGTTGGGATCGGAAGAGCTTAAGCGTCCCGTTTCGGTAAACGCCTGAGCGTATGTCGTATGGACGCGGCTGTTTTCGTCGATGAGCGTAGGGAGCTTGTCGACGTAAGTCGATTTGAGTTTTGTGCAGGCGCGGTATTCGAGAATCTTCGGAATGATCGGATGGGCGGACGCGAGTTTCGAGAGGGTTTTTTCGTCGGTCGAATAATTACCCATTGAAGTCTTTTTGATCCCGTCCGTCGGAAGAGCGAGCTTATCAAAGAGAAGAGCGCCGAGCTGCTTGGGGCTGTCGGGATTGAATCCGGCGTCGGCGTACGAAAGGATATCGGTCAGAAGGGCCAGGATTTCGCGGTCGAGTTCACGCGCGTATTCCTTTAGCGCCGCGACGTCGATTTTTACGCCTTCGCGCTCCATATCTATCAGAATCTTGACGAGAGGCTCTTCGGCCGTATCGAGAGCCTTTAACGCGCCAGACTCATCGGCCGCTTTTCTCAAAACAGCGTCGAGCCTCAACGTAACGTCGGCGTCCTCGGCCGCGTAATCGAGAATCTCTTCCGGCTTTAGTGCCGCCATCGACAGCTGTTCCCTGCCGCGTTCCTTAGCACCGATGAGCGATTCTATCGGAATCGGTCTGTATGAGAGATACTGCTCGGCGAGCGCGTCCATCCCGTGACGGGCGGCGGCGTCGAGACAGTAGTGTTCCAAAAGGGTATCGCGCGGCGTCGATGCGAAACCGATGCCGTATCTTAAGAGCACGCTGCGGTCGAACTTCACGTTGTGGCCGATGAAGGTTTTGGACGGATCTGCGAAAAGGGGCCTGAAAACATCGATCCAGTCGGCCGTCACGTACCACGCCTTTCCGGGTGCGGTCGCGAAGGAGAAGCCGACCATTTTGCAGAAATGGGCTTCGGTCGGACCGTGGCCGTCGAACGCGGCGGTCTCGGTGTCGAAGGCGATTACGTCGGCTTTCATCAGTTCGTCGAAAAGCGCGCGCGCTTCGCTCTCGGTGTTGACGAGTCTGTAGTCGTGAGGCTCTGAGGATATGTCCGTCAGATCCGCGCCGTCCTTCGCGCGGGATTCTTCGACCGCGGCGGCGGCTCCGTCGCCGAGGAAATCTTTGGCGAGACGGTTGAGTTCGAATTTCGCGCAGACGGCGGCAAGTTTCTCCTTGTCTATGCCGTTAAGCCTGTACTCGTCCCAGTTCGGTTCGATCGGAACGTCGGTGCGGATGGTCGTGAGAAATTTGGAGATTTTCGCGTCTTCACGCCCGTTGAAAACTTTTTCGGCGAGTTTGCCTTTAAGCTTTCCGACATTCTCGATTATTCCTTCAACGCTACCGAAGCGCTGCAGGAGATCGGTCGCCGTTTTTTCGCCGACGCCGCGTATGCCGGGGATATTGTCTGAAGCGTCGCCCGCGAGAGCGAGATAGTCGATCATCTGGAGGGGCGAGGTGAAACCCCACTTGTCGGTTACGCTTTTTTCGTCGTATATTTCGGCTGCGTCGCCGGAGCGCGCCGGGCGGTACAGCTTAATCCCGGGACGCACGATCTGGGCGGCGTCCTTATCGGGAGTCGCCATATAAACGTCGAAACCGGCCTCGGCGCCTTTTACTGCGAGAGTTCCCATGACGTCGTCGGCCTCGAAACCGTCGACGCGCACAACGGGGATTTTAAGAGCCTCGGCGAGTTCAAACGCGTACGGAATGGACGCGGCGAGATCTTCGGGCATCTTCTGCCGCTGGGCCTTGTAAGGCGCATAAGCTTCGTGGCGGAACGTAGGTCCGCCCGGATCCATCGCCAGAACGGCGTGAGTCGGTTTCTCGCGCTTCAGAATCGCCGTAAGCCCGTTTACGAGACCGAGAAGCGCCGAGGTGTTTATCCCGCCCGCCGTCATTCTCGGATTCTTTAAAAAAACGAAATGCCCCTTGTAAAGAAAGGGCATCAGGTCGATTATGAAGAGCTTGTTCACGGGTTTGAATCCTATTTCACTTCTTTGTCGCGTTCGTTTATGTAACCTGCGCTTTCGCTTTTCTTTTCGGGGTATTTTACCGCGATGCCTTTTTCTTCAATCGCCATTCTGATGTTCGTCCGGGCGATTTTCATCGAATCGAAGCGGATCTTAAGCGTCTTTTTCCCGATGTCAAATTCAAGAGAATCCATATCGACGCCGTTGTAGACCGAAACGGCTTTTTTTATCGCGTTGATGTTCTCCGGCGTCATCCCGGGAATCTCGAACACGTGTTCGCGGAAGTCCTCGCGGCGGCAACCGTCGGTGAACGCGGCGATTGCGGTGAGAGCGATAAGAAGAAAAGTCTTTTTCATGTTCTTCGGGGTTATTGGAAGGTTGTCGGATCCATATCCGGGCCGAATGGGGAGAGATCTCTCAGATGTTTGATGACCGGCGGCAGTTTTTCGAGAACGTAGTCGATGTCGCCGTCGGTGTTGTAGCGCGAAAGCGAGAATCTTACGGAGCCGTGGACGGCGGTGAACGGCACTCCCATCGCGCGGATCACATGGCTCGGATCGAGCGAACCTGACGCGCACGCCGAACCCGTCGAGATGCAGATTCCGAGATCCGAAAGGCTGTACGCGATGGCCTCGCCTTCGATGTATTCGAAGCTGACGTTGAGCGTGTTCGAAAGCCTGTTTTCCTTATCGCCGTTTATGCGCACGTTCGGGCACGCGGCGAGAATTCCCGCCTCGAGCCTGTCGCGCATTCTGGAGATTTTCTCGTTTTCTTCGTCCATTCCGAGTCGGGCGAGTTCGCACGCCTTGGCGAGGCCGAGGATGTAAGGAACATTCTCCGTACCCGCACGGCGACCCGCTTCCTGATGGCCGCCGAGCATGAAGGGCTTAAGGAGGGTGCCTTTTCTGACATAGAGAAAACCGATGCCCTTGGGCGCGTGGAACTTGTGTCCCGACATGGAGAGCATGTCGACGCCGACGGCATTGACGTCGACTTTCGCCTTGCCCGCTATCTGAACGGCGTCGGTGTGGAGAGTAGCGCCGTACTCTTTGCATATCTCGGCGATTTTTCCGATCGGGAACACCGTGCCGGTTTCGTTGTTGGCCCACATTATCGAAACGAGAGCTTTTTGGGAGCCTTTAAGCTCTTCGCGAAGCCGGTCGAGATCTATCCGCCCGAAGCCGTCGACGCCGAGTTCGACGACCTCGTGACCGAGCGCCTTCAGGCGGCGGCAGGGCTGGAGAACGGCGGGGTGCTCAACGGCGGATGTTATGATTTTAGTCCCGCGGCCGTGGAAATCGGCATAGCCTCTGATCGCCGCGTTGTCGGACTCGGTCGCGCATGACGTGAAGATTATCTCCTCGGGCGAAGCGTTGATGAATCTGGCAACCTCTTCGCGCGCACGGTCCATATATTTCGCGACCTGACCGCCGAAGGCGTGCATAGAGCTCGGATTTCCGTAAAGTTCGCCGAAAAAGGGGAGCATCACGTCTCTTACTTCCGGCGCGATGCGTGTCGTTGCGTTATTGTCTAAATAAACGGTTCTGTCCATATCAAAGTATTATATCATAAATGACAGCAAGTGTAACGCTCAGGGCACGAATTACAAATGACTGATTCTTCGCGCAACAAGTGCGCTTAGAATCAGTCATTATATTTGGATTTTCCGTATTACAGGTATAGGCCTGAGAAAGAAATTTTAACTTTTTTTGAATTTTCCCCTTGACTTTTGTCGAAA
>JAZQTB010000029.1:0-51607 GCA_045630425.1 Kiritimatiellia bacterium | reverse complement strand
CTCTGCCCGTCAACCTCAACGACCTTCGGCTGCGTGAGCATCTTCTCGGTAAGTTCATCAAGCTTCTTTTCATCCATATTTGGCAATCCTTTCTCCGATCCACGCCATCACATTGACGCACATTGAGTTGCCAAGAGCCTTGTATCTCGGGCCATCCGGGCAATCATCCGCACTCTTTTTACGCCAAGGAATTTTCGTCCATCCATCTGGGAAACCCATCAAGCGCTCACATTCAATCGGAAGAAGCCTGCGAACAATGCCAGGCGTACATACCCCGGACGGCCTGCGGCGAGTGAGCGAATAGGCGCTTTCCCCGTCCTCGTCAAAGCACTTTGCTTTCAAGTCCCGACCATCAATGTTCATGACATCAATTGGGTAGCACACATACTTGCCGTTATCTTGGTTATTCTGCTTTCCCGGATAGGATGCATCCAGCGTAGGACACGGATCGCACACCGCTTTCGGCTCTTTGTAGTCAGTTGCCAAAAGCGATGGACAGCTGCCGTCATCGGCAAATGAATGCCAGCGTGTGTCAACGACGCATGGTAGCTGGTGCTTATCCGGCATGAGCTGCCCAAGTGAGCGCGTTGTCAGAGTGTCCGCTTTTTGCGTTCCGTCCCACCAGCACATATCGCGACAAGCGCCTTGAGGGACTTTTCCAGAACCTCCGGCAGGCGCTTGGCAAGGCGTTCTGCTCGGCGGAGTATCCCCGCCGCACATTTCGCCGTCAAAAAGTACTTTGGCGCAATCTTCCCACGAACCAAGACTTCCGACAAGGATGACACGTCGCCTTCGCTGCGGGATCGCCCGCGGAAATTGTTCCACTCGGGTATATTGAGCGTCAAGCACTCGCCAACCCACGCTGTAGCATCCTGAAGCTGAGGTGACGATTCCTGCCTTTCCCCATCGTCCGGCCTCTGGCTTTGGGACTTCCCAGCCTGTGAGAAGCGATAGGAAGGCGGCAAAATCGCTTCCTTTCCCGCTTGAGAGTACACCGGGCACATTTTCCCAGACCACCCAACGGGCATGTGTGCGAAAAGCCAGCCTTGCAAACTCAAGCGCAAGATTGCCTCTTTCATCATTCAAACCCTTTCTTAAACCCGCAATACTGAACGCCTGACAGGGAGTTCCCCCGACCAGAAGGTCGATATCACCCTCGTAATCGCCAGGATTTATCTTCGTAAAATCTCCAAGATTGGGGATATTCGGAAAACGCTCGGCAAGAACGGCAGCAGGGAACTTCTCGATTTCTGAAAGAAAAGCACATTCCCAGCCAAGGCTCTTCCAAGCAACTGAAGCCGCCTCAATTCCGCTACAAACGCTACAGTATCTCATACTTTCAACCTCTCATCGTCCGTCGACGAACATTAAAAACCATGCACGTGCGATGCGTCCATCGCTTAGGGGACCGTGCCGCCCCCTCGCACCATGTTTTCGCCCGTTCTCCTGAAAAGCAACGGTTCGGCGCTCCATCCTTCAATCATCCTCTCACCGTATTTATCTGTCGCTCAACCGTATTGTTGTCTCACTTTTTTGTAAAAAATTTCTACGCCCTTGCACGTCGTAAATCGGAGAGTTTCATCCTCGTTTTGGGTTTTTCTCGTATCCTTGTTCCAGTTCCTTCAAGGATGCAACCACACATAGAGGCGGCAACTGCGCACCCAACAAGTCCATCCCACCAATGGTTGTCGTGAGCCTCTGGTCGCATTTTCCACTCCTCCACACGCCGTCCGCGACCTTCGGTTTTAACGCGGTACTCAGCGGTAAGGTGTTCTGCAAAAAGCATATGCTGTTCGCAGCTCCGCCCCCAAAGTGAAAGGCTGCCACGGTCGCCAAAAGAAACGAGAATACGGCTGGCAATAAAGCTTTTCCAGTAGTTCGTATCGTAAATTACGTGTCGTACCGAGCGCTTTCCGCGAATATTCGGCATTCGCCAGTTAAGACCGACTCGGTCGCCTGGAGTTTTCTTGTATTCTCCCATTGGCTTTGAGGATGCACCGATATACTTACCATGAGATGGAACAATGACACCTGAATGTACCGACTCGCGGCAAAACTGATAAACAACATCTGTCGACTGTCCCCAGTTTGCGTCGATGAGGCATTTCTCTATTTTCATGGCAGCACCATCATCTCGTGTGTATTCGCGAGAGAGATAGTCCTCTGTAAGTGCCTTTAAGCCGCCATATAGACAGCCTTCAAGACCAGCGCGTGGGAACTTTGCCTGCAATGTAGGATTAGCGTCGGCAAGAGAAAAGTATCGTCTCCTTTGGTCTGGCCATGCGCCATAATCAATGACTGTGCCGGTAAAATCGTCATCCCATGCACACACGACAAAAAAGAGAAGTGTCTTTTGCACATCGATAAACATAGTGAGATGATTGGCGGATACAGGAATTGAACCGCGAGAGTGGCCATTGAGTTTGTTGACGATACCATCAACTGTCAGCTGTTCATCCGAACCCAAATCTTCAGGCAGAGGGTCATTTTGATATTCTGCCCAAAATGCCGCCTCATCGGTGAACTTTAAGTTCATCGCGTGCTGAATCGCCGAAATCTCGTCATAGTTGTGACGGTCAGGCCACGACACAACGGCTCCCTCATCCATTTCCGCCCTGTGTGTGCGATAGAATTCGGTAGCTTCCTCGAATGTGCCTTTCTCGCGAAGCTCATCCGCCCTAAGATCCGCATAGCGATTCCAAAGTTCCTCATTTCGAGGAAACTGATAAATCATCTTGCACCGCTCACCGTTCCATTCCGGATGTTTTGTCTTGTCGAGAATCTGCTCCGCCATATCTCCAGGACGGATGACAGTGCATGGCATTATTCCCGATATCTTTTTGCCTGGTCCTGCAAGTCCAAGAATGTCGCCTGCAAGCACACGAACACGCTTTCTCGTCTGCTCGATAGAGCCAGCCGATTCGCTTGTCTGCGGGTCATCGATAACAACGAACTCTGGGCGGATTGTTCTGCCGTCCGGCTTTTTGAACTTCATACCGCGAATTCGCCCTGTAATGCCTGCCACGCGAACAATCACGCCAGAGGAGGATGCGCCAGCAATGGTCGGAAGCACAATCTCGTTTGCAGTCCACGTTATACGGGTGCGTTCTCCATTGTAGAGCTGACCTGCACATCTGTTGGCGATACCCTCAAGTTTCTTAATCGGGTATGTAACCTCCGGGAAGTCAGCTGCAATATGCTCATTTACCTCAAATTCTGTCTTTATGGAATCAAGCATCTCCAAGGCGGCCGATTCCGATGCACCGACCAAAACGACAAATTCCCTATGCCCATAAAGCATTGCCCAGATGGCAGCAGACTCTGTAAGGGACGATTTGCCAGAGCCGCGAGACATGGCAAGAGCAAATAGTCCGCCGTCCAGAACCGCTTTCTGTATTTTAGCGATAGCGCGAAGATGGTCGTCTGACCAGGAAAGCTGATAAACCTCTGGGAAATACGTCTCGCAGAATCGCCTGAAATCAAGTCGGCAAGATTCCTTCCTTTCAGGATCGTCTACGGGTGGCAAATCGCCAATATCACGCCCAGCAAGTGACTGATCCGCCTGGCGTTGCGCGGCTGCCGCACGGTGCGCATCGTATCCGCCCGGACCCACTGTTATTGAAACCTCAGACGAACTCTTTCGATCAACAAGCCACGCGATGTAACGATAAAGATTTAGGCAACGATTATCCGCAGTAGAAGCTACGCGATAGCCCGCTTGGGTAAAGTGCCGATAAACCTGCGCCGGGGAGACAACAGTTCCAAAGTCTGTTGAATTGAGAAGCTTTACAAGATCGGCGGGTCTTAAACGGCTGCCATTGATTGAAGGATTAATCGCCATTTAAGTTTCCTTTCAAAATCCATGCACCATAGGCGATGATGTTCATCGTTCCATCTTCATTGACGGGTGCTCCCGAAGCGATATCAGCTTCAAGCGTCTCAAGCGAAATTGAGCGTGAACCTGCTAATTTAAGGGCTCTTACGAGCGTCTCTTTAGGCAATGCCGTAGGATTATTCTGCATATTAAAAATTCTCAACTTTCCGCTTGATATTGTTCCAAGGATTACGGCACTATGTCTGGCGTTAGCACTAAAAAGAAGGAGATGCCAAACATGAGCACAAAGAAGACCACTGCGGCTAAAGCCGCCAACGACACAAAGACGAAGACCGCCGCAAAGAGCGAAGCAAAAGTGGGGGAGAAACCCTCGCCTAAGCTTTCACTCCTCAACGCGGCAGCCGCCGTCTTGGAGAATTCCGACGAGCCGCTTTCGGTTCGCCGAATGATTGACTCGGCTAAAGAGAAAGGCCTCTGGGAGCCTGGTCAGGGCAAGACACCGGAACAGACACTCTACTCCGCTATCGTCCGCGAGATAAAGGTCAAAGGCGAAAACTCGCGCTTTAAGAAAACCGATGCCCGCGGACTTTTCGCGTGGAACGGCTGAATCAACGAGGCGGATTTTTTGTCCAGTCCCAAATCCCCCATATCGCAAACGCGAGATGGACTCCGTCAAGAACGGATCTCGCCCATAAGCCTTGATGGATATCGACGAACACCCAAGCAATGTTCACGATAGTCCAAAGGTAGAAGCAAGAGATCCGTTTCTTGACATTAAGCGCAGTCCCAACAAGCGAGAGAACCGTAATCGTCCAAAGAGTGAGTTGGAACATTGCCTCACTCATATCCGAAAAGTCCTCTTGCACAGCTTTTAGCGTAGCCGGGGAACCTAAGTCCAAGGCTCTCTATCACATGTGAGGCGGGAGCGGATTCCTTATGTGTTTCAATGAGGTTATTCTTCTCGTCGAAGAATGAAACCGTTATCTCCTGTTTTCCAATGCAACAGCTGATTGCGCATTGCACCCAATTGAGCTTGTGCTTTTTCATATATTCCAAGGCTCTCATTCTTGCGTAGATGTTAAGAGCCACATCTGCCTTTGTCGGATCCTTACCCCAGGGGCTGCCGCCCCCGATTCTGGAATTGCCGCCATAGAAGTCAGCGACAAGTTTTCTGCCTGTCGTACCGCAGTCTCCAATTGAACCGTGCCGCACATATCGCCCAGTTCCGTTGATGATTATCTTTGCGTTATCGCCAACAAATCTATGAACGATTCTAAACACGTCCTTTTCGCGCATGTTCTCTGTGAGAGGAATGGCAACAACAACCTCCGTAGGGCGGCCGTCAACGCAAGTAACCTGCGTTTTAACATCCAGCCCACCCGCCTCACACCCAGCAAGGTGAATCGCTATCGCTCTTGCAAGCCAATAGTCAATCGGCATATTCCCGGATTCTGGAGAATTGACCGCAAGGCCGAAGAATATCCCTTGGTCTCCCCAACCGTCAGAATCAACGCCCTGGGCAATATCAGGAGACTGCTTTGAAATATGAAGTGTCACTTTAACGTCATCGCCGCAAATCGCATTGTCCTCACCGAATATCCGCTGATAGTCCCTCGTGTAGCCGACTTCCTTTATCGCTTCACGGCAGAACAAAGCAATTTCCTCATCCGTGAAGTTCCAATGGGAGGACACTTCACCAGACACCGTGCAGAATGTGTCTTTCAACTGCACCTCAAGCGCAACCCGCGCATAAGGGTCTTTTTCAAGATATCGGTCGAGCAGATAACTTGCAATATAATCGCAAGTTCTATCCGGGTGACCGACTGCGCAAAACTCACTAGTTTTAATCATTTTGTCTCCTATCTTTTGTTGTGTCGTCTAAAGTAGTGTATAAACCTGTCTAAAGTTGTGATCCACATGACTTTCCAAGGTCTCACCAAAAGAAAAGTGCGATTTATCGCGGCATATCGAACTTTTATAGCCCGATATGCCATAAGAAAACCACCTCTCTATGAGTGTGTTTCCGTTGCACGTTTACTCCTGTGTTATCCTCCTGTTGTCTCCGTTGCACACATTTCACCAGTAGAAAGCGCCGGAGTTGCCGCCTGCCAATCGCATCCTTCGCCAAACTTGAATTCAGCCCATCTGCGGCGAATAACATCGCAATATTTAGGGTCAAGTTCCATCGTTCGGCAGACGCGGGAAGTTTGTTCACAGGCAATAAGAGTCGAACCCGATCCTCCAAAGGTATCAAGAACGATGTTGCCTCGCTGACTGGAATTGCGAATCAGATAAACGAGCATTTCAGTCGGTTTCATCGTAGGATGAACATCGTTTTTCTTGGGCTTCTGGAACTCCATCACCGTTGTCTGCGAACGATCTCCAAACCACTCGTGTCCAGCACCATCCTTCCATCCGTAGAGGCAGGGTTCGTGAATCCACTGATAATCCTGACGCCCCAAAACGAGCGCGTTCTTTTTCCAGACGAGACATTGGCGGACGCGAAAGCCGACATCATGGCAAGCTCCACGGAAATTGTATCCCTCAGAGTCGGCATGGAAGATGTAGAATGGGCCGCCTGGCTTCAGTGCTTTTTCAGCAAGCATGAATGCCGTTCTAAGAAACTCACGGAATTTTGTATCCTCCATCGAATCGTTCTGGATGGTAAGCCCGTTCGAGCCCTCGTAGGCAACATTGTAGGGAGGGTCGGTAAGCCAGAGATCAATCTCATCTTCGCCAACAAGCTTCTTCACGTCCTCCGCTTTGGTCGAATCGCCGCAGAGGAGGCGGTGGGGGCCTAATTCGTATATTTCGCCTGCGCGAGAAACAGCAACCTCGGGTACTTCTGGCGCAGCATCTGGTTCAGTTTCGCCGACGAGATTCGTTTCTCCGCCAAGCAGCGCATCAAGCTCATCATCGTGAAAAGCAAGAAGCGAGAGGTCGAATCCCGCTTCCTGTAAAAGTTTCATCTCAACCTTGAGTTTATCCTCATCCCACTCGGCAATTTCTGCAACCTTGTTGTCCGCGATACGCAGCGCTTTCTCTTGTTCCTCGGTAAGGTCATCCTCGATAATGCAAGGAATCTTCTCCATGCCAAGACGCTTACACGCCTCCCAGCGGGTATGTCCCTCGATGATGACATAGTCTTTGTTGAGGAGAATGGGATTTCGAAACCCAAGTTCCTTGATGATATTTGCAAGAGACTCAACTGCACCCTCGTTGACCCGTGGGTTGTTTGGATAGGGCTTTATTTCCTCTAATTTAAGTTCGACTATCTGCATTTATTTTCTCCTTTTTCGTCTACATCCTGAATGCGTTTACAAACCCATCTTGCACAATTGACCGCCCAGCCGTTTCCACACACTTTGTAGCGCGGAGCGTCGGGGCAGGTTTCAGGGTTCGCGATTTTCTCAAGCCACTTCCTAACCTGCTTCGCGGTTTTCGGTTTTGGCGGTTTCTTACCAGCATACGCGGCCATTATTGCGGCGTACCGGTTGTGAATCTCCACGAATTCCGCTACAAGTTCGTCAGTCACTTCCATGACGGGTATCGTATAGCCATCCGGAAGCCCCATCAAACGCTCACATTCTCTCGGTGTAAGCCGGCGAACGATATAGCGCATTGATTTAATCTCTGCATCTACATCAGCATCGTCTTTCGGGTCTTTCACGAAAAGCGTCTGTGTGTTACCAGTGCCAAGACATTGGGAGCGATTGTCTGCTACAAGCTGTCCCTTGCCTCCTCCGGGCTTTTCTTGTCTAATGAGCGAGGTGGCAGCTTCAGTTTGCTGTCTGATTGCGACTTTAACCGTACAATCGTCGCCCTCGCTGTTGCCTACGCCTCGTAAGGTCTGTGACACCTCGTCGTGGCCACTTTGGTTATAGCCATCATACGCCATTGCAACCGCCGTTTGATTGTCACCCATATCCGCACGAATAGTCGGCGAAACGCTTTCAACAAAGCGATGCTCTGAACCTTCACGCGTTGCGATGCCAGGCTCAAAGGCAATGGACGTTTCGACAATGCCGGTTCTATGCCCTGGGCATGTGCCATTTACTTGTGTTTGCGCAATTCCCTTTGAAACTGGAAAGCCTGTTTTAGCATCAAACGATATGCCATCAGCAATTCGCTCATGCACAAGAACTGTTCCGCCTTGATTCTTTGAAGGCTGCGGCACCGTCGTATCAAGACATCCGGCAACGCCAACTTCGTGAATTCCCGATTTGGGATTAGGGGACTTCATAGAATTTGCCGCCATTGAATCAAGCTTGAATGCTCGCGACTCAATTTCGCGTTCAACGCAGACCGCTCCGCCGCCATCCTCCTTTGCGGTTAATGTCGGCTGAACATCCTTGTGGAGAGCAAATCCGAACTTTGCGTTCTTGCCGCAGTTGTAGACATCTCTTCCAACCCCAATCGTTTTCTCAGCCTGTTCGTGAACCACAAGCGGATTGTTATTATCGGCACTCGCGTTCCGCGTTGCCCCAATGCAAGGACTTACATCCGTGGGTTTCGTCCGTGCATCACTCTGGCGATTTTCAAAGCATTCTTCCTTCTGCTTTACCTTAACGGCAACACCGTGTCTGTCAACCACCGTCAATGTGTAGCCGACATTCTCTTCGTTGATGCCGAACCCATTGCCGCCTTTGCGTTGATCAAGGCGAGGCTTAAGCTTATCCCCATCAATCGCAATTAATCCATCATCAGTTTCGGGTGTTGCTTCCACCACCCGAGCATGTAATCTATCGCTCTTTCGAGCAAGGTCGGCAGCTTCTTTGAGCGTAACTCTGCGCGGCGGCAAATCCCCGAGAGCGCTTTTACGCTCAAAAAGTATTTGAGTAGCCGCTTCGACATCGACTCCAGAATGTCCGACAAAGCGCACACCGACGAGCCAAACACGCCGCCTACGCTGCGGGACAGCCCGCTCGAAGCCGTCCACTCTGGTAAATTGCGCGTCCAGAACACGCCACGCGAGAGCATACCCGCAGTCCCGAAGCGCCAAGATGAAGTGGGCGAAATCTCGTCCCTCGTGAGAGGTAAACATGCCGGGTACGTTTTCGAAGAGGACGTATCGAGGCTGTATTTCACGGACAAGGCGGACAAAGTCGAAGCAGAGGCTTGATCTTGTTCCGCTTTTGTCGGCTCCACCTTTTCTGAGTCCTGCGATTGAGAAGTCCTGACACGGACATCCCCCGGCAAGGACATCAAGTCCTCCTTCGGGGAGTTTGATAGTTGTGTTTCCATTTGTAATCTCTCCATCTTTGCCTACGGTAATTCGGCTCATGTCGCCAAGGTTGGGAACTTGAGGGTATTTTGCCTTTAGTACCGCTGATGGGTATGGTTCAATTTCGGCAAAGAATACTGGTTTCCAACCTCCCAATGGCCTTACGGCTTCCGACATACATTCAATGCCGCTGCACACCGTAGCATAGGTCAATTCCTTCATAAATTATGCCTTTCTGAAATTCTCTCTCTTGAAAGAAAGTCTCTTTAATAAGCCCGCTCCTTCCCGCGCCCTAGATTTAGATTTCTTTCAGGGAGGAACCGTGGGGTTTGCCAGAAACGCCCCCAGAACGCCTCACATCGCATCTCCTCTGGGCGTAAGTCCTGCAATTCCCTAAGCTCGCAAACCCCACAGCTGGGCGTAAATGCGCAACTCTGAGACTCTACCGTATTTATCTGTCGCAACTTCATATGGTTGTCTCGAAAAAAATAAAAAACTTCATCTCAAAACAAAGCTCAATCTCTCACTCGCGCGCACGCGATAGCGCACACACAAACATGCCCTAAAAGCGTCTTGCAAGGGGGTGTATGCGAATGTGCGAACGAACAAAGAATAAAAAGATAAGAAAAGATAAAAATAGTAAGAATATATATTTCTTTTTATAACTTATTATCTTTTCTCTCTCGTTTTATTCGTTCGCAGATATGTTCGCAAGTGTTCGCACTTTTGCGAATGGATAGCCTTGGGGTGATGTGAGAATTCGCACTTCTTGCGAACTAATGCGAACGGATTGTGCTTCATATTCCTCAAGTTCTTTTTCACCGACAATGTCATCAAAAATCCATCTATGTCTATTTTCCTCGGCCTGAAATTTATGCTTAATAGCCTCAAGAACATCGTCGTCATTATTAACCTCTATTACTTCCAACTGCTTTACAAACATCGGTTCTTCATTGAATACGCGACGTTGTTCTATAGAACCTATCATGCACTGTTGAGCATAATTAATAAGGGGATTGGACGGCAAGAGACTCATAAAAAAAAAACTCCTAGATTATTATCTTTTAATCCGACATCTTTTTCATCCATTCGCTTATATCGATCTTCGCCGTGATCGTATAGTGATACGGATTGATGGTATTTGGAATCGTCTCCGCGTCCTCGGTGAAGACTTTTTCGTTCTCCATATAATGAATGTTCAGCTCCTCGATGACAAAATCGCAGAGGCTCATGAATGCATCCCGGCGATCTTTAGCATCAATCGGCTCTTTTGAAAATTTCTCAATGACCAACGACCCCATCTCCGTACCGCAAAGTATTTTTGCAGTAGCAATCCATTCGTTCTTCTCGCAAGCCGATTCCAGTCGGCTCTCAAGAAGACGTTCGGCTTTTACCATTTTTTCAATATTATCAAACACGGCAGTAGCGTTGTTTAATTTAGCTAATTTTTCGGTCTGCATACTTCCTCCCAATCACCATCTATTTATTCATTGATTTCTTGCGATGGCAGATTCCTTGTTTCGTAACTCACAATACTCCCAACATCACATTTTAAGGCATTAGATATCTTCTGAAGCACGAGAGCGCCAACGGGCTCGCCTCTTGACATCTTTGCCAAGGTGACCGTTGAAATTCCAGATGCTTTTCGCATTTCAGTCTTCGTCATTTTACGATCAATCAGCAATTTCCAAAGGTTGTCATAATTCAATGTCATATCATGCTCCAAGTTTCTGTTTATCATTATATCATAAGCCCATTTACAAAAACAAACATAATGTTTGATAAAATAAAATAAAAAATGCCGTCAAAGACGGCAAAAAGAAGAAAGGATGTCGCTATGCTCAACTATCGAAATTCACGAAATTCCGATAAGACGGTGCTGATCCGCCCAGAATGGAACCATGTGGACTTGTGAAGCTACCTTTGTTAGGTCAGCCGACGAAATTTCACCTCCAAGAAAACGCTCAATGATCTCCGGGGAAATGAAGGCGTAATTCAGAATGCGCGAGATGGTCGCTGTTGTTGTCTTAAGGGCTTCGGCTACATTTCTTCTACTTGTATATGTTCCCGATGCCATCATATCGAGTATGGCGTGTGCGCGCCCAATCCGGCAGATTGCAGGCATCTCGTCGGGATTTTCAGGTTTCCCTGATTGATCCTGTTTCACGAACTGTATTCTGTCGTTCTGAGCCCGAAGGTCGCAGACATAATGAATGATGAAGTCCGATTCATTGAATCGTTTGACTAGGAGTTTATCGCAGTTCATTTTTTTATTCCTTTCGTAAAGTACCTTACAAGACCCTGACCCCAAAGAATGAGGTCTACACCATCTCTCCGTATTTCAACCTGCCTAAACATTTGTTCGGCAACGCGCTTGAGCTGTGCGTCGGTCATCCTCATAACATCTTCAGCCAAGGCTTTAGCCGGACCACGCAACTGCTCCACAGAAAGGTTGCAATCGGCTGCGAGGGACTGCAGGAAGAACTCGTTGTTTAATGTTTTCGAGAAGGACATAAACACCTCATGCTCGACAACACTTGCTGAAATGTTCTTAATGTTGCAGTCATCAACCATATTCTTCTGTGTTTTACTGCAACGGTAATAGTGAAACTTCTTTGTTCCCTTATAACACCATGTGGGCACCATTGCTCCATTGCAATAACCACACCTAAGAAAACCCTTCAGAGGGGCGGTTGATTCGCTTCTGTTTTGTATTCGTGTCGATTGGCGCACCTCAAAGAACTTCTGAACCCTCAGCCAAAGATCCATCGGCACAATGGCTTCATGCTGACCATCGTATAATTCCCCAGTCTTGGGGTCACGAATCTTCCCGGCGGGGATTGCCTGCTTTAGAAGGCTTCGAACACTCATCACGTTCCACTCGTTGCCATCGCGCCGTTTTCCGAAGTTAGTCCTTAAAGAACGAACAACACCCAAGAATGATTTACAAGAATCATATCGTTCAAACGCATACAAGACCTCCTTGGCTCTCTCCGGGTCAATGACAAGCTTTCGGTCAACACTCTTGTATCCGTAAGGCACGATGCCTCCCGTCCACATCCCGCGTTTGCGTGAAGCTGCCATCTTATCGCGAATGCGGTCAGATGTCATCTCTCGCTCAAATTGAGCAAAGGACATAAGCAGGTTAACAATCATTCGCCCAGTTGATGAAGAAGTATCGATCTGCTGGGTAACTGAAACTACACTTACATTATATCGTTCAAATAGCTTTGTCATCTCCATGAAGTCACAAAGCGAACGGCTGATGCGGTCAAACTTGTACACGACAACAACGTCGATTTTCTTTTCTGCTACATCCTTAAGAAGTTGCTGAAGAGCCGGACGGTTAGTGCTGCCACCCGAATAACCGCCATCGTTGTAGTTCCGATTGATGAGTTTCCAACCTTGAGAAGCCTGACTTATTATGTACGCATTACATGCATCAAACTGAGCCTCAAGCGAGTTGAATTCTTTATCTAGACCTTCCTCGGTCGATTTGCGCGTATAAATTGCGCACCTTTTGCATTCAATATTATCTTCCATTATTTCACTCCAAAGAATACTGGGCCATTCCAATGAGAACCTGTAATCGCCTTGGCAACCGCCGTGAGGGATCGATACATCTTTCCGTCGAACTCTACGCGACCGTCCGTATGCACTGTAACCTCATAATCGACTCCTTTCCAGTTTCTGACAAGTCTATGCTTTGACGGCTTCCTTGCCTCCCAAGAAGCGCGCATCAGCTTATCGCCCTCAACTGTTTTGGCAAGCATCTTCTTGCTCGACTCGGAAAGCGTAAGATCATAGAATCGCTCCTGAAGGCGGTAGGCGATCAAGGAACGCAAGACATCCTCTCTCGCGCAGTTCTGAGCATCCGGAATTAGCTCCGCATACATTTTCTTGAGTTGTTCATCGTTCATCCATTGTAGGCTGCCGATTTCAGATTTCAATTCTGGTGTTGGCTCTAACATTCCAGTTTCTCCTTTCGATTAGGTATGATGCCGTAATCGCCTGGGATTATCCAGTCCAATTACAAGCATCCTCACACCGTATTTATCTGTTCGCCAAAGGCCTGTTTGTCCCGCTTTTTTCGGATTTAATATTACACTCATCTATGCAAACTATTACAGCATTCCACAACATCTAAAATGAACCACAATAGAAAATTAGTCATACCCATAGAGACTGGTAAAGGACACACTCTCTCTCCTTGCGCCATCTCTACCCTCATCTCTGTTGAAAGGGCACCACCTCAAAAACCCCTTATTTTATTGGGTAATAACGCCGTACGCGATTCTCTTATTGAAGAGAGAGAAATAGAGAAAAACCGGAGAATTCGCCTTACAGATGCTTTCCAACAAGTGCAACAGAGACGCGCCCGTTTGGGTAGAAGGCGAGAATCCCTTTAAAATATGGGGAAATCCTAAAAACAAAAAAGCCGCCTTTCGGCGACTCTCTCTATTTGTAGAAAATTGATGGCGGAGAGGGAGGGATTCGAACCCCCGGACCCTTGCGGGTCAACGGTTTTCAAGACCGCCGCTATCGACCACTCAGCCACCTCTCCAAACCTGGCGCACATCTGATAAAACACAGATGTGACGAATATTATATCAAATTTTCAGCTCGATGTGTTTAACTCATTTTCCGACAACTGAAAAAGAAGGGGCCTTCATTCTTCTATGAAAGCCCCTGACTTCGGATGTTTCCGCGGATCGTTTCACGGACGGTTGAAGCGGATCACATAACCGCCGCCCTTGGCCATCTTGAGCGCGATCTTGTCGCCCTTCTTGACTATGCGGGTCTCGTGGATGTAGAGCGTCGGCTTAGTGTTGCCTTCGGGATGATCGCGGAAGATTTCGGCGATCCAGTTGCCCTTGTCGAGATAGTCGGTCGGAACTTCGACTTCACGCTCGTTGGAATCGGTCATTCCGGCGGCATACCAGACATCACCCTTACGGCGTGCGCAGGCGGCGTAAGAGAAATTCCTGATATCGCCGGCGATGCCGACCGTGTCATCCCAGACGACGGGCGTCTTCGCCATAAACGAGAAGCATTCCATGTTCTTCTCATATTTCGTAGGCGAGTCGCAGAGCATCTGCAGCGGCGCGAAATACATCGTCATCATCGCCATCTGGCGGCAGCGGGTGCCTACGGAACCGGGATTACGGTTGATTCCCTTATAAGCGCCGGGGGTATAGTTATCCATCGCGCCCGGCGTGTAATCCATCGCGCCCGCGCTCATACGCACGAAATAAACGCCGACGTCGTTCTTCGGAAAATCGTATCCGTTGTTAAACCACTTCGTCTGCTCGAGACCGTGAACGCCCTCGAAATTGAGAATGTTGGGATAAGTTCTTTCCATGCCTGTAGGCTTAAACATTCCGTGATAGTCGACGAGCATCTTCTCTTTGGCGCACACGGCGGCGAACTTCCGGAGGAATTCGACGCACTTGGCGTCGTCGCGATCCATAAAGTCGACCTTGAAGCCCTTAGCCCCGAGTTTGGCGAAGTGTTTGGCGACGCGCTCCTCCTCGCCGACGATCTGGGCCCATGCCATCCAGAGGATGATGCCGACGCCCCTGTTCTCGGCGTACCTGATGAGGTGTTCGACGTCAACTTCGGGATTGTACTTCCAGATGTTGAGTTTCTGGCTCCAACCCTCGTCGAAAATCACGTATTCAACGCCGTTCTTCGCGGCGAAATCGATGTAATACTCATAGCTCTTCGTATTGCAGCCTGACTTGAAGGGAACACCCTGGAGATTCCAGGCGTTCCACCAGTCCCATGCGACCTTGCCGGGCTTGACCCAGCTGAAATCACCCTCGGAGGGTGCGGCGAGCGACCAAACGAGATCGTTGGCGACGAGTTCGGAGGCGTTGTCGGCAAGCATGAACGCGCGCCACGGGAAAGTGCGCGTACCTTCGGTCTTGACGAGATGATCACCGCGCTTTGTGACGCGCTCAAAACGGAGACCGCGCTTCTCGCTGTAAGGCTTTTCGGAACCCCAGTTCATATATATGTACTTTTCGGGAATCTTGGCGAACGCGCCCTCAACCTTGACGGAAGAATCGGCCGCGACGGTGACCGCATCGAAGTTCCAGCCCGGATAGTCGAAAAGATCGGACTCGCTGACGCATACGGCCGTTCCGTCCTCGAGAGTGTAGACGAAAGGCAGATAACCGATCCTGTCGGCAGGAACCTTAAGCTCTCCCGCGCTGTGCTCTTCGGGAACACTCTCCCAGCTGTTCTGAAACATATCAGGTTTCAGCATCCCGTCCTTATCCCAGAATCCGCTGCCGTAACTGAAATTGACATAGGTCCTGCACTTGGAACTCGGAATCGTGAAGGACGCCTTTTCGCCGTTTACGACGATCTCGCCGTCCATTTTAGACTCGAAACGGTAGGCGACGCCGTCGTTGCGCGCGACGAGCCTGACGGCCAGATTTCCGAAATCGGCGAGCGTTTCGTTCGCGGTGAGATCGACTTTAGATTTTTTGTAGACGGGCGCGTCGGCGAAACCGCCGATCTTTCCGGATTTCACCTCGGGGAGTTTCGCGCACGACGCGAATTCCCTGCCGTTAATCGTCATTCCGATGGCGGTCTTAGCGACGACGGTCTTACCCTCGCGCGTCACGGTATACGCAAGCGGGTTGAAGCTTAGGCTTATCTTGTTTTTTCCGTCGGGAGAAACTGCGCTCGCGGTGAATTTTTCGGCGCAACGGGCGTCGGGACCGAGACCCGCTACGGTCGCGGCAAGCGCCACAACCATCAGATTACTTCTCATTTTTCTTGCTTTCATTTTACCCTCCGTATATCTCTTGGCCCCAACATTATACCATAATCGGAGCTGAGTGTAGATTACTTCATTTAAGCGTTCCGTTTTCGAGAACGAGCGTCCTGTCGCAGACATCGGCGGCGTCCTTTGAATGGGTGACCATGACGAGCGCGGTTTCGCTCTTCGACAATTCGGTAAGCATTTTCAGAATCTCGGCGCCGGTCATCGCATCGAGGTTGCCGGTCGGCTCGTCGGCGAGAACGAGGTCGGGGTCGGTCACTAAGGCGCGCGCGAGAGCGGCCCTCTGGCGCTCTCCGCCGGAAAGTTCGCCGGGAAGATGATCCATCCGATCTTCGAGACCGACATCCTTAAGAAGGCGTTTCGCATTGGCGAGCGCAACGGCCTTCTTTATGTTTTTGGCCATCGTCGGAAGAAAAACATTCTCAAGCACGGTCAATTCGGGCATGAGATGATACGCCTGAAAAACGAACCCGATGTTTCCGCAGCGCCTGACCTCGCCGGAAGTCGGCTTCAATAGTCCCCCCAGAATATGAAGAAGCGTGGACTTCCCGGAACCCGACCGTCCGACAATCGCGACACGCTCGCCCTTCTCGACCGAAAAATCAACGCCCTTTAAAACTTCCACGGGTTTATGGCCCGGGATCTTAAAGTTTTTTCTGATGCTCTTTACTTCCAGAACCGACATCGCACCCGCCTTATTCGTTCAAAGCCCTTACCGGATCCTTCGCGGCCGCAAGCATCGCGGGAACAAGCGAGGCGAGAAGGCCGAAAACATAAATTATGACGACAACGTACGCCACATCGGACGGAACGACGCGGCACGGTATTTCGCTCAACTGGTAGATCGACGCGGGAAACACCTCCATGCCCATTTTCGCGAGCAGTTCGACGATATTCTGAAGATTCGAAAGAATCGCCCAGCTGACGGCGAGCCCCAAAATAACTCCGAACGTGCACTGTATGAGACCATGGGCCAAAAACACACCCATTATCTGAAGTTTTCCGAATCCGAGGGACTTGAGAAGACCGATCTCAGGCGTCTTCTGAACCGTCAGCACCAGAAGAGTGTTCATAACGCAGAAAAGCGCGACGACGGATATGAGCAAAAGCAGAATCGCCGTCATATTAGTCTCGACCGCGAGCGCGTCGAAAAGCTGTTTGTCGGCTTCACGCCAGGTAAGAGTTCTAAAGCCGCGGGAAAGAGAGTCGATTTTCGAGCATATTCGAGCGAATGCCTTTTCGTCGGTAGGATTGTCCGTTCTCAGGTGAATCGCGAAAACCCCTTCTTCCATCCCCATCAGATCGCGCACGGAATCTATATCGGCTATAACGTAACCCGTATCGTAATCGTAATGACCGCAATGGAAAACTCCGGTGACTTTCCACTTCCGAGGCAGAAAAACCTCGTTGGGAAGCGGAGGCGCGCAGACGGTGACGGTACTGCCTACCCATACGCCGAGAGACCTGGCCAGTTCTAGTCCGATAACGAGCGAATCGGGTTCGAGATCGAAAGAGCCGGCGACGGGTTCGCCTATGTCGTACGCTCCTCGAAAAGCGCCGGCGCTGAGCCCGATCACGACAGGCGCCTGAACGCGGCTGCCGTACGAGAGAAGAATTCTCGAATCTATTTCTGGAGTGGCGTTTTTTACGCCGGGTATTTCGGCCAGTTCCGACGCGAAGTCATCTTCATCGGCGATAAGCCGGCCGCCCTGCGCCATTACCGAAACATGGGGCTTGAATTCCAGCACCTTCTCGCGCCACTCATCCCCGAAACCGGTCATCACGCTGCGGACGATTATAACCACGGCAACGCCGAGCATCACGCCGATTATGGAAACGCATGTGATGACCGACGCTACCGAGCGTTTCGGTTTCAGATATTTTAGAGCAAGAAAGACGGAGAACTTCAAAGTAAGTTAACGATTAGAAATCAACCGTCACCTTGACGTCTCCCTTGTCTACCGCCTTCTCGGAGGAATCCTCGCTTTCAGCGGCGTTTTCCTTGGCAGCAGCAGTCTGGGTCGTGGGCAGATAACGGTAATACACCATCAGCTGAAGAGCCGCAAGGCAGGAATCCATATAAGGACGAGAGGTGTAGTTGTCGTTGTTCTTATAGTATCCCTGCTTGTGCTCCTGACCTGCCCAGTCTTTGACCTTTTCTTCAAGATCGATGATTTTCTTCGTGTAAAGATCCTTCATCGCCTTATTCCAGTCGTACCAGGTCTGCTGATCGACTTTCGAGGCGCCCTCTTTCATGCCGGCCTGATACTTGCACTGCGTCGCGTAATAGCAGTAGTACTGGGGGCAGACGTTACCTGAATTCGGCTTGCCGTTGTGCGGAAGGTCGGCCCCGTTGAAGGACGGCTTCCAGTCGCGCATATAATTAAGAGACTCGTAAACCTCGCTCTTCGAACCGTAACCGAGAAGCTGCATGGCCAGACAACCGACACCGGCCAGGCCGGGATGGTTGTTACTCGTGGCCGTATATTTAAATGTACCTTTATTGAAATTTCGGGTCTGAAGGCAACGGATAGCCTTTTTAATGCATTCGTCGAGACCTTCGGGGTGAAGGCCGGCCATCTTGCCGGCCTTGAGAGCCTGAATGGCCCATCCGGCGAACGAAACGTCGTCGCGTTCGGAGGCTTTATTCAATTTGTAGTCCCACCCTCCGGTCGGCGCCTGATTCTTGACGATTCGCTCAAGACACGCAAAAGCCACGTCCTTAACATCAGGATTCTTGGTCATGCCGTATGCTTCGCACAAGGCGTATGTCGCGATGAGAAAAGCGTACTCGTTACCGTCGGCGCCTTTCATCCAAACACCCCTTGAATCGTTCTGAAACTGATTTAGCAGGTAATTGACGGCATTCATCACGACGGGACCGAAATCCTTCTGGTAGGGCGAAGGAGAACCGGGGTATTCACCGTGGGCCAGATATGTAAGAATGGCAAGCGCCGCGTTCGCCACCTTGTTTCTGTGGCCGGACGAGTTTTTGGACCATGAACCGTCGGGATCCTGCATCGCCTTAAGCCACCAGAGAACCTTAAGGACGCACGCCTCGGTACGAGGGTCTCCCCAACCGTTGCCGCCGCGCGTGGCCGCACCGATCGCGCCGGGATTGCGCGATCCGAGCATCGACTTCATGGAAACGGGTGAAATGACGTTCGCGACGGAATTTACCGGAGCGGGCTTTGTTGAAACCTGCTTCGCGGGCGGAGAAGGAACGGGAGTGATCTCGGAAACCGGTCCGGGATTCGTAACATCGATCTCAACCTCAACCTCGATCGGCTCAGGGTCGGGGGGCGGCGGCGGCTCCTCTTCGGGCGGCGGTTCCTCCTCGGGCTTCTGCTCCTGAACCTGGGTTACGACGATTTCTTCTTCCTTCTGTTCCTGCATCTGTGTCACGACGACAAGAACGATAAAAAAGAGAAAGACCGAAACGAATGCGATCAGCGGCGCTGCCTGACGCTGAAGCTCGATACGCGCGGTTTTGTATTCCGGCGTGTTACGAGGCATCCCAAGCCCCTTAACCATGTCCTTAAGGCGCCTGAAGTAACCTTTCTCCTCAAACTTTTCGCCGATCGCCTGAAGATCGACTATCTTTTCCTCTTCATTCAGTTCTTCCATCGCTTCAACTCCTTACATTGAAAAGACGTTTACGTTCATGAGTTTATACTTGTAACAGATATCAAGCAGATCAACCAATGCCTTATGGGGACTGTCGAGAGTGCACTTGATGACGATCTGCGCGTCGGTCGACATATCGGCTATATCTTTAAGCGCGGTGCCGATCTGATTGATGTTGTATTCGCGTCCCTTATAAACATAAACACCCTTCCTGAAACTTCCGAATGCCTTTCCGACCTGAATTTCTTCGACCTGCTCGTTCGTCTGCTGCGCGGCGGACTGGGCTGGAGCGGGTCTGTTGACGTTCAGTCGCGAAAGAATATCTTCTTGCTTAATAGTGATGACAAAGAAAATAATAAGCTCAAATACGACGTCAATCATAGGCGTCATATCAAGCTGCGGATCTTCTTGAGTTTTTCTCGCCATAACGATTATTTACCCTTCTTTCGTTTGCCTGTCGTAAAGCCAGGGCGAAGTTTACCTTCGGTCTTATCTTCAGCGACAGCCATAAAGGAGATTTTCCATATACCGGCCTTGGTACAGGCGTCCATCACCGTTTTCACGGCGCTGTGGGGCGTTTCAAAGTCGGCACGGATAAGGACGGGAAATTCGTAACCGTATTTCTCCAAACGGGCCTTAACGCGGTCATAAACGTCCTGAGGCGTTAAATCGCGATCGCCCATTGAAATTCTCGGTTTCGCAAGACGGCGACCTTCCTTATCAAACGCGGCGATATCGATCTGCATATGTTCGACGGGCAAACTATCAGCCGTTATGACCATACCGTGCTGGCCGTTGGAAAGTTCAATCGTCTCGTCCTTCTTCTGGGCCTCAGTAAGAGTAACCACGAAGAAGATGATGAGCTCGAACACGACGTCGATCATCGGCGTCATGTCGAGCTGCGGATTATCTTGAGGTTTTCTAGCCATTATAAACCTTCAAATTCAATCGAGAAAACAATCCTGTTAGACTGCTTCGCTCTCATCGGAAGCAACCTCAACATTCCTGAGGCTGTTGAGGAATTCCATAGTTACGGCGGTCATTCTCAAGATACGACGGTTGGCGTTGTTTCTCAATGAATAGAACGCGGTAATAGAAGGAATGGATACGATAAGACCGCCGGCCGTCGTCCAGAGAGCCTGACCGATAGACGCCGCGAGAGCGGACGCGTCACCTGCACTACCGGCAGCGAGCGCGTCGAACGTCAAAATCATACCTTGAACCGTACCGAGAAGGCCGAGCGAGGGGCCGAGGTTGGAGCAGACCGAAATCCAGGTAAGACGCTGCATGAGCTTTTCCTGCTCAAGGTCAGAAGCGGCAGTTACAGCCTCCTGAATAGTCTCATAACCATCCTCAATATGCGTAAACGCTGCGAGAAGAATATTGGACATCGCCGAAGGCGTATTCTGGCACGCCTCCATGGCCGCCACGATATCGCCTTCGGACATCGCCTTCTGGACCTGATCGATGAGACGCTGGGGCATGAGCTTCTCGGGCTTGATCAA
The DNA here is from genome assembly GCA_045630425.1 of Kiritimatiellia bacterium. GTDB lineage: Bacteria > Verrucomicrobiota > Kiritimatiellia > RFP12 > UBA1067 > UBA1067. The sequence continues at coordinate 30,620 of JAZQTB010000029.1, read as the reverse complement.
AATGGAGCTGTCGATGCAGAAATAGATGGCGAGAATGCCGTCGCCGAAAAGCGCGAACCAAAGAAGCATGCCGACGATGCCCGATCCGAAAACGATGTCGTAAAAACCGCCGCCCTTCTTCTTGGCGTCCTTTGACGCGTTGGAATCGACCTTTCCGCTGCCGTCGGTGCGCTCAAGCCCGCCGGAAGACTGGGCCGCCGCGGGAGCGGCAGCGTCCGCGAACGCGTCGGAAAGAGGAACTGCGCATGTTCCGGCTACAAGGGCTGCGATCATCAGTGATTTCTTGAACTTCATCGTTTTATTCCTTTTTTCTTTGGATATGAAATTTAGTTGATTTTCAGTTTGAAATTTTTATCAATTTAAGGCCGCGGCGTTGTTGCGCATATTCTGGGCCTGGTCGCTCAGACCCATTTTTTCGAACATCGCGGCGCATTTAAGCATCGCTTTCTTGCGAGGGACGACGCAATCGGCGTCGTTGTACATAAGCGCGACCTTCAGATACGAATCGATGAGCACCCTGCGGCAGTTTTCGATTCCATCGCCGTTATCTTTAAGAAAGATATCGCCGCGCATCAAAAGCGCTTCGGCGCTGAGCGGTCTCGAACCCTCCGCAACGGCGTGCTTCAGACAGTTTTCGAGCATACTCTTGCGGTTGGTCTCTAAGAGCGCCTGCCAGTATACGGGAGCGATTTCGCCCTTATACGCGAACGTGATGTCCTCGTCGAGAATTATGCGGGCGGTGTCGTACGCCTTCTGGGGCTGTTTCATCTGAAGATAAGCCTCTGCAAGATAGCGCACGGCCGGTTTATCCCACTGAAGCATCTTGTACTCCGAGATGATGTTGGAAAGACCCTTTACGGCCGAAGAGCCCGTGCCGGACTCGACGGCCTTTACAAGACTGTCGAAGTTTTTGGGCTTCTCGATCTCGAGGCTATCAACCTTGTCGAGCGCGTACGTAACGCTTACCTTGCCGGCCTTCAGTTCGTAGGCCTTGGCTCTGGAATTCCACTTTATATCACCCTTTTTAACGTCGCCGTTAGATTTAATAACGCCCACTACGGCCCAGCTGGAGGATACCGCGAATACTGCCGCAACAGTCATCAAGAGTTTTTTCATTTTTATTTTCTCCTTAAAATTATCGTTTACTTCACTTCGCCCTCGGCCGCAGGAGGTACGCTCTGCGCCTTCCCGCCGGCCTTGCCCCCTAAAGCCTCCGCTTCGTTTATCGAGCGGCGGATGAGATCGATATTCGATCCGTTGGGGAAATATTTAAGATACTCGCCGGCGAACTGGATTACGCGGGAAGCCTGCTTGGCCCCCTGGGTCAAGAGCGTCGGAATGAACTTCGCGTACGCCTCTTCAAGAATCGCGAGCTCTTCGGGAGTAAACTGATCGAGCGTTTTACCTCCGGTCTGGACCTGCTGGGATCCTTCAGCCTGTTCGGGCTTTGCCTCGACGGGTTTGCGCGCGTTAATGAAGGAATAGAGCGAAACGGCGAGTTTTCCTCGGATGCTCGCGGCCTTCTCGGCGTTGCCCTTGGATTCTTCGCAGGCGGCCTGCGCGAGGTGCGCATCGGCCGACATGATCTCAACCGTATCGCGCTTCCACTGGGGTTCCTTGGCCCAGTAATTCCTGAGGCGAGCGAGCGCCGCGTTGGCGGCTGCGTAGTAATTGTCGCGGATCTGGGCGTCACGCTCGATCTTGCCCTGCTTAAGGCCGATATCGACGGCGAGCATACAGGCGTTCGTCGAAATGGGCATGGCGGAGAGGCGCTTGTTCTCGAAATACTTTTCGATGTCGGCGAGCGCCGAGAGGTATTCGCCCTTCTCCTTCAGAGCCTTGGCCTTTCCGATCGTGGCGCGCGCGACGACGGTCATCATATTGGTGCCGGCCTTCTCGATCGCCTTGTCGAAAGCCTCCTGCGCGAGTTTCCAGTCTTCGGCTTCGATAAGAGATTCGCCCGCCAGGACAAAATCGTTGGCGTGATAATCGGATTTATCGGAGCGGATCATATCGCTGTAGATACGTGAAGACTCCTTCAGGACGGACTGTCTGCGCTCGGGCTCCGTAACGGTCGCGGCGTATTCGACGAGGCTCTTGGCCAGACGCGGCCAGGCGGTGCGCGCTTCGGGAGAGCCGGGGAAGTACTTGTTGAGGCGATCGAGCGCGTTCTTCGTATTCTCGACGTCGCTCGACATCGTGTAAATGGCGCTCAGCTGAATGTAAGTCTGCTTCGAGAACGGATCGCTGTTGGGATATTTCGCTACATACGCCTCAAGCGTCTCGATTGCGTTCTTCTTGGGATCGATGTTCTTGGACTTGAAAATTTCAAGACGGCGCGAAGGCTCGATCAGCCGGCTCCAGCAGTATCCGGAGAAGAACATGGCCGTCTCGTAAAGCTTCTGGTATTTTTCCTTTTCGTCCTTCGAAAGCGCCGGATCGTTGAGTTTCTCGGAAGCCTGCGAGATGAACTTCTTGAACTCCATGATGCCGCGGATGATCGAAACGACGGCCTTGTTCTCCTGGGCTTTGAGGGCCTCGCTCGTGGCGTTCGTCGAGGCTGTCTTAAGAAGATCGAGACCGTCGTTCTGGAAGATGGACGCCAGACGCATCTGGGACTGCATCTTAAGGAGAGGCTTAGTCTCGTTGTCGATGTATTTCCTCAGATACTCCAGCGACCTGGGCTTGTCGCCGAGTTTCAGATAGCACGAACTGATCGACGAAAGAGCGGTGGCGTAGAACGTAGAATTGGTGTAGAGCTCGTCCATCACGAGATAGTACTTCAGAGCCTCGCGGTACTTCGCCGCGGCGAGCGCGTCATCGAGCTTCGCGGCTTCCTGATACGCGGCGGCGCCGAGCTGGGCGGCCATGGTGGGCGCGTTGATATGGCGCCTGTAGTTGGTGATGAAGGCGTAGTAAAGCGCTTCGGCGCGGGCGAGCTCGTTCTGCTGCTTCTCCTTGTTGGCGATGGCGATCGTCGCGTTGCCGGCGGCGTTCATGATCGAAGCGTCGGGATGCCCGGCGAAACGCTCCGAAATGTACCCGGCGGCGGCATCGGCGTTCCGGCGCCATTCGCCCTTTTTGGATTCGTCGGAAGAGCGCTTGATGAGAGCGAAATACCCGTCGACTATATTGAGAACGGCCGAAACGGACTCCTTATCCTCGGGATAGGAGGAAAGCGCGTCGAAATAATCGGCCACGGCCGATTCGAAATCGCCGGAGCCGAACTTCTCGTAGGCGCTTCTGAAACGCATTTCGCGGACCTTGGCGCGCTGAGCCGGAGTAATCTGGGTTTTAATCGGCATTCCGAATTTTTCCTGAACGAATTTCTCGATCTCGCCGACCGTCTTTTCGGCCGCTGAAGCCCACGGGGAATAAGGATAACGGATATAGACGTTGAGGGCGTGATTGTATGCGCCCGCGCCGTTGCGCTTGCCCGACTTGTTCTTCTCGCCGAAGAGCAGATCGCCGATTACGGGCTTACCCTTCTCAAAACCGTCCTTCTCGAAAACCTTCTTGGCCTCGCTCCAGAGCATATCGGCCATCAGATAGCGGCACTGGGGCATGGGAGACAGTTTAAGATACCCCTCCCTGCCCTCGGGATCGAATTTCTCAAGAGCCTCGTGGATCTGGGTCAGATCGCCCATGAAGTCGTCGATCACCGACTGGGCGCGGTTCAATTTGCCGCTTAAAAGTTCCAGGTGGGCCTTCATCGCGATCGCCCGGCCGAAATATACATAATTTTCGCGTTCCCAGAGAAGTTTCGAAATTATCTTCTTCGCCTGATCGAGATCCGGCTTGCGGTTCTGGGGAGGGGCGTCCGCGGCGACGCGGAGAAAGAGATCCGCAGCCATGCAGGCCGCATTGCACCAGATATTCGCGTTTTCATTGCTGGAATTCTTGTTGACCCGGGCCATCAGGGATTGGAGATCGAGCGCGGCTTCCCTGTAGCGCTTCATCGAAACGAGAATCTGCGAACGCTGCCAATAGCCCTTGCGGACGAGGTCGGCGAGTTCCTTCGGGGGATTCTTGCCCATGTTCTTGAAGAACTCGTCGTAGATCTTGAGACACTCGTCGTTGCGCCCGCGGTTGAAATGGTCGTTGGCCACCTCGAGGCGGGCCGCCCAGTATTTCGAACTCTTCCTGTCGGGAAGCGCGGCGATCATCTTCTCGGCCTCTTCGCCTTTGCCCAAAAGGAGCATGCCGCGGATTTCAACCGCGAAGAAAAGCGCCTCGGACTCGGGCCACTTCTTCTTCGTCTCGGCGATGACGGTCTCGGCGAAATCCGGGAAGCCGTACTCCACGAGCGCCTCGACATAGGCGATCTCCTTCTTAAGGGCGGGATCGAGTTCAGCGGATGCTTCGGAGGCAGCCTCGCCCGCGTCTTGAGCGAACGCGGCGGTTGCTGCAAAAATCGAAGTCATAAGCGCAAAGCGCACGAATGAAAATTTAGTTCTCAAAGTCATGATATCATATAGTATACGCCTAATTTAAAAATCATGCAAGCAGAAAAATCAGCGGAAGAAAAATCATCCGCAGAACAGGCGGCACTGAACTCACGTACGGGAGGGGGAAAATAAAATGCGCCAACGTTGCGGATCTGAAGCCGAAGTTGGCGGAGGGAGGGGGATTCGAACCCCCGGTACGGAACTTAAACCGTACGACGATTTAGCAAACCGCTGCCTTCAGCCACTCAGCCATCCCTCCAAATCGTTGGCGCATATTATATCATATCCGCTGTTCGCCGTCAACGAAGACGGCCGAAGTTTTCCAGGTGCGCGGATTTAAAACAACGAGATCGGCCGTATAGCCCTTCTCGACTTTGCCGAGTTCGTCGCCGAGACCGAGTTCGATCGCCTGGTTCCACGAGGTCGTTCTGCCGAGCGACTTGAGCGGAATGCCGGTGACGTCGTGGACGTTCTTAAGACCGATGCCCATCCAAAGCGTGGAGCCGGCGAGGTTGCCGCCCTTGACGAGGCGCGCCTCGCCGTTCTCGAGCTTAACCTCGAGCCCGCCCATCGTGAACGCGTAGCCGTCCTTGCAGTGGGAGCAGCGGAGCGAATCGGTGATAACCTGAACATGGGCGAGATTGCGGCGCGTGAAGACGAGCCTCAGCATATCGGGGCAAAGGTGGATCTTATCGCAGATGACCTCGGTGTTGAGATCCTCGATCAGGAAGCCCGCGCCGACCATGCCGATTTCGCGATGATGCAAAGGCGTCATCTGATTGCAGAAGTGCGTCAGATGCCTGAGGCCGTTCTTGTAGGCGGGCATAAACTCGCTGAGCTTGGCGCCCGTATGGCCGCAGCTCGGCACTACGCCCATCTTGATGCAGTCCTTGGCGAACTTCGCGCCGCCCTCGGTCTCGGGAGCGTACGAGATCATCTTAACGGGATAGATTTTCGAAATCTCCTTAACCTCGGAAATCGCGGGCTTGCGGACGAACGCGGGATTCTGCGCTCCGCAGCATTTGACGTTGATGAACGGACCTTCAAGATGGATGCCGGGAATCTTGGAATAGGGCATGCCCGCATCGGCGTACTTCCTGGCGTTCTTGGCGGCTACCTTCAGCTCCTCGGTCGAAACGGTAAGCGTGGTCGGAAGGAACGAGGTCACGCCCTCCTGAAGCTTGGCCTCGGCGAGCTTGAATACGGCCTGCTCGTCGGCGTCGCAGAAGTCGTACGTAAGAGCGCCGTGGGTATGAACATCGATGAAGCCGGGCATCACATACTGGCCCTTGACGTCAACGACCGTAGCCGCGCCCTTCTCGGAAACCTTCTTCGCGGTGACGGTTTTAATCTTCTTGCCTTCGATGACAATCGTGGCGTTCTCGATATCCACATCAGGTGAAATAACGTGGGCGTTCTTGATGATGGTCTTCTGCATAACGTTTCTCCTTGATTGTTAATTACCTGTATTGTATTGAAAACGGATTTTAAACGCGGCACCGCCTTAAGCCGGCCCTTTTACGAGATTGAAGCGTGGTAGCTCTGGAGCGAGCGGACCTCGCCCAAACCGCGCATGGCGGCCGAAATACCCTCGGCGGCGGCGCGCGCGGCGGCGAGCGTGGTAAGGTAGGGAACCTTATACTTGATCGCGGCCTGGCGGATGCGGCAGTCGTCGGCGCGGGCGTCGCGGCGACCCGAAGGCGTATTGATGATGAGCTTGACCTCGCGGTTCTTAATCGCGTCGAGAACGTCTGGACGACCCTCGCCGATCTTAGCGATAATCGAGCCTTCGACTCCGTTCTTCTTTAAGTACTCGATCGTACCGTCCGTACCGATAACCTCGAAACCGAGCTCGGAGAACGCCTTAATCGCGGCGGCCGCGTCGGCGGGCTTCTCGGAAAGCGAGACGAGAATCTTGCCCGTTTCGGTCGGGAGCGGCGAGAGAGCCGCCTCCTGAGACTTGAAGTACGCAAGCCCGAACGTTTCGGCAAGACCCAGAACTTCGCCCGTCGAGCGCATTTCAGGGCCGAGAACAGGGTCGACCTCCGGGAACTTATCGAACGGAAGAACAGCCTCTTTAACGCCGAAGTAAGGGATCATGCGCTTATTGTCGAGACCGAGAGACTTAACCGTCTCGCCAAGCATAAGGCGGGTGGCGATACCGGCCATCTGAGTGCCGGCGACCTTCGATACGAGCGGCACCGTACGCGAAGCGCGCGGGTTAGCCTCGATAACATAGACCTTCTCGTCCTCAACCGCGAACTGCATATTCATGAGGCCTACGACCTTAAGCTCGTTGGCGATACGGCGCGTATAATCGAGAATCGTCGCCTTAGTCGCATCGCTGATTCCCTCTGGCGGCAATACGCAGGCGGAGTCGCCGGAGTGAATACCCGCGAGCTCAATATGCTGCATAATCGCGGGGATAAACACATCGGTTCCGTCGGAAAGCGCGTCGGCCTCGCATTCGATAGCGTGGCAAAGGAAGCGGTCGAGATAGAGCGGACGGTCGGGCGTTACGCCGACAGCCTTCGCGACATATTCCTTAAGCATGATTTCGTCGTAAATGACTTCCATGCCGCGTCCGCCGAGAACAAACGAAGGACGGATGATGAGCGGATAGCCGAGCTTATTGGCGCACTCGATCGCGCCTTCGAGATCGCTCGCCATCATCGACTCAGGCATGGGGATGCCAAGCTTATCCATGATGGAGTGGAAGAGATCGCGGTCCTCGGCGTCGTCGATCGAATCGACGGAAGTTCCGAGAATCTTGCAGCCGGCCTCCTGGAGACCACGCGCGATGTTGAGCGGAGTCTGACCGCCGAACTGAACGATGATGCCGGCGGGCTTCTCGTTCTCGTAAATCTGGAGAACGTCTTCGACGGTAACGGGCTCGAAGTAGAGCTTATCGGAAGTATCGTAGTCGGTCGAAACGGTCTCGGGGTTGCAGTTGACGATAATCGTCTCGTAACCCATCTTGCGCATAGCCATCGCCGCGTGACAGCAGCAGTAGTCGAACTCGATACCCTGACCGATGCGGTTCGGGCCGCCGCCGAGAATCATAACCTTCTTGGGATTGTCGGTTACCGCAACTTCGCTCTTCTCGCCGTTGTAGGACGAATAGTAGTAAGCCTGGTCCTCGACGCCCGAAACGGGAACCTTATGCCAAGTCTCGACGCAGCCGAGTTTTACGCGCTGAGCGCGGATATCCTTCTCGGGAACGCCGAGAAGCTGCGAAAGATACTTATCGGAGAAGCCGTCCTTCTTAGCCTTAACGAGCATTTCGTCAGGTAGGAGCGAGCCCTTATAAGCGAGAATCTGCTCTTCTTCGGCGACGAGTTCGCGCATCTCGTTGACGAAATGGCCCTTAACGCCGGTGCGGGCGAAAATCTGCTCGTTCGTCGCGCCCTTACGGAGAGCCTCGTACATCTGGAAGTGGCGCTCGGAGTTAGGTACGGCAAGCATATTAAGAAGCTCATCGAGAGTCTTCTCGTTGAAATCCTTGGCGAAGCCGAGACCTGCGCGGCCGCGTTCGAGAGCGCGGATCGCCTTCTGGAAAGTCTCCTTGTAAGTCTTACCGATAGACATTACCTCGCCGACAGCCTTCATCTGGGTACCGAGATGATCCTCTACGGCGCGGAACTTCTCGAACGCCCAGCGGGCGAACTTAAGAACGATATAATCGCCCGAAGGAGTATACTTATCGAGGCTACCGTCGCGCCAGTAAGGAATTTCGTCGAGCGTGTAGCCCGCGGCGAGCTTAGCCGAAATAAGCGCGATCGGGAAGCCCGTAGCCTTCGAAGCGAGCGCCGAGGAGCGCGAAGTGCGAGGATTGATCTCGATAATGACTACGCGGCCCGTCTTGGGATCGTGGGCCCACTGAACGTTGCAGCCGCCGATGACGCCGATCGACTCGACGATCTTAAAGGCGTCGCGTTTGAGCTTTTCTTCAAGCTCCTTGGAAATCGTAAGGAAAGGCGCCGCGCAGAAGCTGTCGCCCGTATGAACGCCGACCGCATCGATATTCTCGATAAAGCATACGGCGATCATCTGGTTCTTGGCGTCGCGGACGACCTCGACCTCGAGCTCCTCCCAGTTGAGAATCGACTCTTCGATAAGGCACTGGGTAGTGAGCGACGCATCGAGACCGCGCGCGCAGATCGTGCGGAGTTCCTCGACATTATAGCAAAATCCGCCGCCCGAGCCGCCCATCGTGTAGGCGGGGCGCACGACTACGGGGTAGCCGATCTTATTCTCGACGAGATCGACGGCCTCCTCGACCGTGTGAACGATACCGGAGCGGGGAGTCTCAATCCCGAGGCGCTCCATCGTCGCCTTAAATACCTCGCGGTCTTCACCACGCTCAATCGCGTCGAGATTAACGCCGATTACCTTAACTCCGTACTTGTCGAGAATACCCTTCTTCGCGAGCTCCATCGAAAGGTTAAGGCCCGTCTGACCGCCTAAGTTAGGCAAAATCGCGTCGGGGCGCTCTTTTTCGATAATCTGCTCTAAACGCGCTTCGTTCAAAGGCTCGATATATGTCGCGTCGGCCATAACCGGATCGGTCATAATCGTCGCGGGGTTGGAGTTTACGAGAACTACCTTGTAACCGCAAGCTCTTAAAGCTTTACAAGCCTGGGTGCCGGAATAGTCAAATTCACAAGCCTGCCCGATAACAATAGGGCCAGAACCGATAATAAGGACTTTGTCGACGTCAGCGCGCTTCATTTTATGTATATCCCTTTCAAAATGGAATTAAATCGCTCTGAAAACATATTATACCAAAAATTCGCCCCCAGTAACGCATCAATTTTCAGCAAATATCGATATTGCAAAAGAGCCGCCTTTATCAACCGCGGCTGCGGATAAAATAAAGACGGCGACGGCAGCGGCGAAACCGCCCGCTGAAAAGAAAATCAGTTGCACTTAAACCATTTGCCGAGCGGAACGGTCTTGTTCGCGGTATCGCCTCCGGTCTGCAGAAAACCGCCGCCTTTTACGGGCCCCGCGTCAATGGTCATAAGTTTATTGCCGTCAGCGGTAAAACAGGCCGACGAGACGGGAGTATATTTATCAGCGAGAGAAACTCTCGAGGCAAAGCCGGTAAACTCGGCGCGGCGGACAAGAGTCTTCGAATGACCGTTGCGCCAGAAATCTTCGACGAACGAATAAACGCCCCTTACGACCGGCTTCCTGCCGTGACTCAAGCGCGAAATCGTCGCGATCTTCATTTCGCGCTCACCTTCGCCGATATAGCCGGTGAACTTTATCCTGTCGGCTCCGTCAGGTTCGGCGGTTATTCTGAAGCGTACCTTGGTGCCGACTTTCCAGTCGTAGCGGAACATCGTCTTCGCGCCCGTACCTTCGCCGCCGAAACGGGAAACGTGTACCTTGGGATCGTTATAAAGGACTTTTGCTCTCAACCCCTCGACGACATCGTCGGGCTTAGCCTTGAAATCGAACTCGTGCCCCACGGGGTCCCAGATCGAAAAAATACCGATGTGATTTCCGTTGACGTTCTGAATCCCCATATAACCGCCGTCGAAACCGATTACCATATAGTAGGAATTCGTCTGACTTTCGGTCACGTTCACATACCCGACCACATCGGTCGCATCCTTGACGATATCGCCCCACCGAAGATGGACGCTCCTCGCCTGACGCTGCGCCTCAACCTCGCCGCTGGGCCATTGAGCGAACGCAGACGCGGCGACAGTGAGCGCGATTACGAAAAAAACAAACTTTTTCATCATTCTCCTTTCTAAATTTGACTTTCATTATATCACACAACCGCTCCTCCCGCAATGATTACACATTGCGCGGCAGGCATATATGAGCTTCACCCGCCCAGACGCTGCGCCCGTCGATGATAAGCGAACCGTCAGGAGCTATCCCGCCGCATCTGCCGGAGATCGGCTCGGAATCACCATCGGTCTGCATAACGGACACTTCACGGTCCCTAAGCCAATCTACGGCTGAAATTTCCGGATAAACCGCTTCAAACCCGCCGTCCCCCCAAACCTCGTAAACGGCGGAAAGATTTTTCAAGAGCGCATCTCTGACCTCATCGACCGAAGCACCCGAACCGTTAAGTTCCAACGAAGTCGCCCGCGTTGAAATCTCTTCAGGAAATCTTTTCTGGCGGACATTGATCCCGATGCCGACGATGACGTTGTCTCCGACGCGCTCGCAGAGAATACCTGCAATCTTCAATCCGGTTACATAAACGTCGTTCGGCCACTTTAATTTAACATCTGCTTCAACGCCGAGAAACGCGGAAACGGTTTTGACGACGGCGAGTCCCGCCGCGAGCGGTAAAGTCGCCGCGTGAGCGACATCAAGAGCGGCGACATCAAGAACGGCCGACATCATGAGATTTTCACCGCGATCGGACAGCCATTTGTGATCAAGCCGTCCGCGGCCCGCCGTTTGAAAATCCGCGATGAACACGTCTCCGTGGCGGCCCGCTCTGGCGTCGGTATTGGTGGAGACGGTCTCGCTTTTATGAAATATATGCCAATCAATCATAAGATCAAAACGAAAGACCCGCTATCTCAGGCTCAAGCTCGATACCGAATCTGTAACGCACCTTCTCGCGCATCAGTCCGGCCAAGGCCAATATGTCGCTTGAAGTCGCGTTTTCGCCCGCAACAATGACGTTGGCGTGCTCTTCCCAGACATACGCGCCGCCGACACGAAGCGCCTTGGCTCCCGCCTCCTCGAGCAGCCGTCCCGCGAAATCCCCGGGAGGGTTTTTGAAAACGCTTCCGCATGTACGCGGCGGAAACCTCTTTCGGCGGTTGAGATAATCTGACGCTCCTGCATTGTCAACGCCGAGATTTTCAAACTCCACTTCTTCAATCACGCCGCTGATTCCGCTGTGCCGATAGCCGAAGGCGCAATCGTCTTTAGATATCCACCGTCCATCCGCTTTGACGCGGATTATTTTCTCGGATATGGAATGTCCGAACGCGCCGGCGTTCATCTTAACCCAACCTCCGACGGTGCCCGGGATCCCGGTCATCCATGGTATCGAAAGCGCCTTCCCCAATGTTCCAGCGCTCACGACACATTTTCCGGCAGGACTTAGCGCAGTATTTTCAGAGGCGTCAATCCGCTTATAAACGGTATCGCACGTCAAATCGCTTATCCACAGATTCGATCCGCAACCGACGACAAGCTCGTCTCCGCCGCCTACGCTGACGCCGCCGGTTTTAAAAAACGAGAATCCGGAAACGTCCTTCTTTTCCGCCGTACACTTTTCATTTTCACAGTCTTCAATCACCCGGGGAACAAGCTTTATGATGTCGCCCGCTCCAAGTAAAAGCGTAACATCGCCCTCGGCGCTTTCGAGATACGCGTGGCGCCACGCTTCGGCACAACTTCTCGCGAGGCTGACGCGGAGCGCAAGCGTTTTACGGCAGGCCAGGTATAAATCGGCGATATCGCCGCCTTCACAAGGCTCTTCAAACGCCGCATACGTGGGGCAGAGAACGACTTCGTCGGCCAGAGCCATCGCCGGAGCGAAATCATTCAGCAGCGCTTTCGTCCTCGAATATCGATGAGGCTGAAAAAGAACCCTGAGCCGCCCTTTCGTTATCTGACGCGCCATTTCGACGGCGCACTTCATTTCCGTCGGATGATGCGCGTAATCGACGATTACGGTACCGTTGGAAACATTGTCGGTCTCTTTAACCGGCCATATTTTCTGGAATCGCCGATCTGGCAGATCGCATACTATTTCAGAGAGCTTTTCAGCTATCGCCTCGGCGCCGTAACCGCGTCTAAGCGCGATTTCGATCGCCGCGCGGGCGTTCTTCCGGTTATGAAGAGGCAATGTCAACAGAAATGCGAACTCTTCGCGCGACGTGAATTCATCGAGATCGAGAGACTCCGACTCGATCACTTCGCCCGCCCGGCTTCTCGCTTTGTCGTAGCAGGCGAGATAATCTTCAAATGTCTTGAAATGATCAGGATGATCGTATTCGCAGTTGGTGACGACGAGCGTTGAGGCGCTATAAAGAGCGAGAGTACCGTCGGACTCATCAGCTTCTACTACGAGAACGCCCTCGTCAGGTTCGCAGTTAGCTGAACCTGCAACAGGAAAATCCCCCGTTTCGCCACCGATCGCCCAAACGACCTTTTCTCCGAGTCGCGCCAGGAGCCTCGCGATAAAAGTCGATGTGGTGGTTTTGCCGTGAGAACCGCAAACGGCGATCGACTCACGTGCCGACACTATCTCGGCGAGCATTTCGCCGCGATACCTGACGCGCGCAAGCCCCAGCGCCTCACGCGCCTTCGCGGCCAAATACTCGGGGTTGGAGGCGGAAACTGCGGGAGTTACGATTATCTCGTCGGCATCGTTGACGTGAGACGGATCATGGCCCGTCGCCACCGGTACTCCGACGGATTCCAGCCAGCGCGTACGGGGCGATGAATACGCGTCGCAACCTGAAACGGCATCTCCGCGCGCCTTCGCCAAAAAGGCGAGAGCCGCCATGCCGACGCCTCCCGCTCCTATAAAATGAATATTCTTCTTCTCCATCGGTTCCCGGCAAACGGTTACAGATTTGCGAAAGGATTGCAGCTGAAACCAGATCCCGAACTCGGCGCGAACGAGGTACGCGCCTTTCGCGGCTCACGCGAAACCGCAGCCCCGCCCCTGACCGGCGCAACTCCGACGGTCGGATTCGTCTTCGCCGAAAGCGAAATGCGCTGGCGAGCGAGATCGACGCCGATTACCGTAACCTTAAGCCTGTCGCCGGCCTTTACGACGCTCGCGGGATCCGTGACGAAATTGTCGCTCAGTTCCGAAAGATGGATAAGCCCGTCCTGATGAACGCCGATATCGACGAACGCGCCGAACGCCGTCACGTTCGTAACAACGCCCTCGAGCTTCATTCCCTCGCGGACGTCCTCGATTTTCGTGACATCATCGCGGAATTTAGGCGGCTCGAAAACGGCGCGCGGATCGCGCCCGGGCTTTGCCAGTTCGGAAACGATATCCTTAAGCGTAGGCTCGCCGACCTCGTTGGTGATATAATTTCGGATATTGATCTTCGAGGCTAAAGACTGATTGCCGACAAGCTCGCCGAGTCCGACGCCCATGTCGAGCGCCATCCTGTTGACGAGCTCATATCTTTCGGGATGGACCGCCGACGAATCGAGCGGATTCTTCGCCCCGCGGATTCTCAGGAATCCCGCGCACTGCTCGAACGCCTTCGCGCCTAAGCCCTTGACCTTCTTCAGATCTTCACGGCTCGTGAACTTGCCGTTCTCGTTGCGCCACTCTACGATCGCCTTGGCGAGCGACGCGCCGACGCCGGAAACGCGCTCCAGAAGCGGGGCCGAGGCCGTATTGAGCTCGACGCCTACGCCGTTCACGCAGCTTACGACGACTTCGTCGAGCTTAGACCCTAAAAGCGGCTGATGGACATCGTGCTGATACTGACCGACGCCTATCGCCTTGGGGTCGATCTTGACGAGTTCGGCGAGAGGATCCTGAAGCCTGCGGCCGATCGAAATCGCGCCTCTGACGGTAAGATCGAGATCGGGAAATTCCTTGCGCGCGATTTCGCTCGCCGAATATACCGACGCGCCCGACTCGCTGACGCTCACGACCATTGGAGTTGGAATTTCGGGATGCTGATCGTGCAGCTTCTTTAAAGTCTGGCGGACGAACGTCTCGGTTTCGCGGCCGGCCGTTCCGTTGCCGACGGCGACGGCCTCGGGGCGATACTTGTTGACGATCATCGCGATCGCTTTAGCGGCTTCCTGGGGATTCTGCTGGGGATAAATCACGGTCTTGCCGAGATACTTGCCCGTAGAATCCATCATCGCGACCTTGCAGCCCGTGCGGATGCCTGGGTCGATCGCGAGAACGGCCTTCTCGCCCAAAGGCGCGGCAAGAAGAAGATGACGGAGATTCTCGGCGAAAACCTCGACCGCCGCGCGATCGGCCTCCATCTTTTTGTCGACCGTCACATCGACCTCGCAGGACGGCGCCAGAAGTCTCTTATACGCGTCTTCCGCGGCGAGCGTAATCTGGCGCTCGCAAACGCCGCGCGGCGAAACCCCGGCCGTCTCCTTGGAAACGAGATCCATGATTCCTTCGAGCGCGAGCTCCTTGTCGAGCTCCAGCTTGACCCAGAGAACGCCCTCCTTCTGTCCGCGGCGGATTGCGAGATAGCGGTGTGAAGGAATCGTAGAGATAGACTCCGAAAATTCGTAATACTGCTCGAACTTCGTAGGCTCCGTCGGCTTAGGCGAGGCGACCTCGCTCTTAACGGTTGACTTGGTCGCGAAAAGCTGACGGATATAGCCGCGCACGTTGGCCATATCGGCGACGCGCTCTGCGATGATGTCCCGCGCGAACTGAAGCTCCTCATCCGACGCCGCGAGAGCCGCCGCCTCGTCGCCGTTCCATATCGATTCGGCAAGAGGCCCGAAACCCTTCTCCTTGGCGACCTGGGCGCGTGTGCGGCGTTTTGGCTTGTAGGGCTGGTAAAGATCCTCCAAAGTCGACTTCTGGTAGCATTCGCGGATTTTCTTCTCGAGCTCAGGCGTCAGTTTTTCCTGATCGGCGATGGATTTGAGAATCGTCTCTTTGCGGGACTCAAGTTCCGTATAATACGTCAGACGCTCCTGAATCTTGCCGATGGCGACCTCATCGAGATTTCCGTGCATTTCCTTGCGGTAACGCGCGATGAACGGAACGGTATTGCCCTCTGCGAGAAGTTTTTCAACGGCTGAAATCTGGCGGGACGAAGCGCCGACTTCGCCCTCCATTCTTGCGAGTATTTCTGAATTCATTTTTAAGGGGAAGAAAAAAAATTAACTTAGATAAAATTTATTGAGCGCCTCGATACGGTCGTCGAGCGAAGGATGGGTCGAAAAAATCGACGTGCGTTTACCTTCGGCGATTCCCATGGCTTTAAGCGAATCGGGAAGAGTGCCCGGCTGAAGATTGCCGAGACGCTTAAGCGCCGCGATCATCGACGACGGCGTACCCAGAAGTTTAGCCGATCCTGCGTCGGCGGCGTATTCGCGGCGACGGGAATACGCAAAGACGATAAGCGACGCCAAAAGTCCGAGAACTATATCGAAGACGATCACCAAAAGAAAATAAGTGCCGTTTGAAGAGCGGCGGTTCTCGCCGTTCGACGAAAGAATCCGGGCGAGCATACGCGAGAAGAAGATGACGAACGCGTTGAGAACGCCCTGCACAAGCGTAAGCGTAACCATATCGCCGTTGGCGACGTGGCTGATTTCATGGCCGAGAACGGCGCGAAGCTCCTCCTTCGTCATCTGGCGCATGATATCCGTCGAAACGGCGACGAGAGCGCTGTTCTTAAAAGCGCCGGTCGCGAACGCGTTGGCGGCACCCTCGTAAATGGCGACCTCCGGCGTCTTTATGTTGGCGCGGCGGGCGAGATCGGCGACCGTGTCGACGAGCCAGCGCTCGGCCGATCCCTCCGTTCCGTCCACAACTCGCGCTCCGCAGGCGAACTTGGCCATCGGCTTCGACATGAGAAGCGAGATAAAAGCGCCGAACATACCGTATACGAAGGCGAAAATGGCCAGATGCGCCCATTCCGGACCTATCAATTCGGCAACGGTCGTCCCGAGAAACGCGCAGGCGAGATTGGCGACGATACCGAGCGTGATCATCACCGCGATGTTTGTAATCAGAAATAAAAATACTCTTTTCATAATGAGAATAGTATACCAAACGCATCTAACCTCCGCAATTCTCCCATCCCCACCTTTTAGTCACGAAACATTCTGTGCAATAGTAATGAGTACAATCTCATTATTCCTTATTTCCCCGTGACTGTTCATATCGCGGCGGATGTTGCTGCAACCGTGCTCACCTTTTGATATGGTCGATTTGCGCGTCCTTGCGACCGCTCGACGTACACGAGTACGTCTTCGGGTCGCAGTCCAGCGCAAATCGCCACATCTGAAAAGGGTCCGCTCGGCTGGCGGCAGCAATCTCCGCCGCACATGTCATGCTGTGGGAGTTCGTCGCGTCGCACAAAGCGCGTTTACAGCATACGATACCAAACTTACATTCTTCGTAATCTCGGCTCCGACAGCGCGTCTCCGTTGCTTGCCGGGAGTGTCCGGTCTCGCTCCCATTCGTCTCGCGACCGCTCCCGCAGTTATACGTCGCCATCCGCCGCGTAATACTTCGTCAGGCGCACCCCTCGCTTCGCTTGGGGATGCTGGCCTTCCTCGTCTTACTTGCGTCTGCCACCGTCTACCTGCGAACCACGTTCGCTCGCCTCATTCAGCTCGACGCGCTCCACTCCCGTCCCGCTTCCTCATAACTCTTCGCTTTTCTTTTTGCTTTTCCAATTTCATTCTTGGCAGTTTTTTCTTTAGCCAACTACCTTCGGGCATTCAAATCGTTAGACCAAACAGGATTGACGCTGTGTCGAGAAGACAGTATGTGTGCCGGGGAGGACCACGCACGCTTACACTCGGAAGTGTACGAGAGAGGCGTTGAGAAAAGACGCGATAAATGAGCTGAGCGTTTAGTGAGACGATATATCTCATCTCATTCATATAAAACACGAAGCGATAAAAAACAATCATCCATTTTAACATCCACTTAAAGCGAAGGCGGGTGGAGTGGAGTCCTCCGAGTGAGACCCGCGAAGGATTGTAGCCGTAAGAGAGTTATTGTAAGCAACCAGTGATCCTGTCGAGGCATGGCAGGCTAAATCAATAAACTTGTCTAAGTATGAGAGGCGTCACAACTCCGTAGCGGGTCGAGACCGAGGAGGAGCTCCAGACATCCGCCGCAGCTTGCAGTCGGCCATATCAAAAGTGGAGCACGGTTGTCCAAATCCGTGGCCGCATTTATACATAGCAAGCAGCAAGCAATAGTAAAGCGCGAAGCCATTAACGGCTAAGCAATAATTACTGTATATGCTTGACTGTTGGCTGTGGGATGTGGTAGACTGCATGCCGTCATGAGGAAGACAAGATTGCTGGCAATGCTCGTGATAGGGGAGAGAAGCAGGGGCGAGTTCGCATCAGGAAAGTGGGTGAGGGTCTCACCCTTTCGGTCCCTCGTCATGAATTTTCTGGCTTGACAAGGAGGTTGTTGGATGAACATGAAACGATCACTGGTCGTGTTTGGCTTGACTATCCTGGGCGTCTGTTCTCTCGACGCGGCGCAGTTTCTGACGCAGGCGGAGATACGGGCGCGGCTTGATGAGCTTTATATGCCCTTGTCCGATGGCTCAATCTGTTGGCATACCGACATATTGACCGATGCTACAACACGTGCGGTCCGTTCAAGCCGTACGAATATCGTTGCCCGACATGTGGGGAATCGACCTGGTATCGGGAGAAGATCCTGATCGGCACCGGAATCGACATCGCCGAGTATCTGACCTGGGCGCGGAAAGCCGTTGAAGAGTTACGGGCCATGAGACTTGATGTCCGTATGGATGAGCGGGTGCTTTGCGCGACCTGTCGGTATGAACTGAAGATACCGGATGGCGGCGAGATCGTTCGGATTCCCGAGTTCTGGCCCGCACGGAGTGGAAGGCGTGATGTCTTTCCGTATTCGGTCGGAGAGAAAGTGGACATTGTCAATGAGCCGTATCGCAATCTATTCGGTGTGGCTCGTCCCGGCCAGACCTATTGGGTGCGGGCGAAAGAACTTGCGGAGGCTATCAAGCGGAAAGACAATCGGCGCATGGATGTTTACATGGGGCCGGATGAGAAGTATACAAAGTATGGGGGGCCCGTTACTTGTTGGGCATTCAACTGCCGTATGCCGGAGGTCGTGACCAATGGCTGGGCGCGTTATCAGCCGCACGATTCGCCATTGCTTCCAACCTCTTTTTTGATCCCCAAAGATGTTCTTGGCAATCTGACTTACGCCGGGGCGAAAACGCCGCGGACCGACATCTTCACGCCGACGTGGGCGATTAACGGCAAGAGGGTCGTTGTCTGGCGGGATGATGTAGCGCTACTGAAGAGGTTTCTGGCGAGTGAACATCCACGAGACGACAAAGAGTTGCGGCTGGATGTGCGGCGGCTGGAACAGTTGCTCAACCCGAAAGTGAAGGGTGATGCGAAAACGAATTGGTATCCCGCAAGCTGCCGCGGCAAGCCTGGCCCGAGCGAACAGCTTCCGCGAATGAACACTCCGCCCTGTGTAGAGGAGGACGATGTGAAAGTGGAGGTGGATATATGACACATAGTTGTCCCCATTGGCGATACAAGAAACTGGAATTCACAGGAGAGGTGAAGGCGACAAAAGATGTTACGTTGTACGGCAAAGCCGTGGAGTGATTACAAAAAGCGGACAATTTTCATATGAGTTCTACAGATGAAATATTGGATTATATTTATAGCATGTGTGCTTCTTTGCGGGAATGGCATGTGCTTCCATATCCCAGGGCGTTTTGAAATTGTGAATATACTTGTAAATAAGGAGAATAACGCGATATTGCCTGAGAACATATTTGATTTGAGGTTGGAGAAGGGGTCGGCTTATAGCGTGGCATATAATGTCAAGAAGGTGATAGATGATGCGGAGAAAGCGGTAATAGCGGAACAGATGGGAACTGTACCGGTTCCTGAGTTTCGCTATGTTTCGAACGGTGAGAGGATGTTGGGCGTTATGCCGCCAAACATTCGGCTTATGTTTGATAATCTTGATGCCATTTGTGCGACCAACGGCATGGATGGCCTTGCCGTTTCGATTGATTCAAAACTATTGAATAATGGAGAACTGGCAAGGGGAATTCATTTTGTCATTACGAATACGCCGCCTACCCCCGAAGTTGTGTCGAAGATGCACCCTGTATTTGGGAAATTGCTGTCACCTGAATTCGAAATGAAAGGAACATCCGCGACAAACGGCATACCTATTGGAGCGAATCCAATACAGTGGTTAAGAGCAGCGGATAACGATGCTAGTAGTATCCGATAAATAGCTTGGGGGACTGGCCCCATTAGCGATAAGGGAGAGAGGTGTAGATATGAAATTGTGGAGAAAACATCTTGGTATGTTGACGATGGCAATAGCAGTATTGTTATTTTGTTGTTGTCCAATAGTTTACATATATGGGCAACTCTTTTATTTAACATTCATGCCATCCGAAAAACTCGCGTTGGCACCAGGGAGAAATGCTTTATTTCTAACTCTTATGAAAGGGGATTATGTCTTAAAGGTTGCTGGTAAAATAGAGGTAGACTGCGATAAATGGGTATTTGTAAAGGGGTATATACAGAATAGTACTTCTACTATTGCTGTGAGTAATACATTGTGTCAAACATCGACAAATGAATCGTTTTATAGGTTTAAATGCGCTAGCTATGTGGAGCGAGTTGCTATTGTTCTTGACCTTGATTGTCCAACTAATAGTGTCGATAATGCTTTTGCGGAAGTGTTTCCGTGTAAATAAGGAATCAAGTGTCCGAATAGAATCCCCCGCCCAAGGAATGTTAGGGGGCGCATCTGCGTAATTCACCCAAACAGAAGAAGCTTCAGGGTTACGATGTCTTTTGGTAAAGATTAATTAGTTTGCTGGATGATTTTGGGTGCGAATGCCGCGCTTTTATTTTATGAGTTAAAGTGGTATAATTGGCAGTGGTGATAAATGTTAATGTTTATTCGATTATAAAAAGGATGTCTAAAATGAAAAAAACGATTGCAATCGTTCTGTTTGTCGCGGCGGTAGCGATATTTGTAGGTGCTAAAGCGATTGCTGCGGTTTCGAGGCACACTGTCGAAAGTCGTATTACTGCAATTCTCAAGAAGAAGCCTCATCTAAAAGAGGCTGCAAAAATCTCGGGCGGGAAGCTTAGAATACTGGTTTTCAAAAATGAGCGCCGCGTGGAGGTTCATGCTCCGGGATGGAAGACTCCTCGTGAATATGCGATGACGGCTTTTAGTGGAACATTAGGGCCTAAGCTGCGTGAAGGCGATAGGCAAATACCAGAGGGCGTATATGGAATTGAGTACTTAAATCCCAATTCGAGATTTTATCTCTCTCTTAAGGTTTCGTATCCGAATGCATCTGATAGGGAGCGTGCGAAGAAGGACGGGCGCACTAAGCTCGGCGGCGACATCATGATCCACGGCAAGGCGGTTACAATCGGGTGCGTGCCTGTCGGAGACGACGCGATCGAAGACATCTTCTATCTCGCGTCGGCGGTGGGGATAAAGAACGTTTCGGTCATTATCGCTCCCTACGACATGCGCAAAGGCCGCAAGCCGGAACTGGAACGCTCGCCGATCAAGTGGTATCCGATTCTCTGTAATGAAATCCATACTGCGCTGGGTGAGAAGTTCTATGAACGCTCATGATGAATTACATCTGCAAATACAAGAAAAGGAGTTTGAAATGATAGTCAGGTCACTTGCGGCATTGTTGATAATGTTTGCTGTCGGTTGCGCGTCGGAGAAGGCGTTGAATCGCGGCTGTGCCAGTTCCGTGAGGGTTTCGGCGGTCGTGTTCGACAAGGCGGTTTACAATGCCGCATCGCAGGCGGAGCTGATTGAGAAGTTCCGCAATCATGATGTCGAGCCGCTCTGGTCTTATGTCCTTACGCCCGACGGCGGAGATATATCGTCTACGCGAAGCGTTAAAGTCGTCAAGAGGTCGCGCAGTCGTGGTTCGTCTAGTTATAGCGAGTCATCTCAAGACGTTGGAGAGCGGATAAAAATAAGAGATGGTAATGACGGGATGCTTGGCGTAGAGTGTCAATTCTCATTCGTCCAAACGGCCAAATCAGAACAGGATAGCGATATTGTCCATCGCGGCAATGTGATGGGAACCGTTCCTGTTGGCGCAGGCGACCGTGAGATCGGCAGCGTGCAGGCAGACGCTTCTGGATCGCAAATCATCGTCATCATCATTAGTCAGTGAAGTCTGCCGATACACAGGGTTTCGTGATATGAAAGCGGTTGTCGGTGTCCTTGCTGAAACGCTTCTCGTCTGCAGACAGGCGATAGGCAGGTTTTTACTAATGTTATGCACGGTGTATGTCGCATGTATATTGGCCTCTGGCTGTGCTTCTGACGGTTCGCTGTATAGTGAGATGAAAAAGTTCCGTGAATCGGAAGTCCGCGGTCGGGTGAATTGGCTGCCGATACCTGGCTTGTCGGGGGCAGGAATTCAGTGCCTCGCTCCTGCAACGCTCAACTATTATGACGGTCATTCCGAGACACAGACGTATGAACCGTGGATTATGCATGTTGATGGAGTGAGGGACGGTATACCGGTGGATTATGTGTGCAAGGCGCAGGAGCATCCAGCGGCATCATTAAAGAGAGGATCTGCACTTGTACGTGCCGTGCTTATGCCGGAGGTTTTCGATGTCGATGTCTGCGGCGAGACGGGAGTCCCTATTCGACATCGCCATGTTGCAGGTTATCATGTTGAATTGTTATACATGGACGTAAAGGAGTGTGCAAAATGAAGATGTGTTCAACGGTTCGACTTGGAGCTGCGATTGTCGTATTTTCAGTTGTGGCGGGCTGCGCCTCGAACGGCAACGTTTTAGGCGATCGAATTGTCGATGGAATATGCAGGACGTCGACATCACACGACACGTTCGAAGAATTGTTCTGGGGTCCTGTAAGGCGGTTTCCGGCTGATTTCGATGAGCGGCAATGCACTGTTTTCGGAACAAACAAATGGGTGAGGGTTGAATCGTATCCAGACGGAACGCCTCGCCGTGTAATAAGTGGAGCGGTTAAGTCGGACGGATTGCCTGATGATATAACGACAGCCGCGGTCGAATATGATTTCTTTGGCAATGTACTCATGCGGTACTCGCTGTATGATCTTGCCGAGCGGAAGGCGGGTATTGAGCCAGACTTTACAAAGTCACGTTATTGGATGGATTCCCGGCGTGTAATCCGCGTAGAGTCGCGCCTTGCGCTGGGTTATAGCTATTCACTTTACTGTTATCAGGAGTCGTCGTCGTGTCTTAAGGTTGGAGTTTGGGCGCTTGACCGAAAAAAGCGCAGCATGGACAAACTGGTGTTGAACATAAGATTGGTCGACGGATGCGCTGTGCCTGACGGCGCGGAGCTGCACTCTCAGCTGGGTGGTTTCCTGGAGTTTCGTGACATATCGGTTGATGAAGACGGCAACATCTTTTTGAAGTTGCAGATGAAGGCGAGCGGCGGGACTGTTGACCTGAATCCTTGTATTAAAACGAACAGAAAATGATGCGAAAGCACTGCGCGGCGCATCCGCCGCGGAATGTGGTATAATAGCACCAAAACAATCTGGAAGGAGGGGAGGACCATGAAGAGAGGAGCTTTTCAATCGCTGTTGCTGGCGGCAGGGCTGATTGCCGTTTTTTGCGAAACGGCATGGGCGCATTTCCCCATCAGTGTGGAGCCGAAAGCCAACGACGGTCTGCTGCCGCTGGCCTTTTCCCCGGTTCAGGTCGGGTTGTGTCCATCGTTCCAGTTAGTCCATGGAAAGGCGGATACTGTCGTGTCCGTTGGTGCGCTCTGCCTTCGCCAGAATTCGGCGTTGGCATCTGTTGCGCTTGAAAACAGCGTGGCGAACAACTACCTTGCCCAAGCCGGATTCATCGCCGTAAGTGGCTTCAACTATGCGTTCGAGGTCGGTTTTCTCAGTTTCGCGGGCCGCAACATCGGAATAAGCGCTGGGGTTTTCAACGTTGAATCGAATCTTGGATATCGAGGAGGCGATCCCTACCCGTGGCTGCTTGGGCTTCAGGTTGGACTGGTCAATGCCGGCGGCGGAATCCAGATCGGGCTTCTAAACTATAACCCGCAGGGATTTCTTCCTTGGTTTCCCATCATCAACTTCCCATGCGGCGGAGAATGAACAACGACTAGAATAATAATAACGGCGTTGCTGATCGGACTGCTTGTGTTCTTTTGCGCCCCATTCGCGATAAAACCCAGATTCGGCGGAGGTATGTCCAGCATTGGCGAAGGCAAAGACGAGAGGGAAATATCGAAATGAAAGTGAGGATGTGCGGAAGGCGGAAAAGCAATGCTGCTTTTGCCACGGTGTGTCGAAAGGAGTACCGTTCACGCGTCTGATAGCGAATCGGGGTGGAAGGAAAATGGCGAAAGCCAGTAAATCCTGTCTAAAATATTTTGAATAGACCAGTTTGATGCGAGGAGGGGATTGACTTGGAGGCGCTATTTTCGGTAGAATATGCGCAGTCAATCAAGTGGGAGTTGGTTATCTGTGGATATTTTGCAAAGAGAAAGGTTGCTGAAGTTTGGTGCTGTACCATTCACCACCGATGTTATCGCGGGTGAATTGGATGACTATTCGGCTGTGCTTGCCAAAATCGCCGCACTTGTGGATGAAGGTAGCCTTGTCCGCATAAAGCGTGGCCTTTATTGCCTTTCCCCGAAAATCAGTGGACATGACCTTGATTCGCGTGTCGTCGCGAATGCATTGTATGGCCCGTCGTATGTGTCATTTGAAACGGCACTTTCGATGTATGGACTCATCCCCGAACGCGTGGACGAGACGATGTCGGCTTGTGCAAAGCGTGCGAAGCGGTATGCAACGCCGCTCGGAGAATTCTCGTATCGTACGGTACCAAGTGACTGGTTCTCGATAGGCGTTCGGACGATGGATTCGGGCGAAGGCGGTTTCCTCGTCGCGTCGCCGGAAAAGGCGCTTGGCGATTTGCTCTTGTCGAGATCCAACCTGCGAATCTCGTCGCCCGATTCGCTAAGGTCGTTCCTGGAGGACGACATACGCTTTGATTTTGACGCGTTCGGAAGTCCGGACAAGACGATTCTAAAGGGAATGGCGGAGAGTGGGCACAAGCCGCTTTTGATGAAGGCATTGGAAAGGATGTTCTCATGACGCTCTTGAGTGGTATGTGAGGAATGGCTATGCATGCCATTTGGGGCACCTTGTGGAGCGGTGCAAGGAGTCTGCCCCCGAAATCGACCTTTCTTCGCGCGAAGCGCTCATTGCCGCGTTTAGGAAGCGCATTGCGACAATAGACTTCAAGGCAGCGAGCGAAGATGTCCGACCGTTTTTGAAGGATGCTTCCTGCCTCGACATCTGGAGTCAAGAGTATTTCAATTCGCTTGTCGATATGATCAAGGTGGAGTTGTAGGTCTTTAGACAGGATTAACAGGATTAGGAAAGAAAATCAGAAACATTGCAATTGGAGTCGTTGTTGGCGGCGTTATCTTCGCCGGTGGCGTGGCGGCGGTGGTGTGGCAGAAGGGCCTGTCTATCCGCGAAACCGTGGAGCTTGGCGCTGGCGTGATTGCATATCCTCCGAGCGAAGCGAGCGCCGAAGGCGGCTCAATGCGGGGTGCGAAGACGTCGCGGCACACGATCGCGGACAGGACGGCTGCGATTCTCGCGAAGAAGCCGCAGTTGAAAGGCGTGGCGGATGCGCCGCGGAATTTGGTATAATGTTCATAAATATAGAAAACCTAAAAGGAGTTTGAAATGATAGTCAGGTCACTTTTGGCATTGTTGATAGTGTTTGTTGTCGGCTGCGCGTCGAAGAAGGCTTTGAATCGCGGCTCCGCCAGTTCCGTGAGGGTTTCGGCGGTCGTGTTCGACAAGGCGGTTTACAATGCCGCATCTCAGGCGGAGCTGATTAAGAAATTCCGCAGTCATGATGTCGAGCCGCTCTGGTCGCATATCCTTACGCCCGACGGCGGTGCGATATCTACTATGCGTCAAGCTCGTGTTT
Source organism: Kiritimatiellia bacterium (assembly GCA_045630425.1). Taxonomy (GTDB): domain Bacteria; phylum Verrucomicrobiota; class Kiritimatiellia; order RFP12; family UBA1067; genus UBA1067. Next base: position 5,463 of record JAZQTB010000029.1, on the reverse strand, counting down.
TCACTGGATATGAATATGCGTCTAATAGGGGTCTCTTGATGTCTCGCCGTGGGGTTGTGCCAAGTAATGATCCTGTTGCTGATCATCCAGAAAAACAAAAGAAATTCACATTACGGGATGTTGGCGAAAGGATAAACATAGGCGAAAGCAAAGGTGATGTGCTGGGCGTGGAATGCGAGTTCTCGTTCGTGGAAAAGTCCAAATCTGATAATGATTTTGATATTGTCCATAGCGGCAAGGTGATTGGGACCGTTCCTGTTGGCGCAGGCGACAGCGTGATCGGCAGCGTGCAGGCAGATGCTTCAGGATCGCAAATCATCGTCATCATCATTAGTCAGTGAAGTCTGCTGGTGAACAGGGTTTCGTGATATGAACAGGTGGGGACAGACCCCGCGACAGGCCCGTGTTTCGTGTATTTTGTGTATTTCGTGGTTACAACACTCGCGGCGCATCCGCTGCGGATTTGATATAATGTTGCGCATGAAAAATTTTAGAAGAGGGATTCTGTTCGCGTGTATCGTCGGCGCGTTGTGCGCATGCACGGCGCTGGCCGGAGAATTCCGCGTCGAGGACTGGAAGATCGTCGTCGATTTACCTTTCGACCTTGAGATTGGGTCGCCCGAGTATGTGAAGGCGCTCGGAAGCGCCGTCAAGTCACACAAGGATGTACGCAAGGATCCGAAGACTGGCGAGACGGTCACGAACTGGTACCATTTCGGCGAGGCGCGTTTTGCCAAGCCGTACTTCGGCGCCAGGAAAGCATGTCTCTCGTTCAGCGGTGAGGACAAGACTCTTTCGAGCGTGCATTTTTCGTCTGGCAAGGACAACAAGAGTTTTGTCGGCTCGCTGGCGTTCGACGAGTGCCGCAAGTTGTTCGATGAAATCGCCGCGGACATGTCCAGACGCCTCGGCGAGGAGATTGATGTAGACGATGATGTGACGGAGGAGGAGGCAAAGAAGAGGATCGAGGAACTCGTGAAGCGCGAGAAGACCGGCAGGAGCTTCTCGTCGAGTTTCCGGTCGGACAGTGTGACGGTGACGAACAAATACGGGGACGTGTGTTATAACCTCACGGCAATGATGCATGAAAACAAGAAGTGCTGGATAAGCCTCCACATTGAACGTCCGCGAGATTTGCCTACGCCTTCCATTCAATCCTCCCGCGACGACGGGCGCATCCCTGTCTACACAAACAAGCCGCATGCCGTTAATCTTTCGCTGCGCACGCCGGAGCAGGAAAAGGCGCACAGGGAGGCGGACGCATTGCGCGCAATGATCAAGCGGGTTTTCGGCGTCGATCTCGACGCGCCGTCCTCCACAAACGACATGTCCGCCGCTCTGCTTACGCTTACAAACACTACGGCGAAGGCCGAATGGTTTCCCCTCGAGAAGCCGTTTGCCGGATGCACCGAGCGCAGGGCGGACATGGGCGTCCGCATGCTCTTCTTCCCGATGACATCGTTTGCCATACGCCATGCCTTCGACGGCCATGTCGGAGAGGAGGAGCTGAAGGCCGAGTCGCAGAAGATACTTGATGCACTCGAAAGTGAATTTGGCGATAAGATTCCGGAATACAAGGTCGAAGCAAAAATAGCGGAGAAGAATGATTCGCAGGATGCGGAGCCGCCTGCGTTCGGCGACCTCAGGGCGATGCTTCGGCTCGGACGCACCGGCGATTTCTTCAAGGGCGGAGTCGGCGACATCAGCATCGGGATCAAGTACGCGCAGCCGTCATACGTGAAGCGGAACGGAAAGTACGAAGTCGCTCAGCGCGGCGCGGTTGTTGTGGAAATACTCCAGTCGCCGATTCTGGCGCAGGCGAAGAAGCGCAGCGACAAGTCCGGACGGAATGGAGATCGTTGAAAATGAAGAACAGCATGATGTTGATTTGCGCAGTTTCGCTCGGCATATCGCTTTGCGCCGGAGTTTCCGCATCCGCCGCGGATGAACCTGCCTTCACCGTCGACTCTCCGTTTGACCTGACGCTTGGGTCTACGAACTACGCGGTTCGACTCGGCAAGTCCGTGCGATCCAATACAAGCGCCTGGTATGATCCTGTGACGAAGGTGACGACGACGAACTGGAGCGCGTACGGATCCGTCCGTTTGTCTGCACCTTATCATGGCGTGAAATCTGTGAGTCTCTATTTCAAGGGCGAGGAGCGTCGGCTTGATTCCTTCGGTTTCGACATAGGGCAGAAAAAGCATGCTATCGGCGGCACTCTGTCGGTCGAAGAATGCCGAAATGTCATGAAGGAGATCGCGGACGACATTTCCAAACGGTTCGGCGTGAAGATGGAGGCGGACAAGAGCGACGGTGAGCTTTCCGATGAAGAGATCGACAAGCGCATCGAGCAGATGACAAAGCGCGATTCTGGAAACTGCCGGGCCGTCTCTACCAGTTTCAGTCACATCCATGGCTCCGGAGACCGGGAAGGCGTAGGCGTTGGATATTCCATATCGGGAATGGTTGGTCGGAAAAGGATGTGTAGCGTATCTGTCAGTGTCTACACCTCGTTTATCCCACGCGCAAAGGAGCCAGTGTCGGTCGCTTCTTCGTCAATTGCGGGGCTTGTCTCGCAGGAGGAGCAGGTGAAGGCGCATGCGGAGGCCAAGCGCCTGAGGGAAGCGCTTGGAAAGCTTTTCGGGATAGACTTCGATGCAACGGAGGAAAAGAAAGGGCAAAAGGGCGATTCGTCCGAATGGCCGCCGAAGAACGAATGGACGCCTATGGTTCATCCCGTTGCAGGGCTTGTCGAATGCAAGCCGAACAGCGGCACGACGAGCTTCTTCTGGGTGCCGATCGTGAACTTCGTCGCGCGTCGCGCGTATCCTGGCGATGTCGAGGAAGCGGAACTTCAGCGCCTGGCAAAGGAGGTACTCGGCTGCCTTGAGACGGCGTATGGCGAGCGGATACCCGTCGCGGACACGGCTGAGGGGCGTGCGCAGCTCGCAGAGGTGCTGGGCGCGGGCGTTCCGACATTCGGAGACTCGCGCGCGCTTTTCGGGCTGGACAAGGTGCAGACGTTCGTCGGCAAACTCGGCGATCTCGCCATCGACATCTCATACGCCCTGCCGCGCTACGAGAGGCGCGGCGAAGACTACCGGCTCGTCCGTCGCGGCGCAGTCGTCCTCACGATCCTGCAGTCGCCGATAATAACGCCCGGCAAGACGCTCCCTTCGAAATAAGCGCCATCCATAGCGCGGCGCATCCGCCGCGGATTCGTAATAATGCTGAAACAACAGAGGAAAAGGGTCGGACCCTTCTGTATAAGTTTTGCTGTATATGATTGTATTGCAAATTACCATGAGTCGCTTGACGCTGAAAAGCGATTGTAGTATAATATGCGGCGTCTTAAGGAGAAAAAGAAAATGGCACAGATAAGTTTCAGAATGGATGACGACTTGAAGATGTCTGCGGAGGACACTTTCAGGTCTATGGGCATGACAATGTCAACCGCCATCACCATTTTTGTCACTCAAACAGTACGCGATGGTCAATTCCCCTTCGTAATCAAATCGGATCCGTTCTATTCGCCCTCCAACATGTCCGTATTGCGTCGCCGCGCAAACGATATGGACGCCGGACGCAATGTTGTTGAACACGACTTGATTCCCGATGGAGAACTCGTCCATGCGTAAGACTTGGCATGAAGAGGCCTGGGACGAATATCTCGCTTGGCAAAGCGAGGACAGGAAAATGCTCAGACGTATACACCAGTTGCTCCAGAGCATTGATCGCAACGGCTACGAATGTATCGGACGCCCCGAACCGCTACGCCATGATTTGACTGGATGGTGGAGCGTCCGTATCAATGAGACCGACCGGCTTGTGTTCCGCATAGTGGAAGACCGAATTGAGATTCTGTCCTGCAAGGGACATTACGACTGAATAGCCTTGGGGACTGCCCTCATTGGCGATAAGTGATAGAAAATAGCGATAAGCGCGATGGATTGAGGGAGTTTTTTTGAAGTAAGATTTTGACGCGGAAAAATGTGATGGAGGGATTGATGTGGAGGATATAACTGAATTTTGATATAATGTTAAAAAGATTGAGAGGATATAATATGGCGAAGAGAAATGATAAGGATAAATGGGATTTAGAAGCACAAAATGCGTCTGCGGCACAGTTTTTGACTTATATTGCATCTACAGGGGCTAGTAACGAAAAGTATGAAATTCGTTATGAGGATGAAAATATTTGGATGAGTCAGAAAATGCTTGCCCAAGTATATGGGATTGAGGTTAATTCCATAAATTATCATATAAAAAAGATATTTTTGGATGCTGAATTAGAGGAAGCGTCAGTTATTCGAAAAATTCGAATAACTGGATCTGATGGGAAATCGTATGCTGTCAATCATTATAATCTGCAAGTTATAATTGCGCTTGGATTCAAGATTGATAATGAAAAGGCAATTGCATTTCGCAAATGGGCCAATCAAATCGTTAGTGAATATACAATTAAGGGCTGGGTGATGGATGTGCCGCGTTTAAAGGACGGCTCTCCGATAACTGATAAGTATTTTGAGCGTCAGCTTGAACGTATTCGCGAGATTCGTTTAAGTGAGCGTAAGTTTTATCAGAAGATTACCGATCTTTATGCTACTGCGATTGACTATGATCGCACATCAAATTTGACGCGAATATTTTATGCTACAGTACAGAATAAAATGCATTGTGCTGTTCATGGGCATACGGCGGCAGAAATTCTTTATACAAGAGCGGATGCTGAGAAGAAAAATATGGGTTTGACAAACTGGGAAGATGGTCCGGATGGGAAAATTAAGAAATCGGATGTTATCATCGCTAAAAATTATCTTACCAATGAAGAACTTGGAATTTTAGAGCGCATGGTTAATGCTTTTCTAGAATATGCTGAGACTCAAACTATGCGCAAGATTCCGTTGACGATGGAAGATTGGAAGAGTCGCCTTGATCAATTCTTAAAATTGTTTGATCAGCATGCGCCTAAATACGCTGGAGATCCTGTCGATGCTTATAAAGCGCAGCTTTATGCAGAGTCTGAGTTTGAGAGATACAGAATTGTGCAAGATCATATATTTCTGAGTGACTACGATCGTTATCTTCTTGAGCTTGAAGAGCAGATTAAGAATGATGAGACAGAAAAAGACAAGGATTCTAAATAATCTTAGAGGGACGTAAAATGATTTCACCCCACCACTTTCACCCCACCAATGTGGTCAGCCCCGCGGATTCTAATGTGCGTAGATATGCGGAAGCAATTGTTGAATGAAAGGGGATAATATGTTTTGTGAAATTCTTGCCTGTGTTGGAGTATGTATGATGGAAGGGAATTTCCCTAATGGATCGGCAGGGTCTGCAACTTCATTTTCAGAGAAAGCTTGTTCATATTTAGAGAGCAAGAGTAAAGTTTGGCCTGATGGGTATTCGCAGGTTCGACCTTTTGATGATGCGATTAAGCTTGCAAGGCAAGTCTCA
>JAZQTB010000028.1:0-27553 GCA_045630425.1 Kiritimatiellia bacterium | reverse complement strand
TCCAAACACGTTAAAATCTCTGTTTTCTAATGTCGTCAGCGGCGGTTTTCCCTCCCCCGGGGGAGGGAAAGGATATTCTCTTTTTCCTTTTATTAGTTCTCTTGATGAAGTGTTAAGTTAAAGTCAGGACTTGACAGAATTTATTAATTAACTGAAAGGAAAATAAAATGAAATGGTTCAAGTTCTTTAGGCAGAGGCCTAAACGTAAACAGTTGACGCTCGGTGAGCTCATGGAGATTCCGGGTGTAGACGAGGCGACGGTTAATGCGTTCTTCGCGTCGACTCACGAGAAGGCGCGGCGGATGCCGCTATTGATCGCGGGATATGTCGCTAGTCAATACCAGGATCGCCTGACGAAGCCTGGGCGCATGGATGCGCTCGAGCTCGCTGAAATTCGCGGCGCGTTGAAGTCGATCAGGCTATTCGCTACATACTACCACAATGGTATCGAGGAATGGCTTAAGAAGGGCGGCGGGGCGCGCGATGTTAAGGCGTGATCCATTGGTTCAGCCGGCGAGCGCGGCACAGGTCGCTGCGTTCGCCGCGCAGCGCAACGTGAGCGAGGATAAGGCGCGTGAGACGCTCGAGGCGCTCAGATTGAGGCAGATCGAGGCGCGCGCCGCTGATCCGTACCGATACGGCTATGAGCCTCCGATATGGTATGTCGCTAAAGCTCTCATACGCAATCCCGCGTGGAGTGACTACGAACGGCTGCAGATCCGGAAGCGTCTCGGCGATAATTGGACGGCTGAAGATTTCGCGGAGAAGATGCGTCGGCGATTGGGCTTTCAATACCCGGTGACGCGGCTTCTCGTCATGGGCTCGAACCGTTCGGGCAAGACCGACTTCTCGGCGAAGCTCTCGATGCAGACGGCGCGAGAGGGCAATAAGTTTATCGGCTCTGGCGCTCAGACGCTTAAAACGCAGAAGCAGAACCAGATGGCGCGTATCTGGCGCTATATGCCGGCTGAATGGCAGGCAAAGAATATCGCCAACAAGAAGGCGAAGGATATCGTCGAGAATATTTCATACACGCCGAAGAACGGTTTCGCGGGCTCAAAGGTCACGTTCGAGAACGGCAGCATACTTAACTTCGTCACCTACGAGCAGAATATCGCCGCGCTCGAGGGCGTGGAATACGATCTCGTTCATCTCGATGAGGAATACGGAATCGATTACTACAATCTGATGACGACGCGTATCACATCGAGGGCGGGCGTCTTCCTGGGCACATTTACGCCGCTCCATGGCTATACGCCGCAGATCGCCAAATTTCTCGATGGCGCGATCATTACGCGATATCATACGGCTTACTTACGCCCGATCGACGGCGGCGAGAAGCTGCCGTATGCTGAATTAAATTTAACGAAGGAGGAATATGAGGAACTTGTCACGTGGCGTAAAGAGGGTCAAACAAGAGATTGCTCAATCCCAGAATCCCGACCTGAGGACTGCTTTGAATGGCTATTCAACCAGGGAGATGGTAGAAATTCTGCTTCGATCCCTGTCGGCCGCGCCTTCGACGCGACGCCGCGCGTCGCAATCTGCCAGGGAGGAGAAGCAGCTGCTGTTTGGTTTTTTGGATCCGACAATCCCTACGGACTGCCAGCAGAGCTGATCGCGGCGAAAATGGCAGACCAGAACGCCGAGCAGAAAATTTACGAGGCCGTTTACGGTATGGCGCGTGATATGAAGGGCCGTATCTTTAAGTCGTCGAAAATTGACGAGGCGATTGTCGCGCCGAGCGAGATACCTGAAGAATTGATTCGCTTTACGGTCATTGATCCCGCGCCGGAGCGAAACTGGGTAATCGGCTGGTTCGGTTACTACCCGGCGACGAAGACGCTTTATATGCTTCGGGAGTGTCCGGGGAATTATGAGGTCCCGGGGCACGGAGTGCCGGGCCAGTGGGTAATACCGTCGGATCGCAACGGTGGAGTCAACGACGGTGCGCGCGGCGACGCGCAGACGGCGTTCGGCTTCGGGTATAATCACTACAAGTTCGAGATAGCCCGCCAGGAGCGCTGGCAGGATTATCTTGATTGGGAGCGCATGAACGGCGTTCCCGACAGAATGCCGAGTGACATGTCGTTCGTCGAGAGTTGGAGCGAGAATAACGGCACGAGCGAACCGCAGGAGTTTAGGCTTTTAGACTGCCGCGCGGCGAGTCAATCGAAGATATCGGCGAGCTCATCGCGGACATTATTCGAGGATATGGACAGCCTTCTGCTCGGTATGGCGCTCGCGGATGGCCAGAGGACCGAGGTCGGATACACGAAGATGATTGATCTCTTCGCGGAGGGAAAACTCAAAATTTCGAAAATTTGCGTTAACGCGATTGACTGCCTAAAGATGCTGACCGGGAAAGACGGCCAGAAGGGCGCGGCGAAGGATATGGTCGACTTACTGCGATATGCTGTCATAAGCGACATTTGGAATTACTCGATGGACGCGCTAACGCGCGTCAAAAACGCGCATGGGCGCGGGAATTACGCGCAAGGGCGCACGGACTTTGCGCGCTCGCGCGGACCCCAGCGAGGCACTTCCGGGCGCGTCTGGTGGTGAATTATGGGTAACGTTACCCATAAAAGAGCCCCAAATCAGGTTAAAAAGACTTGATATGGGGCTTATTATGTTATTATTGCCTTGTCGAGCGGGAAGTTCGCAGTAATCCCGAACCTCGTAAAAACTCCGAATCTGCGTAAGGAATGGCTTAAAGTTTGGCGGCGGCCGTAACTAAATGTTCGCCAAAAACAGGGAGAAGAAGCAACATGAGCAATATAGCTATGGGTGATGACATAATCGACGACGTTGACGATCTCGAGGATATCGACGATACCGAAGCGGACGACGTGGACCAGGACGACGAAGGCGACGAGGATGACGATTCCTCGGACGACGACGGTGAGCCTGAAGACGGCGACGAGGATGATGGCGACGAATCCGACGAGGATGAAGACGACGAAGATGATACCGACGAGGAAGATGAAACTCTCTCTCGCGGCGCCCAGACCAGGATACGCAAGCTGAACGCGCAGAAGAAAGAGGCTCTCGCTCAAGTATCGCGCCTTAAAAAGCAGCTTGAAAGCGCCAAGCGCCTCACTGGTGACGACGGCAAGGCGATTATGAGCGCGGCATCCGCCACGGGAATCCTCCCCCAGCTCATGACTTCAAAGGAAGCTGAGGCGTTTAAGACGCTCGAACAGCTGCCGGTCGTGATCGAGAACTACGAAGATTGGCTCGACGGTCACGACACTGACGACGAGTTTGACACCGGCGACGGCCAGATGACTTACGGCGACGTCAAAAAGCGCGTGAGGAAGCTCAAGGCGAAGAAGGAGGAGCTTGAAGAGGAGTTCGGCGAAAGGCGCGCTCTTCTCAAGAAGAAGGTTCGCAAGATCCTTCAGCTCGGGCTGGAAGCTTACCGCAACGGCGGTAAAAAGCCGAAGAAGGCCGCAGAGAAGAAGGGTAAGGCGAAGAAGGATGAACGTAGGCGCTCGGTCGACGACTATCCGCGCGGCAAGAAGCCGCGTACGCCGGCCGGCAAAAAGAAAGTCAGAAACTACGGCGAGGTCGAGTCAACGGAAGACTTGGTTCGTATGCTCGCCAAAGAATAGGAGTTTTAAAAATGGCATATTTTACAGTACATCGCGAGCTCGTCGATCCTGATTACTACGACGGCGTAGTCGCGTCAAAGCGCGAGGATCTTCAGTTTCAGACGGTCGTCGGGCGCTTGAAGGGCAAGCAGCCTCTCGACTGGGAGCAGAAGGTTCAGGTCGCGGCGTTCCCGAAGGCGTATGACGCTTCGGCCGCTGAAGGCACGGACTTCGTTCGCAGCTCTATCGAAGACGGCGATCAGGACTTTGTCCTTTCGCACGTCATGGAAATCTTCCGCTCGAAGGGCTACCGCGTTACCCGTCACCGTCAGGCTATGCCCGGTCACAACGACAAGAAGGGTATGACCGCTGCGCAGAAGAAGGTTAAGGACGCTCAGGACCTCCTTCTCTCCGTTGAAATCGCGGCTCTCTCGGCTCAGGAACTTACGCCTTACGGCACGACCAAGAAGCCGATTATGCGCGGCGCGTTCAACTGGCTTCAGAAGGGTACTCACTCGGCGCTTGATATCGACGCGAAGCTTCGTCCTACGGCGGGCTACGAGGGCGATGTCAACGCTCTTACCGAGGCGCTCTTCAAGGATGAGTGCATCAAGGCCAAGAAGCAGCGCGGCACCGGCAACATGTCGCTCGTCGGCATGGTCGGTATCGATCTTAAGGGCATCATGTCCGGATGGCTCGGCGCTGCGTCTAATATCAACACCGGTAAGCTGATGCGTACCCAGGATGCTGATAAGAAGACGCTTCAGCTCATCTGCGACGACTTCGTGTTCGATGGAGTGCGTGTTCATGTCTTGAACGACGATCACGTCAATATTCCGATGTCGGGCGAAGGTGCGTTCAATCCTTCCGAGGCGAGCTACCTCTCTGGTATCTTCATCGATCCTACGATGTGGGGCTTCTCGACGCTTATGCCGCTCGAGCACTTCGACATTGTCGACGAGGGCGGCGGTCCCGGCGGCTGGCACGAGACGACGCTGCGCTTGACCTGCCTCAATCCTATGGGTCAGTTCCGCGTCAATCACGTTGCGGCCTAACGGCAAGGGAATAGGGAAGAGGGAATAGGGAAGAGGTAAAAGATTTTTACCTATTACCTCTTACCTCTTCCCTTTTCACTATCCCCAGAACCCCCTGATGGAATTGGAGAGTTGAGGTAATGAAGCGAATCGGAACAGAAATGCCGCTTACAGACGAGGAGAGAGAGCGTCTTCTCGCCGAATTGCAGTATTGGAAGAATGACTCGGTCAATTTTATGGCGGACCGGGAGAAGGAAGAGATGGCGTTTCTGTGCCAGTGGAAGGGACAGAATCCCGCCGGCGTCAGAATCGGGACGGATAAAGAGGGCGCGTTTCCGTTCGAGGGCGCGTCGGATCAGCGCGTAAGATGGGGCGATGAGGCGTTCCAGGAATATCTTTCGATGATTATGGTCGCGCTCGATACGGGCAAGATTGAGATTACCTGTTCGGGGACGGATGATACCGAGGCGCGGGCGACGGCGATACAGAATGTTATTGAGTGGGTGCGCAGCAAGCTCGGCGCGAAGTGGTATCGCCAGATTATGGCGCTGTTGCGTTATATGCTCGTAGATACTCCGGCTGTCGCGGCGATGGATGTCGGCTGGAGAGAGAAGCGCACGATGGGCGTAGAGCGCTTTACGACCGAGAGTTTAAGCGATGAATATACGATTTGGCGCGTCAATTCGGGCGCGATCGCAGAGACTGACGCGGCGATTGAATTCGCCTCGGCCGTCGCGGGCGAATGGGATGATGCGACGATGGAGAATGTCGTTCGCTTTATGACCGACGTTAAGGGCGTAAGAGCGAAGGACGTTGACGCGGTTCTCGAGGCTCTCGATGAGGACGGCGAATGTGAATGTTTAGCGCTCGCTGATAAGTGGGAAGGGCCGGAGATCGCGGCGCTTCGCTATGGTGATGATTTTATTATTCCGGAGAATACGGAAGACTTTGATTACGCGGATCCCTTAATTCGTCAGCAGTGGCTTACTGAGGCGCAGCTGAAAGAGATCGCCGCGTCAGGCGATTGGGATATGGACTGGGTAGAGGAGACTTTAGCGCATAAAGGCGAAGGCTTCTATCAGGAATGGAAATCAAAGTACGATAACGACGACTTTAAGAATTCCGTCAATATCTGCTGGTTCTACACGGCTGAGACCGACGACGACGGCGTAACGACGAGATATGTAACGGTTCTTTCGCTCGCCGAGGGTAGCGCGTTCGGGCGCCGCGTTCTTAAGTCTCGCCGCGGACGCTGGGAGACGATATTCTTCCAGCGCGAAGTGTTAGCCGGTAATTGTCTCGCCTCGCGCGGGCTCGCGCATATCTGCGCACCGGCGCAGGGCCTGGGTAAATCGCTCTCCGATAGCGCGAACAATAACGCGATCATCGGCTCGGTGCCTCCCGTTAAGGCGAAGGGTGCGAGAGTCAGGAATGTTATTATTGAGCCATTAGCGCTCATCGAGATGGGCGCAAGCGACGACGTTAACTTTATGCAGCCTCCCGCATATCCGGCGGCGGCGAGAGAGAGAATTAAAGAGCTTAAGGACGATCTTCTCGCGTTCCTCGGTCTCTCGAACGGCCAGACCGATACGAGCGTCAGGCAGCGCAGCTTCTCGGCATGGATGATGTCGCAGTTTGAGGAGCTTTATAAGAGGCTCGTGGAGGCCGTTCAGGATTACGCGAGCGACGAGGCGCTTTTGAGCGTCACGGGCTACGGCGACACGAAGGGCTTAAGGCGCGAGGATATTGAGGGCGACTTCCAGATCGCGCTTAAGTTCAATCCCGCGAACATGAACCACAAGGACCTCATCGATCGCGCGACGGCGATCGGGCAGATTATCGCGCCGATGGACTCCAAGAACGAGATCGATCGCGGGCCCGTCGTCAAGAACGTATTCCGTCAGCTCTTTCCGGAGCTCGCCAATACGGCCTTTAAGTCGGCCGCGGCGATGCAGGCTGATGATATCAAGGAAGAGGAGCAGAATTTCGTCAAGATCAAAGCCGGTATCATGCCGACGATGGATACAGAGGGCAAGTGGAATTATGAAGCGCGCCTTCAGTTCTATCAGCAGCTCCAGGCGGAGAATCCCGAAGCGATCGAGGATATGGGCCCGGCGAGCCAGGAGATCTTCCAGAAGTGGCTCGCGGCGCTCGAGCAGCAGGCGCGTCAGTTCGGCGAGAACGCCCAGATCGGCAGAACGGGCGTAGAGGGAGTGAGGGGGTAGGAGTATGGCCGATGAAAGGCGAGATGCGGGCGAGTATTATCCGGGCGGGAAGGTTATACCGAAGGTTCCTGAGGTGCCGATCGCGGGTGGTGGCGGCGGCTATGTTATGCTCGGTGGCGATCAGTATTTCAAGAGCGAAATCATCGACGGCGTTCAGCATTACAAGCGCGTCGAAATTCGTTACGACGCCGACATGGCCGACTGGGGTTTTGTTCTCGTCGGAGACTTTGTTCTCGAGGACGGTGAAATGGTGGAGGTTTAATACAATGAAAAAATTATTTACTTTATTAAACATCTTGTTTATAACTTGCGTCGCCTCGGCGATTACCGCGACAAAGGAGTATGTCGACAGGAAAGACGCGCTTATCAAGGCCGAAGCCGCTGAGGCGCTCGATCTTGCGAGCGATTTTGCGACGCTCGTATACGGCGACGACTGCCAGCTTGTCTCGACGAATTACAACTCGGCGACAAAAATGCCGTCGCTCTTCTTGCGCTTCAAGATTAAAGATGAGGCGACCGGCGAAATGGTTTGGTACAAGGTCTGGGATGAACTTACGCGCTACAACTACATTCTCGACCAGTATCTGCCGACGAATTATTATAACAAGGTGCAGATGGACGCCGCGCTCGATCAGAAGGCCGATCGCGCCTGGGGACATTACGACTCTTCGACCGGCAATTATGCGCCGGAAGGTTTTACGTGGGTATCGTCTCCATCTATCGCTATCGCGGGCGGCCTCGCCTATCAGCGCATCGTCACGACCGAGGGGTCGGTTTGGGTTCTTGAGTCGAACGGTATGACGACCTTTACGGGCGGCGAAACGAATGGATATTTCCGCATCTCCGACGACAAGGGGAACGCCATTTTTGAAATCACGAAGGGCACCGAGAAGGTCGTCGGCGCGACGGCGGGAGCGGTCCGCCAGGAGCGGATTATGGAGGTTACGCATCTTTTTATCACCTATAATGTGCAATCGACAGAGCCGCCGAAACTTGAAATCTGCCGCGACCTGAAAGCGAAAGACTGGAAGCTGCAAAACGATGAAGGGTGCGCGGCGAATGTGACTTGGACGGGCTCGTCCGGCGCGTGGATTGCGGAAGTATGGGGCAAGCAGCCGGAGTCTCGTCTTTTTATTCAAGGGACCTATAAGCAGGGCGCAAAGGATATCATCAAGAACGCCGCGCCCGTCGCGTTTACCGAAATCGTCGTCGGCGGCGTGACCTACAAGTGCAAAGTCGAAACAATCAGCGGAAAGAAAGTGCTGGTGCTTGAATGACGAAATTTGCAGAGGCTTGGAATGAGGGCTTGCTGACATTTGGAATATTCTGCATATTCATCTGTCTTATTGCGCTCATTGGCTTTTACTTCTATCAGAAGATAAAAAAGCTGACCGGGAATAAATTCCTCGCGGGCATCATCGTCGCCGTGTTCGGCGTTCTCGCGCAGGCGGCATATCCAACTTCGGCCGAAAAGAATCCCGACCGCAAGGAGCAGATCGCGTTCCTGCAGACGGATCCGGAAGTCAAGTACCTCATCGATAACGGCTCATGGGTTTCAAATAATGTCGTTCACTTGGAGTTTGTGACGCGTCTCCTCCCTCCGTCCGCGATGCTTTATCTCGATTATATTCCCAAAACAGAGCCGCAGGATTCGCTCAATTATTCGACCTATCTTTTCGGATCGGTCGACACGATTCCGAACGTTGTCGAGTTTATGTTCGAGGGTGCGATCAGCAATCGATGGGTATTTTACACGACCTATACCCCGGGCCCGAACGTACACACGAACGGCGTCGCCGTCGCGGAGTTTATCAAGGCTAAGAAATACGACAATGTCGCCGTCCCGAAACGCTCGACCATTTGGGAGAATGGCGAAAGAGTTTACCCGTCAACAAAGCTGAGATTAAAAAAGCCTACGAAAAAGGTTACGAATTTGGGTATCTGACTCGTATCAAATACGAGGTTGAAGAAAAGGATAGACGCAAAGAGGTCGAAGCACGTATCGGCGGTACCGGCTGGAGTGCGGTCGGCGGATGCTCTGAACACACCGATTGCTGTGTGCGCTCAAACTTAAATAGCGGCGTCGTCACGCACGAGCCTATTGTCATTTCGAACGAAGAGAGCATCGATATTATGCCGCGTTATAATCTGAAAGGAGAATAATAAAATGCTGAAACTCGCGAAAATCCTTTTCATCCTCGCCGCCATTATTATCGGCGTTATCATCGCCCGCGCAGCGGAGCCCGTCTCAAGCGATGTCGTGTTCGTGACGCAATACTCCGACGGCACGACGAACACGTGGACCCAGGCGGACCTCGTCGCCGCGCTCGGGCTCCTTAACCGCAAGTATCATCGCGACTGCGAAAACGCGCAAGGCCGAAAAGCCTGGCACGGTAAACTCAAGCGCGAAATCGTGAACACGAACGAACTCACGAAGACGGAGATCTACGAGGACGGCACGAGCTTTACCTACAAGCACAAAAACATTACGCCCGCTCAGGCCGTGGCGAACCGCAACAAGCGAATTATGCTCTCGACGAACGGCGTCCCGGCCCGCATCGCCGCCGCGCGGGCAAAGCGTATGCGCGAAATTGAGACGACCAATACCGTCAATCAGGTCCTGAAGGCTGGGGAGTAAAATGGAAACGGTCAAACAAGAGCACGAACGGAATGTGATGGCGCGGCTTGACCGCGATAATCCTACGATTAAGGACGTCGGCGATGCTGTTAAACTCATCATCGACAAGATGTGGACCGAGAAGCGCATGGATGAGTATATCGAGGCGAAGCATAATGAGCTTTGTAAGGTGTGCCCGCGGGCGAATAACGGCATGTCGAATAAGATGATTGCTGGCTTAGTCTCGGCGATTGGTACGCTCGGTGCGGCAGTTGGTGCGCTCGTAGGAGCGCTGACAAAGTAAGGAGGCGTTATGGCAGCCGAAGATAGATTAACACTTTCGCCTCTCGGTGGCGGTCTTTATACTCTCGTCGAGGATTATAAGGACATTCCCGCTGGATTTGCTACTGACGGTGCGAGCATCCCGCGTTTCCTCTGGCGCGTGATGGGGCATCCGTTTGAGAGCGATTATATCGAGGTATTTGTTGAGCACGACTACGACTACGGGACCGGGCGCGTCCCTCGCGCCGAAGCTGATCAGAAGATGCTCGATGGCTTAAAAGCTAAGGGTATGGGATATTTTAAGAGGTATACGATTTACTGGGGCGTCCGCCTCTTTGGGGCGAGCCATTACGAATAATAAAGGAGATAATATGAAAATACCGTGGAAAGACATTATTCTTTTAGGCGGCTCGCTCGCGCTGATCGCTCTTTGCGGCTGTGTGACCGAAGATAAGGCTGTGGATGTCGGTGGCAAAGGCGTCTGGGTCGATTCCAAGACCGGCAAGATGGCCGTCGGCAGCGTGTCGGTATCAACCGTACCTGCGGATGCTGAAAGCGCCGTCCTTAAGGTAGATGAGGATACGGCGTGGATAACCGACACCTTCACACGGGACATTTACCTTCGGCTTACCGGCACTAACGCCGTAAGCCATGCGCAGGAAATAGTCTCGGCGATCTGCGGCACATTCGCCGCGCCTACGAATACGCCAACTGCTAACCGCTAACTGCTAATCACCTAACAGCCATGACTAAAATCAAACTCGGTATCATTCTTGAAGATGCGGCGAGGCTCGCCGGGCGCGACTCTACGTTCAATCCTATCCCTATAGGGTGGAAGGTTCTCGCGGCGATGTCGCTCAATGCCGGTATACGCGATCTTGCCGCAGAGAAGTTCCCGATGATGCAGCGCGTCGAATTCAGGCGCTACAGGCCCGATTGGCGGCAAGGCGTAGGTTATAGGGCCGGCAATGAAGTATGGTACGAGACCGATTATTACCGCGCGCTTAAGGACACTGTGGTGAATCCTGGCGGCAGTGAGGATTGGAAGAAGCTCGAAGACGGCGAGGTTGCGGCGTTTATTGAGTTTGCGCAGCCCTGGGAGAATACGATCATTGATCCGGGCGGGTTCGATTATACGGCGTTCGCCTATCAGGCGGATCCTCGATATAATCCCGCGGCGACGCCGATCGGCGGATGTTCGATGAGTTCTCTCGGCGTTCTTATTCCCGCGCCGTCGCCGAAGGGCGTATGGGTCAAGTTTGTGCCTGAATTTCCGCCTGTGTCGTTCAGCGATTGGGCGGAGGGGACGGAATATGCCCCGGGGGACGTCGTATATCTCGAGAGCGAAAAGGAAGTTTATCAGGCGCTTAAAGCTACGACTGAGAAGCCGTCGGCTGAAAGCGAATCCTGGCAGGCGGTCAGGATCAATCGGGAGTTCCAGACGTACCTTACGCGCCTTTTAGCGGCGGACTTTATGACCGAGGATCAGGGCAAGTATCAGACGCGCGCGGCGGCCGCGAGTGAGCTCGAGACGCTTCATGAGCGCTATATTCACGGTGTCGGCTCGCGTCGCGCGAAGGTTGGGAGGTTTGTGTAAAGGGAAAAGGGAATAGGGAATAGGGAATAGGGAATAGGGAAAAGGGAAAAGGGAAAAGGGAATAGGGAAAAGGGAATAGGGAAAAGGGAATAGGGAAAAGGGAATAGGGAAAAGGGAATAGGGAAAAGGGAATAGGGAAAAGGGAATAGGGAAAAGGGAATAGGGAAAAGGGAAAAGGGAATAGGGAAAAGGGAAGAAATTTATGACTAAAGAAGAAATGACGAGAGCCGAGAAGATTATCGACACCTGGTTCTGGCAGATCGACGAGACGCGCGCGTATGGTTATCGCGGCGCATTAAATACGATTACGCGCTTTTATGAGTCGGCGCCAATGTCGGCGGATATCATGCGCATCGTCCTCGAGTATCTTAACTCCCAGGAGAAGATGACGGCTGTGTCGCTCAACAATAAGCTCGTCTCTCTCGATGGCGAGTGGAAGGCTGTCGCGGCGTTCTATCGTACGGCCCAGGGCCAGAACTGGGCGGGGACGGAGTCGTCGAAGGTTCGCGTCTACCAGATGATCGCCAAGATGGGCGAGGAGGAAGGCGACGGGCCATACACGGTCGAGGACGGATGCAAGTATAAGGTTACTCATAAGTTCTATTGGAATACGGCTGAGGAGCCGACGCTGCCGGCGAGCACGTCGGGCGTTCAGTATCAGATCGGCGGGCTTACCCGCGATCGTGAGACCGGCTTATTCAGCTATGTTATCGAACGCCGCGAGACGGTGCAGCAGGATATTGACTTTTACGATACTGCGATAACCGTGTTCGAGACGGTTGAAGAATCGTTGCATTTAGGTGTTAAGGCTGACAAGGTAGAGTCGACGGGTGAGAAGGCGAGCGCGGCGAACGGCGTTCTCGTCGAGCGCCGCGTTACGAAGAATCCCGATTGTACGAGCGATATTCAGAACCGCAGAACGACCGAGGAGGACGTTCTTGGCGCGGTGACGACGAAGCGCAAAACGGTAAAGGGTACGGTTACGAGCGTTCTTGATCGTAACCAGGCTCAAGCGGTGACAGCCGGTGAGCCTGAAAAGGGCGAGACTTTCCGCAGCGAGAAGACTCCCGGCGGGCTCCACAACAATACCGTCGAGACCTTTACGCATGATGAAGGCGAGAAGACGATTGCCGAACAGTGTCAGAAGACCGTCTTCGAGCATACCGACGAGACGCTTAAGAGCAAAGCCGAACTTGATGAGGGCGAGACGGCCGAGGCTGACGAGGCGGCGGGCGGCGTCATCAAGTCTAAGACGATCCGCGAGACCGAGGAGGGTGTCGAGATCACCGAGCGTACGACGACCGAGAAGGCTGTAGCGTCCGCCGTCGTCGTGAAGCGCGGCACAGTTCGCGGCACGGTCACGAGTACGACGGACCGCAATCAGGTCGCGGCGCTCGATGGAACGCCTAAGAAGGGCGAGACTTATCGTAGCGAGACGACGCCGGGCGGGCTCCACAACAATACGACCGAGAGCTTTACTCACAGCGCGTCGCCGAAGACGCTCGCAGCTGAGGATACGAAGACGATTTTTGAGCGTACCGAGGAGACGCTTACCGGCAAGGCGGCGCTCGACGAGGGTGATAAGGCCGAGGTCGCCGACGCGGCAGGTGGCGTTATTAAGTCGAAGACTATCCGTGAGACCGAGGAAGGCTTCGACGTTTCCGAGCGTACCGTCACCGAGAAGGCCGTAGCGGGCGCCGTCGTTGTAAAGCGCGGCACTTTGCGCGGCACAATCACGAGCACAACGGATCGGAACCAGGGCGCGGCGCTCGATGGAACGCCGAAGGTCGGTGAGACGTTCCGCAGCGAGAAGACTCCCGGCGGGCTCCACAATAATACGACCGAGACGCTTACGCCGGCCCAATCGGGCAATGTCCGCAAGGAATGCCGGATGTCTATGCTGACGCATACGGATATTTCGGTCGATATCGTTCCGGGGAGCACGGTAGCTACTGGGGCAATTGCAGCCGTAAATCAGGAAAATCAGGAGGCGATAATCCGCCATGAGGACGGTACGACCGACAAGCAGACGGTGATAACCACGTATACACCGGCGGCGAAGGAGAAAACCTGGTCGGATGACGAATTTTATTACGTCTACTGTAGCTACGTAAATCAGCCAGAGCCTCTTCTGCCGTCGAGCGGCGAAGTGCGTTCCGCGTCGTTCGCTCCAAACGATCATGGATCCTTCAACGGATCGTACACGACGCGGACGCGCAAAAATCTAACTGAGAACAATACGACGCTCCAATGGCACAAGGGGCCGGTGAAAGTTTCGTCGAAGTATTATTACTTTAACGCTAAGGGCGAATATTGCGCACGGACGTTTACGGCTCAGGTGGAATACTTCTATGGGCGGACGAACGCCGTTATCGATAAGGTTTCTGACGGCGAGAACTGTGCTCATGTCGGGTGGCGCTCGACGTGGCACGGTAATCACGACTTCGCGCAGGGCGTCAGATACAGCAATGTCCAGTGCGGCGGCGAGAATGTTCTCGAAAACGCACCGTCTACAGGAGAATAATCATGGCAGAAAGTGACGATATAATTACGCTTAGAAGTGAAGTTGAATCGCTTCGGATGATGATCCTTCAGCTCCAGCAGGAGCGCGGCGGCGCGGGCGGCCCGGCGGGCGGGTTCTTCCCGATAGGGGATTTTCGAAAGGGCGGATCTGGCGCGGCGATAATAGGGAATTTCGAACCGATGTTCTCGGAGGGAAAAATATCCAATGTTCATGGAGGGTTTTATCCTTTTGGCAGAAGATTTATTTTTCTACGACCGCAATTGGATGAATCGGCTAAAATATCCGACGGCAACATTTATCTCGAAATCACACATGTCTATTATGACTCAACCGGTGATTTTTACGGCAGTGAGCCAACTGTCCTGATTAAAGGTGGAGACTCAATTCCTGCTAATAATTCGAGAGATAAGACGAATATCCCGCTTTATAAGATTGCGGGCGGGAAAATATATCAGGATTATCGCAGCGTCATGAGTTTGCCGATAAGGGAGTTGTAAGATGTTGGTTAAGCATGATGAGTATAGTTTTATCAAGCCGATTCCGTTCGGGATCAAAGGTTTAATTCTGCCTGTAGTTGACGGTACGGCCGAGGTGTGTTGTGAGACATACGAGGATGTGTGTTACTTGGTAGAAATGTATTTTGAGCGAATGTTCTGGTTGAGGGGCTGGAACAAAGAGAAGCTCAGTGATTTCTCCGAGAATGATATCACGATCAACAGAAACGTTCTCAATGAAATGTTGAAGGGTGTATTGGTTCAATTGGATTATGGGTGGGGGCCTGACTTTTGTCGGCCTGTCCCCGCCGATTGGGTTGAACCGGAATATCCTTTGTGTGATGATCCTTCTGGTACGGGAGCGCTTAACTCGACCGTCAAATGGAGAAATTCTCAGAAGCGCGTGCGAAGCATTCCCGTTAAAAGTCAATACAATGCAAAGCCTGCGCCGCCGTTTATAGACTTAAATACGATGCGCATTCTGTTTCGTGAGCTCGGCGATACTAAAAGATACATCATATATCCAAAGAATTATCTTTACAGCAGTTCTGCCTCGTTCATTGCGTTAAACAATGAGATTATAGTTCCAGTTCAAAAGGGCAATCGCAATTTCTTTATCTGGGATGACAATAAAATAGTAACCAGCGAAAAGACTAACGCGGTCTATCCGTATGTTCAATGGAACAAACGCGAAGGATCGGATGAAGTTTCGGATACTGATTATTGGGAGGGGTCTTTATCGACAGTTAGATTTTGGATCAAAAAAGGTTTTCTGATAAATTCTAAAACCAACGAGCTTTACTATAACAGCATGAACCTGTATCTTCAGATGGAGATTACGGTCAGGGTTTTGAGTGAATCATCGGTGTCTACGACGCTTTCAAGAAGAGCTATTTTTCGACCGTTTAAGTTCAATGTCGTTCTGAACGGCGATAACGCGGGTTTTGAGGGTTATGTTGAGGTTGATATGTCAGATGTCAGAATTCCTTATTTTATCGAAGGCTTTAATTTGGCTAAGCAGTTGTTTGCCGATAAACTGACCGATGCAAAGTTGGAATTCGTCCAAGTCACATTGGATAGTTTCGCTTTCGATACAGGAGTTGTTAAGCATAATGCCGATCTTCCGGATACTTGGGATTGGCAGCCGCCGAACAATAATAACGGCTAAAGGGTAACGTTACCCATAAAACGACGGAAAATGGGCATAAAATACTCCTCTCGGCGAGAGTTTGCGATATAATCGCAACAGGTTGACCGAAAGGAGTATTTAATTATGGCACTTACCGAAGAAGAAGTTAAGGCTTTAGAGAAGGAAGCTAATCTCGCACGCCGCAGAAATATCGCGGCGGCCAATCTCGCGGACGCACACGGTACGGCGGGTATGCAGCGCGCTTATAATCAGATGCGCGATAAGAGCGATATGGCTGCGCATGAGCGATATATGGCGCGCCGGCGCGCGTTCGTCGAGCGCAATCCTCTCGCCGTTCCCGGTGAGGAGCGTCGGCGTCTTCAGCTTCAGGAGGATCGCGGCAGTCTAAGGGCGCACGAGATGGCGATGCTCGATAAGCGTAACGCGGGCAATCTCGCTGTTGCCAAGGAGAATCGCGGCGCCGCGCGTGAGCAGGGGTTGGATGCCGCGAACGCGAAGGCCCAAGCCGACCTTGAGTTAGGCAGGATCAATAAGGGTCTTAAGGAGACCGAGCTTAAGAATCAGCTTACGATGCATGAGCAGACGATGGCAAACAATCTCGAGCTCGCGGATAAGAAGGGTGCGCTCGATAAGGAGCTCGAGACGATTAGAGTTCAGGGCGCTCTTAGTCAGACGACGATTAAGAATAAGCATGAAGATAGTATGAATCAAGCTAAGCATGCGAATAATCTTCAGGTTGCCGGGGTGAATGCGGATGCGACCGTTAAAGCGGCGAAGCATAAGGCTGAAGAAGCAATGGCATTGGCTAAATATAGAGCTGATCAGTCGGAGATTCGACAGACTCGCAGATGGGTGAGTGAGAGAAACAATGATACGGGACGTGTTTACAAAAATAAGAGTTGGAGAGATTTAAGTCCTGAAGAACAAAGAGAGTATGCAGAATCGCAGGGATACGATCTTTCGTTGATTGATATGTAAGGAGATTAAAAAGAGATGAAGGATAGACTTTCGCAGCCGTTGATGACAGACCTCGAAAATCAGAAAACTCCGGAGACGCCTTACACCGTCCCGGAGTCTCTTAAGTTTAGCGGGAAGGATTTCGTTGATCAGAATAACCAGACGAATAAGCCGATAGATCAGTTTCAGAAGCATGATATCGTTAGCGAATTAGGCGAAGCTACTAAGATGGCTGCCGTCGGCGCGGCGGCTGGTGCGTATTATGGCGGTAGAGGTATTGCCGCTACAGGCGTTCAGGCTGGCACGGGCGTCATTAAAGCGATTGATAAGCTCGTTTATGATGGTGGCGCTTTTATCTCTGATATCATGCTTAATCCTGAATCGGCTAAATGGTTTAGGGAGAAGTCTCGCGGCGTTGATGAGTTAGCTGAGGCGATTAAAGAATGGAATGTTAAGAACATTTTAGGTGAAGACTTTAAGGGTGATGATGGTGATTACTCTTCAGCCAGAATGTTCTTAGGTGCTGCGGAAGAGCTCGGTGGTTTATATGGTTTAGGTAAATTAGCATCGGCCGCGAGCATGGTTACCAAGACCGGCGGTGCGGGTCCTCTCGCGGCGATCATGGGCGTAGAGGCGTACGAAGAGAGTAAGAGCGCCGCAGAAGCTCAGGGTAAAGAATTGGATGCGCGGCAGGAAGCGGGCGCAGCGATCAATGGCGCCGCGGCGATTGCGACGGCCGGGCTCTTCGGTAAGATTTCCGGTTTAGTCGGTAAGGAAAAAGCGAAAAGAGTCATTGATATCTCTTATAAGAATTTCCTTAAGACAGCGAGCTTGGATGTTTTTGAAGGTGGCGTTATCGGCGCGGGTACAGCCGTAGCCGGAGAAGTCGCTGATGATGTCGCTAATGGTATTGACGCTGAAAGCGATACTATGGCTGAGCGCGCCAAGAGAGTTCTTATGTCGGCTGCTGCGGGCGGCGCGTTAGTTGGAGCGACGAAGGTCGTGCCGGCGCTCGGAGCTTGGGTTAAGGAGCAGCGCCAGAATCTCGCTAATGCTGCAGCATTGCAGGGCGAGAAGGCGCTAAGCGTAGTCGGCAGAGGACTGCCGTTAGTCAAGGGTAGCGGCGTAGAGGATGTTAGAGCCGTTACCGTTAATGGTGAAGTCATTTTTAACAATAATACTGTTTATCGTCCAGCGAGACCGGAGCGCCGAATCGCAATGCCGCAAGGCGGTTATCGCGTAGTTCCGGCTAAGGCCGCCGAAATTCAAGTTTCGGACGGCACTATCCTTAACTTGAACGGTGAGGTAGTTGGTGTTAGAGCAGGTCCCTGGAAGAAGGTAGTTAATGGCGGTGAAGTCGAAACGCCTGCTGAATATGTCTATCGCTCGACAGATCCTGAAGCTGCGCAGAAGTGGCGTATTGTAGATGCTAAGACTGGTGAGGTTGTAGACTTAGGCGCGATTGAAAAGCTTCCTGCGCCAGATTCTGTTAGGCAGTGGATGGCAGCTCCTGCTAATGCTAAGCCTCAGCTCGATGCTGACGGTCAGGCGTTCATGAAGCTTTATCTTCAGGCGCATGCTGAGAATGTAGAGATTTCAAAGGCAGCGCTCTTAGCGATGGAGAGAGTTAAACTCGGTAAGCTTAAAGTTACTGAGGCCGCTGATTTAGTTGATGACGCTGTCGCGGCGACTATGGGCGAGGCGCATACCTTTAGAGCTAATTCGCCTAAGGCTGCGAATCCGACTGGTGAGGCTAATGTTAAGACGCCTAATGCGACAACGGCGCGTCCGGCGACAGCGCTTATTCTAGGTAACTTAGAGCCTTTAGGCGTAGTTAAGCCAGAGGTTAGAGCGAATGGATCCGCGAATCTTACGACTGTTCGTGCAGCGGAGAGACTCGTTGATTGGGTTAACGACGGTACGATTAAGCCGACCGAGGTTGATGTTACCGAGATTCAAGCTGGTGAGAACACGAATCCTAATGGACCTTTAATTGTTCGTGAGGATTTAGGTGGTGTTAAGGCTGTTATCAGCGGCGCGGTCCCTGAAGGCGCGGCGACGGTCGAGGCCGTAGTCGTGCGCGAGAGCGACGGATGGGGCGTTGACGAGGCGAAGACGATCAGCGATGTTGTTAAGCTTCAAAATCCTGACATTACTGTAACTGAAGCTGTCGAGGCTGTCTCGCGCTTAAGTATTGAGAACCAGGAGATCGCTGATGTTATCGGTGGCGAAGCGCCCGCGGTGGTTCAGGCGGCCGAGAGGATTGTGGATAATGCTGCACCTTCGATTAGAAGCCGCGTTACTGTCGAGAACGCGGAGATGGTAACTCAGCTTTCGGATACCGTCAATCTTAAGACGGTCGGTGAAGGCTGGCAGGATAAGCAGAGCGCTCTCTTCGACACTATGCCCGCTGACGCGACGCCTCTTGAGGTTAATGTCGCTGGGCGCGTTACGCTCGCAGACAAGACGATTAAGCCTGAAGAGGCATGGGAGATCGCGGCATGGGCTGTCGCCAATGCGCACGTTCCTGGCGTCATCGATAATGTCAATAATCCTAAGGCGCTCAGAGAGCTTATGGCGAATGACTCGGCTGGTAATATTCCGATCGAGCAGCCCGACGGTAGTTTTAAGACGGTTAACGAGATTGAGGCTAAGTCGCTCGGCGGGATCGAGGCGACGCTTCCTCCGATGCCGGAGGTGGATCATTCGCTCGATTTGACTTCGGTTGCGAATAGGCCCGGCACGTTCGCTACGGCCAGATTCCCGGACGTTAACGTTACCATCGGCCAGAGCGATGACGCCGGGAAGGTCTGGGTAGTCGAGGGGCTTACGCCGCAGATGATGCTCGAGCCCAGAGCGCGTGAGGACATGGGGAGATTTCTCGCCGATCTCGCAGAGAAGGCGGGCGCGGCGGGTGCGCAGATTGACGTCGGCGATCCCGCGCTCGTTGAGCTCGCGGGCGAGCTCGTAGCTAATCACTACGACACTAAACGCGCCTCGGCGATGAAGGCGCGCCAGGGCGCGGTTGAGAATTTACTCACGAAGTCGGGTCTCGTTAATAAGGTTGTAAGTAACGTCGACGAGTTTAACGCGAAGCTTGAGTCGCTGCCTAACGGTAAGGCGTATCGTAAGGACGGTAAGACTTGGGGATTTTACGATCCTAACGATGGTAATGTATACCTAAATGGTTCGCTCTTCGGTACGAAGACGGGACTTGGCGTAACTATTCATGAGTTCGCGCATCCCGCGGTAATGGCGACAAAGAAGGTTAATCGTCCATTATACGATCGCGGCATGGAGCTCGCGGCGAAAGTTCCTCTCTACAGCCAGCTTAAGTCTGATCCGGCCTACGGTAAGATGAGTGAAGAAACGCTGCGCGAAGAGGTTCTCGTTCATATTCTTCAGGGGCGTCTTGAGGATATCAAGTCTCAGGTCCCCGCGAAGATCTATAAAGAGATCGAGGATTTCGTTAATCAGTTCTGGCGCAGGTTCGGCGAGGCGAACGGCATACGCGACTTGACTCCCGCGATGGTGGCGACGATGACTATCGAGGACGTCACCGACGCCATCGGAGCAGAGATGATGAGTGGGCGTCCGTTCGGAGAGAAACAGTCTTCGGCGCGTTCCGCTTCGGAAAATGGAGATGAATATTCCTATAATGCGCTGACGCAGCGTCCGGACATGACGCTTACGCAGATAAATCCGGCGAACTTCAAAAATTACTCTTCAGACGCCCAGAGAGTAAGGGATGCGAAGGATAGTGTTTTAGCTGCGGGCGGCAGGCGCATCGACGGCGCGGTTGTCATAAAGATGGATGGGTCAGATGTCGTCGTAAGTTCAAGCGGCATTAAGCATAGAGGCAAGAAACCTCACCGTGAAAACGATATGCTTTATCCTGTTTTAGGCGAGGTGCTTAAAAATGCAATTCCTGTAAATGAACTTGCTCCGCGCTCTGGTGAGAAAAAGGATTCCCTGGTTAATAATACCTTTGTCTTCCTGGGTGCTTTTGCTTATAAGAATGAAATTTGTCCTGTAAGAATTCAAGTCGTACAAAAAAACAGAACCAAAAAACTTGACTCGATAGATGTTTTAAAATCGCTAAATACAAAAATCGGCAAGGTCAACGCGCCGGATAAATCCGACTTGACGCGCGAAGCGCCTTCTGCCCTTGCCGAATTTGGCAAGATTGACGCGCCGGATAAATCCGACTTGACGCGCGAAGCGCCTTCCGCTCTTGCCAAAATCAGTATAGCAAATCTGATTGATGTTGCGCAACCTCTTCATCCTGAGATTTTTAGCAAGGATGTTACTGATGTGCTGAAAGTTCCTTATGAAGGAAAGAAAATAAATGCGCGCTTCTCAATCGGCGGCATCTACACCGGCAGCGCGGCGGACTACGCGAACCGCAGCCGTCAGGGCGGCGTAGATGACGGGCCGAGTCTCGTTAAGATTGGCAGCGGCGAAGGGACGCAGGTGTACGGACATGGACTTTATGGCTCGACGTTAAAGAATGATGCAGAATATTATGCGGCTAAGGCTCAAGGGAATTATGTACCTGGCCGCGGCGATGGTAGGCAACATATATATGAACAGACATTCTTTACCAATCGACCTAAAGGCGATGAGTCTCATTTATTATTATGGTACGAGCCAGTATCCGAGGCCAACAAAAAAAGAATTGATAATGCTCTGATAGAGATTAGCGGTAATCCGATGGATTGGGATGGAGTATTTACCGGAGAAGATCTTTATCGAAAATTGGCAACTTTTGCATCGCCTAAAGAAGCCTCAGAGTTTCTTGCCCAAAATGCCGATATCGATGGTATTAAATATCCGGCGGAAGATCATCATGGTAGAAGTATCGGTAAAGAAGAAGGCTGGAATTACGTCAGCTTCCGCGACGACAATATCCGCGTCGATCACAAGTGGACCGACGGCGTAGCAAGATTCAGTCGCGGTGTATTGAAGCGCTCCGGAAAAGATGGTAAAATAGTTGACGTGGACCAGCAACGGCTAACAGCGGTGATGCGCGGGCTTGAGACTGGCGAATTGAAGCATCCGCGCTTCACCCGAGAAGAATTCGCCGCCTCGAAGGGAGTTAGACATGAGCGACTCTGGAGTTACCTCTTATCGTTGGAATCCCCCGAAATTCACGCCGGAGGAGGTCAAGGCCTCGATGGAGGCAAGGGCGGAAATGATTCGCAAGGAAGCAAGGGGATGGGACTCGTCAGGCGAGTGGCAACTCGCTATGGGAGTAACCCCGAAGAGGTAATTGCTTCTCGGCATAAGTATTTTGATAAAGGTGTCGAGAGTAAAGTCTATGTTACCGGCGGCGATACTGTAATTAAAGTTCGCAAGTTAAACGCCTACGACTTAGACGGCGTTAAGCATGAATTGGCGAAGATAGTCTATCATAACTATCTTTTCCCCAATGATGCGTACACGCTACGTGATATAGCCGTTTGGAATAAGAACGGATACGATCAGTTCTATCTTATAGTCGAACAGCCGTTAGTCAGACCAAAGACCGACGCGAACGGTAATATTATAGCTCCGAGTGAAGAGGCTATACTTAAGGCGCTTAACAGTGCCGGTCGACGTTTCTCCCAGTGGGATGAGGCCTGGAATAGAAGAGCTGCCGATGTAGATGATAATCTTTATTCGTCGAATGATGATTTTTCAAGCGATGATTTTGTGGCGTCCGGCCGCAAGATGGCTTATAACGACGAGTTTGTAGTCTATGATTTTAAGCCGGGCCGCAATACGTTTATCGACGCTGAGACGGGCGAAATAAGATTTATTGATCCGCGTGTCGACATTAACGATCCGGGCGCTGGATTCTCTGTTTCAAAGTTCGGCAAGCGTAAGATTGACAATCGTTCAATGTCTTTTGACGGTTCGCCCTCCAATGCGGGGAGGGTTAGATTCCTTCATCCTACGTCGCCGATGGGGCGCGAGGTGTTTGTCGCGGGGCGGGCGCGTGTTGTTGATGACGCAGAGCGCGGCGAAAGGTTGCCCGGCGTAATCGCCGCGTCGGCTGAATTGAGTGGACAGATACATACTCCCATCAGTCAGGCGGCGCAGATGCGTACGGTGTCACTCCCGGTCTCGGAGATCGAGTGGCTGCGTAAGCAGTTGACGGGCAATGTCATTCCGACCGAGCTTAAGCGTAGGCTGCCTAATAAGCGCGCGCGCGAGGGTAAGATTGTGCTTGCCGCGGATGTATTCGGTCTCGTTGATAAGACGGATATGGCTGAGGTCAAGACGCAGCTTAAGGCGAATGGTTACTTCCGGAACGAAGATCCGCTGTGGTGCTCGGACGCTACGGCGAACGATATCGCGCTCGAGGAAAAGCGCTCTGAGGATGCGCTCGCCGATAAGCTTATTGAACTCGGGGATGATCGCGTATCCGGTCGTGAGGCGGGCGGCGTCAGCGCCGCGCGCGGCGTGTTCGCCGATCAGGTAGCTCAGGTTATTCTCGATCTTCCGGCGAATGCTCCGGGGACGACAGGCGCGATGAGGAAGCTCGGCGATGCGTTCCTGCGCAATGTGCGCGGCTTCGACGCGGAGGCTGATAACTTCCTCGATTGGGCCTACGGTCCGGCGAGTGCTCCTCGTACGTCGCGTGAGCGCGCGGGGCAGATGCTCGGCGCATTTATGGTTATGCCGCAGGAGATTAGGAATCGTGCGCCTAATTACATGACGGCGATCGCCGACATGATTACGAATGATCCGAGGCTCGAACACGCTTGGCGCCAGTTGTCGCTTAGAGGCTTGAGCAATCAGGCGCATACTCAGGTTGCTTTAGATATCGAGAAGAGCTTTAGTCGCGCTCACGATGAGGCTGTCGCTAAGATTGTAGCTGAGGGCAATGAGCCGATAGAGGTTGGCAAATGGAAGTCTAAGAAGCCGAGTGACTGGATAGATAGGGTTAAAGATAATATTATCGTTGGATTCTCTGATACTATGGGTACGGTTGCGGTTAGAATCGACGCCAGAGTCAGGGCTTATGTCAAGGCAAAGAAAAAAGTTATTAAACAAACCAAAGATCCGCAAATTAGGAAGCAGATCGAGGAAGAGATTAATCGCTTTATGGGCGCAATCGGACAAATGAAGAATCAGATTGAGCTCTCGCGTACGGCCTATGAACGCGGCGCCTGGAATGAGGACCTGACGTACCTTTACAAGATGCGCGATCTCGAGGATGTCGCTAACTTGAAGTGGGGCTTAACTGAGTCTGATAAGGTTATGTACCTTAACTTAAAGCGCGTCATCGAGACCGAAGGGCGCTCGGGCTCTCGCGGCATTACGCCTCGTCAGGCGCAGATGCAGCTTGATGACATGAAGGCGAGACTCGGGGGCGCGAAGTGGCAGTCGCTCGAGAATTACGGTAATCAGTTCCATGCGATTATTGATCAGGATTTTTTGAGCGATCCGCGTCTCGAGAGAATGTTCGGTAAAGGCTGGGTAGATTACTGCAAGAGTCAGGTCAATTATGTCACGGCCAAGCGTATCTGGTCTCAGGAGGAGCTTGACGCTATCGAGCTCGCGCGCGAGGACGCGCGGCGTCGCGGCGTCGCGGGTGGCGATGATGTAGTCGAGCAGATGTACGCTTATGGTCAGAAGGCGGGCGCGATGACGGATCAGCTCGTCGGCAGTATGGCTGATACGGCTGATGTTCGCGGCGCTACATGGGAAAAGCACATGGCTATCAAGCAGGCCGTCAGGCGCAATCAGCTCGTTCTCGATCTGCGCGACGCGCTCACGAAGGCGGGCGTCGAGGGCGTAAGGGATGTTCGCCGCGGCGAGTCGGCGTTCCCGGAGAATAAGAGATACGGGCATATCAATTATCTTCTTAACGGCCAGAAGCGTACGCTTATCGTGCCGAAGGAGATCGCCGACGGATTTAAGGTTAATCCGCAGTCGGCCAATCTTCTCGGGACGTTGGCGATGATTGCGCGCAGCGGTTATATCGACTGGAATCCCGGCTTCAGATTGATTAACAATCCGATATACGACCAGAGCGCGTATGTGTGGAAGATGCCTGGAGCGCGTGAGCCCATAGCGCAGACGGCGCTTAAGTGGACCGTCCCCGGCGGCGATGCGATTTTCGGGATTGTCAGCCAGTGGATGGCGCGCAAGGTTCCGGGCTTTGCGAGCTTGTTCGGAAAGGATACAATCTTTAGATACTTCCCGGAGGCGAAGGCTGCTGTTGATTATCTTCGTGCGCCTGAAAAGTGGATGGAGAAGTTCATGAAGGCTGAAAAGGCGAGAGACTGGAAGAAGATGCGTAAACTTCAAGACGCGCGCGACAATGCGCTCGGCGCGCTTAAGGCGAATATGTTCCTTCCAGCTAACTCGCAGTTCTTGGCGGGTAAGAGTGAAGGGTTCGCCAACGATGTCATGAACGCGAAGGGGATTAAGACGACCGCGCAGCGCGAGGAGCAGGAGCTCGCCAAGAGTAAGACGCGTAAAGTTTTAGAGTGGGTAAATATCTTCAAGCGTAATAAAGCCGGAATCGAAGCCGATGACATGATTACCAAGATGGCTGCGTATCTTCACGACCGGATTGCGTTCGGCAATGTCCGTACGCCTCAGGAGTCGGGCGTATTGGTTAAGAAGAATATCGCTACGCCTGACGTTGTTCGCCGAGGCAAGCATACGCGAATCATTCAGGGTTGGGTGTTCCAGTTTTTTAACGCTGCCGAAAAGGGCCTCGAGGGGTACTATCGCTCAGCGAAGGATAATCCGAAGGGATTCTGGAGCAGGTTCAGCAACGTATTCGGCGCGCGTCTTGTCGCAGTGTTGGCGACGGGCGGCGTCATCTGGAAGGCGATGCTCGATGATAACGACGGCGACGAAGAGAAGGCGAAGAAGAAGTATGGTTCTCTCTACGATTACGCAAAGTGGCGCTATCGTGCGGGCCAGAATGTTTCTAAATACATGAAGGAGAATTATTCCTTTACGCCGGTCTGGATGAGTGAGGATGGATTAACGACCATCTCTCTCGCGGGCGTCGTCTCGATGGAAGACAAGCTCATTACACCGTGGGCCGACTACGTCGCGCAGTCTATCGCGGCGAAGTATGGTCTCGCCGAGGATCCGTCTTTGGTTGATGCCGTCGCTAAGTCTACGATTAAGTCGGTCGTTCCGGACATGGCGCTCGCTACGCCACAGTGGAAGATTATTCAAGACGGAATTTTATCGTGGTATGATAATCCTTACGATCATTTTTATGGTAGGGATACTTATGATAAAGATTCTTGGGCTGCTCGGTTCGATAGTGGTACCGATCTGAAAAGATTCTCTGTAGATGTGGGTATGAGACTATGGAACGATTTCGGCGGCAGGGCTCTGTGGGAGTTTGATACGACGAAGTCGGGTGACGAGCGTAACGCTGCGCCTGAAAATGTAAGGACAGTCTTGAATAAAATTCCTGGCCTGTCTCCAGTCTTAAGGCGTATGGTTAAGGTAAGTGTTGGTTCGCCGGAGAAGCGCGGCGAGATGATTGAGGAGACGTATCAGAAGCGCTTGAGGATTATTAGGCTCTGCGCGAAGAAGCTTCTCAAGGCTGAGACTACCGGCGAGTGGCTGTTCAAGTCAGATCCGAAGAAGTACGACGCCATGAAAGCCGACATGATGAAGGCTTACGGGCTCGACGAATACGCCTGGTTGGAGATCGAAGCTAAGTATATCAACACGTCCAACGAGCGCGCCTATTGGAAGGATGAAGACTTGAAGGAATACAATCAGCTCCGTAAAAAGGCTGATAAGCTCGGCATAGATCCGGCCGACGTCGACTTCATGCTCGGCGACGAGTAGTTGACGCGATGATTAAACGGTAATTCCTGTGCGCACCTGGTACGCACGGGAATTACTGTTTTGAATAATCCGTGTAAAAAATGAGATGACCTATTGCGTCGTTTCAGGGGGTTGTGATATAATTTTAAGTAGTTCGAGGGCGATCCTCGACACGCACGATTACACGGCAAATTACACGTTTAACATTAAATAAGCCATACAGTTGAGCATTTGCGCCCTTTTTGTAATTTTTGCCGATTGATATTTAGATTTGCTATTGTGCACGCAATTTTGATATAATATTGTCTCATTTTTTAACACTTTCATCTAAAAAATCAGTTCGAGGCTAAAAAATGGGACAATTAGAAGAATCTCTTGAATTAACGCTTGATTTTACCAAGCTTGAGAAGGTTGGTAAGCAGGTTTTAGATACGAGGACTGCCGGTTCATCGGAGAATGATCCCGGGGTTATTCCCGTCGCCATTCAGAATTATGACACTAAAGAAGTTATTCTTGTAGCCTACACTAACGAGTTCGCGATGAAGGAATCGTTCGCTAAGCGTAAACTGATTCTTTGGTCGACGAGCCGTAATAAGCTTTGGTTTAAGGGCGAGACTTCGGGCGAAACATTCGATCTTATCGAGGCTTACGTCAATTGCGAGCAGAATTCGCTTCTTTATCTCGTCCGTCCTTGCCGCGGCGGAATTTGCCACACTAAGAATAAGGCGGGAGAGCCCAGAAACTGCTATTATCGTAAGATTGATTTCGATACTCTCGCTCTTACGAATGTCAATCCGTAATTAAAATGAACTTTTAACGCTTTCAAAAGCATAAAAATTTAATAAATACAAAACTGAAAACGAAAGGCTCAAAATGATAGGACAAGGCGTAGTCTTGATGTTGGCGGGAATGGGAATCGTTTATCTCTTTCTTGTCGTACTTATTGCAGTAACTAAAATTTCGATGAAGGGCGTAGCTCGCTTTGACTCGATTCTTCCTCAGGATGCTCCCAAGAAGGCTCCTGCTAAGGCGGCGTCTAACGATGATGCGAATATCGCTCTTGCTATCGCGGTCGCGTTGAAGGGTTGAGTTAGTTGTTAGTGATTAGTCGCTAGTCGTTAGTTGTTAGTGGTTAGTCGCTAGTTTTGAGTTTTAAGAAATTTAAAAAATAAAGGAATAAAAAAATGGCTAAAAAAACAGTTAAGTACATGCTCACTGCGTTTCGTGACGGCTTCCAGAGTGTTGTCGGCGCGCGCGTTCTTTCTAAGGACTTCCT
>JAZQTB010000027.1:0-14943 GCA_045630425.1 Kiritimatiellia bacterium | reverse complement strand
GGGACGGGTTGCCCGGCGCGTGGGGACACGCGCCCTCCCCGGGGCGGGACGGGTTGCCCGGCGCGTGGGGACACGCGCCCTCCCCGGGGACATCTCTCTTATATTCTTCCTTCATTAAATATTTCTCCAAGACTTGCCCATTTCCATCGGGAGGGCGCGTATCCCCACGCGCCGCATAAACGGGAGGGCGCGTGTCCCCACGCGCCGCTCACCTATCAATCAATCGCGAACGTGACGAGAAACGCGGCGGAGCCAGGGAGTTCTTTCTTGAGGTGGAGTTTACCCTTTTCAAACTTTACCTCGCACGGCTCGTTATTGCGCTCGTGATCAAGGAGCGTCGCCGAAACAACTTTCCCTGCGCCCTTAACGTCAAGCGTCAACTCACGCGCCTTGCCGCGATAATCGGAAACGAGAAGCCAGCCCGTCTTCCCGTCGGCGGACTTCAGAGCAAGCGTCGTGACCGAGCCGCCATTCGATGAAGCGCAAACCTTCGCTGCATTCGCGGCAAGAGGCGCGTAAAGTTTAAGGGCATACCAGATTTTATATTTCTCTTTGTGCCCGTTCATATAACCCCAATTTCCCGTATGTCTGCAGCCGTAAAAGTAGGCCTGGTCGATGACAGACGACTGAAAGCGCGCAAAATGCGAAAGCGTATAGATTGACGAATCAATTCCGTTATGCGACGCGGGGCCATACCAAACCTTCTTGATATCCTTCGGGTCGGAACTCGCCAAGCCTCCCCATGAATAATCGCCGAGATAATGCCACTCGTTAAGAATGAGCTCACACTTCGTAAACCCATAGCTGTCGCACAAACGGCGCAATTCTTCAGCCGCCTTAAAATTCGTATCTAAATTATGTCCATAATGATGCCACGAAACGAAGTCCGGTTCAATCCCTTCCTTTTTACATGCATCGAAAATCGCCCTGAAGTACGATTCGTGATAGTCCGCGAGCGCAGGGCCTCCGACCTTGATATCGGGAAATTCACTTTTGAGGCGCTTCAAGCATTTGACGAAAAATTCAACGAAGAGTTTTTGGCGCAGTTCTCTTTTCCCTTCTCCATTATCGCCATCAGGCAAGCACCACATCGAATTATTGATATTCGGCTCATTCCATATTTCCCAATACTTGATATCCCAATAAAATCCATTCGCCCATCCCTTATTGTAGTGGCGCACCGTCGCCGCAAAAACCTCCGCCATCTTGTCAAAGTCCTCGGGGATGAGCGAATTGAAGTGGACAGTGGGGCCGGAGTGTTCAATCGACGTTCCGAGTCGATAGAAAACTTTAAGCCCCGCATCGCGCATACGCTTCATGGCATGGTCCGTTGCCTTGAAAAAGTAGTTGTTCGGATCTTTCGCATCAAGATGCATCAAGGGGAAGATGAAGTGTACGTCAAAAATACGCTGACCGTCATTGACGAGAGCGTGGTCATGCGTGCGGGTGTATTCAAAATTAAGCGACTTTACATCGTTGAATGTCTCTCCGAAGCTCGTAATGCGCGGCGCAAATCCCGACGAGTGAAGCGCGCGGCGGAAGGGGCGCTTTTCAACGCCGAAATCCGCATTTAACCCAGTTGCCGCCACCACCTGCGCAAACGCTGCGGCGGCAAGAATCACAACTAAACTTTTCATATTTTTACTTTCTTTTTACTTTCGGCCCCATGTCTTCTCCTGGAGATATTCCGCCGGCCAAACGGGAAGAGGCTCGCCGATTTTATAAACCTTAAAATCTTTGTATTCGTAGTAGCCGACCTTTGCACCGACTTCAGCTGAAATATCAAAGTACATTTCATCGGCTCCTTCCGGCACACGAACAACGATCTCTCCCGACCGCCAAACATTGTCTTTGCGCTCCTGACGCATGGCGAGCGATTGAACACGCGCAGGGACATTCGTCCCGGCTCCGCGGAAGCAAACCTTATTGGACGCCCAACCGCCGCCGCGACGCTTCATCGAAAGCCCGACGCTGTAAAGTTCACCGGGCTTTACACCCTTGACGGACAGCGGCTCTTGAGGACGCTTCACCGGGCGCGTTGAATAATTCAAGCGCTTGTCGAATTTCTTCTTAATCTGCGTCCTGCACCCTGACTTGGCGACGAGCGCTCTGCGTTTTGAAAATTCCGTATTCGCCCAACTTGGCACGGCAACAGACCCCAAAACGAGCTGCCTAACATTGGTTGAACCTGAAATACCGCCATCGACGAGTGTCGACACCTGAGGCGCCACGACGCCCGTCATTTTCTCGACCTTCATGAGTTTACCGAGGCGCGTGACAGGGTAGCCCGTATCATCTTTGACGCTCGTCAGATCAAGAACGCCCTCGCCGACGGTCTTTTCGTTGTTGCCGCGCACAGTCATCATCTTCCACTTTTTATCAACTTGGGCGGAAAGAAGCCAGGTGCCGTTGGAAAGCGTCTTGTTTTTCTCGTCATACACCCACTTGCCCGCCTTGGCTTTTTCGGGAACGACCGGATCGAGGGCGTCAGAGACGACCAAATTCCAGACTCTCGCCGACTCGCCGCACTTAAGAGTAGCAGCGGCTTCAATATACATTGCATCCGCTCCGTCAGGAACAGTGACAACGCCGTAAGCCGACACCGAACGCTGCTTCGGAGTTACACCTCCTTCAGCTAAAGGTATTTCAACCGCCTTGTCACTCAAACGCTGATCACCTTTCATCCAATAGACGCGAAGATGGGTGCGATAAATACTCTTCGGATCAGCATGCATCGATGAAATCGAACATTCGGCCGAAATCTGATACCTTTCGCCGCTCTTAAGGCCTTTTACATAACTGCTCTCGTCTTTCGCGCCGACAAATTCACGGTCGTTGCCGGGATTTTCCAAAATGACCGGCTTAAAATCTTCAGCAAGGTTGACGAGTTTACCTTCAGCCTTGAGCTGAGCCTTGCGGCGTTCGGCAAGCCCCGTCGGATCTTTAACCATCATCATCGTTTCAGTCATGCCGGGAATCACCTCTTCCCATGTTTTCTGCTTTGAATAATGACCATTGCGCCAGTTGAAAAGCTTACCGCTGCGTTCAGCGTAAATCCATACATACTTCGACGAGGCGCGGAGCGACTGCCGGAGGTTGAGACGCAAATGCTCTAAGCGCGAACCGTTCACCGGCCCGTGGTACCAACGGCTCGAAGGCTTGGCGCTCAGCGTGTACATATCGAGAAAATGCGTATTCGCGAAGTGGAACTGCGAGCGGAATTTGTCCATATTCTCGGGCGCGACAAACGCCATTGCCCCTAATGACTGATTGATGAAAACATTAATAAACGCATTATCGAGCGACGTGCCCGAATACTGTTCAGCGCCGTCGACCGCGCGCGACTGAGGGGTCATCGCATCGAGCATACCATTATAATAATGCTGCGAAAGCTCGGCGGAATCGTCGCAGTAGTTAAGCGGGTACTGCTGGCTGCCGCCCTCCATCCACCATGAAAAGCGCTGGAAGAACCAGAGCGACCAGATTACCGCATCGGGAAATTCCTTAAAGACGCGCGTAAAGACTTCGCGGCCGCGCTGGCGCGCGAGGCGTGCGCACACGTCGAAAGGCGGATCGCGATCGGTATGGATATACTGCGGGGCGAGCTTATATTCTTCAGGGTCAAGCATCAAGCCTTTAAGCCCCGCCTCTTTCGCAAGCCACGCGACATTCGCCATATTCTCGGCGTAGTTAGCCCACGCCTTGTCGTCCGCCCAGTCCAGACGATTTGTCTTGTGTCCGGGTGTCTGCCAGAAAAGAAGGAAGCTTTCTTTGAGGTTTGGCTTTTTCGCAATCTCCTTCAAGATCGGAAGCTGATCCTTAATCGCATCGCGTGTCCACCGCTGGGTCGGATGCATGATGGTATGATGCTGCGCGGTCACGACCGTTCCTTCAGGTGTAATGGCGGGAATATCATGTAAAGCGATTGCAACGCCGTCAAGGTATGGCGCGTGTTCGGCGAACTGATCTGCGTTGGCGAGAATGTTCGAAGGAGTTGTATTGAAGACGTCAAAGAGAAGTCCGACATATTTCTTCTGAACGCCGCCCGGCGTCATCCCAAACAAAGACCCATCTTCCTCTAAAGATCCTCCCATTGAAAACGCACTACCGCTTATAATTACACCAATTGCCATCACAGCGGAACTTAACTTCATATTCATCTGATAAAAACCTTTCTATAGTTAAATTATATAAATTATATTAAATAATAGCACAGACCCCTCCCCCAGTCAATTGAAAAATATCACCAAAAATCATCCAACAAACAAATCCCCGAACGAAAAGTCCTACTGTTCCATACCATAATATCAGATTATTTCTTTCTCTTCGGCGGAACAGCGCGAAGAACAAATGATTCCGCGGGGACTAGATGGCGCCAGGCGAAAGCCTGCTCGTATTCGTCACACGGCGTTACCTCGCGGCGAACCGTTCTGCCGTTGATATCGGCTCTTGCGTAAACCTTCACGGGTTGCGGAGCGAGGTACCTGCCGCCCGTGTATGTCAAAAGCGCCGTAACACGATCGACACCTGATGTCGCGACATGATTCTTGGCGACAACGCCGTTCGAAAACTCCAGCGTTACATCTCCCTCGAACCCTTCGCGCCTATCGACGACAAAGCCGACCTTCATAGGCCTCGAGCCGACTATCGGTAATGTCGAGCGCGTTGAATATACCGCAAAATCCGGACGCGGCTTACGGATCTTAAGGTTCCAGAAATAATCGCCGCCGCCGTGACCGGTCCGATCAGTAATCTCGGCCAAATAGCGCCCCGCTTCCTTAAAGAAGTATGTCCCGGAAGGATCGCATTCCGCCTGAGGTATGGTTCCGACAAAAAACTTGTTGGTCGTATCGTCCCACTGAAATAAAGCCTCCCGGTCTGATGCCTTGCGCACGGTCAATACGGGATCGAGCGGCGAGCCGCCCCTGCGGGCGAAAACGTCGATGACGCGCTCGCCCGGCTTATCGATCCAAAACTCCAAAACTGACTTTTCGCCTGGCTTTGACACGGTTCCTTTAAATTCATACGCCCTTTCGACCTCGTCGGAGGCTACTTCGATCGCATAGACGAAATCCGCTCTCCCGCGATAGAGAACATCGTGAATTTCAATTACATGGACGCCTGAATCGGCAGGCGTAAATTCAAACTCGGGATCGGGGCGGAATCTCGCCGTATCATCGTACTTGGCGACAATCTTTCCGTCCGGCGTTTTCACCGTGACGGCGGGATTGAAAAAGCCCGGAACCGCATCTCCGACATAAGGCTGAAGCTCCCGCGCCGAAACCTTTATTGAATAGCGGCGGCCCTTCGCAAGCTTAACCCTGAACTGATCCGTCTCGCCCGGCATGATCTGGCCGTCCAGAACCACCGCGGAATTGGATATGTCAACAACGTTCGTCGCAGGGCGCCGGCGGTGCTCGGGGCTAAAGAGCGGCTCGGCGACTCTTGGCGCCGCGGTTACCGTGAACGGACGCGGCGCTGAAATCCCGCCGTCGTTCCAGACGGAGAGATCGAATCTCCCGGCTGTCGCGTTAACGTCCGCGGCGAGCGTGACGATACACATCTGGCGCAGCGAGGGCGCGTCCTGAAGCGAATTGCGCGGCACGTACAGGTAATGCTCCACAATCGATATTTTAAGCGGATCAAGATTCCCGAGCACGCGCCACCACGAATTGGAGCGCCACTCGCTTACATTAGAATCGTCGGGCCTGGCGGGCTCCTCCCTATTGCCCTTCGCTATCGCGTCTAACCACTTCGTCAAATGGCGGCGCTGCTTCCCGAGCGGAGGGGAGAATCTCGGAACAGGCTCGAACTCAACCACCCTGAGCGAATCGCCGCCGAAATGAATTCCGCGCAGCCTGTTCAGATTCTGTCCGCCGATGATAAAGCTGTTGGTTTCTCCCGCCTCAATTCCCGACGGATAAATATACCCTACGTACGGATCCGCGGCGAATCCGCCCAGCGCGATCATCGCGGCGAGCGCCGATAATAACTTCACCTTCATGCGTAAATCTCCTTAAGCCGACCTCCCCCCGTGGACGGCGGCAGAATGGGAAGCTTTTTGCCGACGTTGTTCGGCAGAAGTCCTTCGGGATCGATACCGCATCGCTCGTAGATGCTGCCGATGAAATCCTGGGGCGAAACAGGCCTTTCAACAGGTTTGCCGGCCGTCTCGTCGGACTTTCCGACAACGCATCCGCCCTTAAAACCGCCTCCGGCCACAAGCGCCGAAAAGCATGTGGCGTAATGATTGCGTCCGCCGTTCCATGGGGCCTCCCATCCGATCTTCGGCGTGCGCCCGAATTCGCCGCCCATCCACACGATGGTAGAATCCAGAAGACCCTTGCCCTTCAAATCCTTCAATAGCGTCGCGAGCGCCATATCCAGCTCAAGACTCTTTCTCTTCATCGTCTCGAAGTGACGCTTATGGGAATCCCACCCCGAAAGATTTACCGTAACATACGGCACGCCGTATTCCACAAGCCTACGGGCCGCCAGGAGCGATTGCGCGACGCTGTTGCGGCCGTAAGCGTCGCGTACGCTCGCGCTCTCGTTGTCAAGGGCGAAGACCTTCGCCGCGTCTCCCTCGGCTATGCGCCGCGCCTCGGCGCCGGCAGAATCAAAATCCGCCGCCATGGACGCGTTGACGCCGACTTCGCTGCTCCACAGATCCAGCTCGTTTAAAAGTTCAAAACGTTCCTTTATGCGCTGAGCGTCAAGCCCTTCAGGCGGGACGATGCCGTCGACCGCGAACCGCTGGGCGTTGGGGTTGCCTCCGGTCACAAGCGGAGATGCGTTTACGCCGAGAAAGCCGACTTCGCTGAAGCGTCCCTTAGGCCGCGTTAAAACGACGGACGGGGGAAGATCGCCCCTGTATCCGGAACGCTTCGCCTCCGCGACGACAGTTCCGAGCGCGGGGAAGACTTCGCCTCCGCCCGGGAGACGGCCCGTCTGCATCAGGTACGCCGCGGTCTCATGGCCGAACTGGCGATGCGTCATCGTGCGGATGATCGAATAAAGATCTGCGCAGCCGGCGAGGTTGGGCCACCATTCATGAATCTCGATTCCGGGAACGTTCGTGGGAATCGCCTTAAGACCGCCGTTGTAATCCCTCGAGGCGGCGGGTTTAGGGTCAAAAGTCTCCAATTGGCTCGGGCCTCCCCAAAGCCAGATCTCGATTACGCTTTTAGCGGGCCGCATGCTCATACTCTGAAAATGAATTCTTTTGTGTTGATAAGACACCACGCGACGTCGCGCAGCATCTCGCTGTAACTGGCCTTCGGCTTTTTACCGTCGCCGCGACGGCTACGCCACAGGGTGTCGATAACCTTGCGCTCTTCTTTAGACGGCGCGCGCGAGAGCATCCGCCAATAGACTTCCTCGACGCGTTTGGGCTGAGGAAGTTTATACCACGCGTTCACCGTTCCGTCGGGCCTTTTCCATTGAGGTATTACCGCCTTGCCGATCTTGCTGTGGATATCGGCGGAATTGAAGAGATAAAGGCGCTGTTTCGCCGTAACGCCTCCGCCGCGCTCTTCCATCAGCCCCGTATCGCGCGCAGGGCGGGCGAACAGCGAAAGAAATCCGCTCGAAATTGATCCGTCCTCTATGCAGACGGTCGAGCGCTCCTTCGGGAGAAACGAAAACGGCTCTGGAGCGGGCGACTGGTAATTGCGCTTCGACGCGCTCATCCCGCAGAATATGTCGTCTAAAATTTCAGCGTCTACGCGCCTTGCGGGAAAGCCGCCCGTCACAGACCCTCGCGCATATTCGCGCGAAAGAACGATTTCGCGCAAAGCGTCTTTAAGGCCCGTAATCCTTATGCTCGAGCTCTCGGAGTACCGGGCGGCCTTCGGACCGAATATCCACTCGCGGAGGCGGTTTGCAAAAGCTGCCGCGACGGCCCTTCGGTCGTTTATGAAAAGCTTATCGCAAAACTCCGCTCTCCTATCGACGCCGTCGACGAAAACTATCTCCTCTTTCCACTCGCGAGTATTTTTGATTTTAACGTTCGCGAAATACTTAGCGATCGACGAGCGTCTTGCCGCTTTGAGATCGGCGGGATTTATATTGAGAAACGTCTGAGCGACGGCCTCGGCCCATCCGTCGGGATCGCGCCTGTCGGTCGCTCTGAAGAAATTGACTTCGCCGTCGCGGAAATTGCTGCCCTGGGATGTGATGAGCGACCGCCCGAAATGCTCCCACGTTTCGCCGCTTTCGACGAATGAACGGATACGCGCATTATAGACGTACACGGCGTTAGGCCAGAGATTAATCGGGAACTCGCTCTTAACGCGCAGAATGTCGCTGAAGCGCATCGTCCAGTAATCGGCGAACTCCTTCGACGAAAGGAGCTTATCGACCAATGCCGCCTTCTTGTCGGGTTCGGCGGAATCGACGAATCCCTTGGCCTCGTCCGCGCTCGGGATCCGTCCCGCCAAATCGAGATAAAGACGGCGCACCATAACGCTGTCGGTCGCACTTCCGTCGGAGTGCTCCCAGACGGAGCGGCGTGAGCTCGGCATCCGGGGCGCTGCCGCGCCCCAGAGGTTTTCAGGCCATACAGCTAATGCGGCAAAGCCGCCGAGAAACGCTCGCCTCGTCGATTTCAATTTCATTTTAAAGCATCCGATTCGATTTCAAAAAGCCACTCGTCTCTGCAGACATCGGCGACGATAGCGCGCGAATGAGCGCGCGGATATTCGCCGTGCGCGTCGAGCCAACGCTCCCAGTTTTCACGATAGCGCTCCTCTTTCAGGTAGACGAGTGCGCCCGACACATCCTTAAGAGACATGCCGCGGGAGCGATAAATCGCATCTACCGCATTCATCGTGCATTCTATCTGCGCGTCAATATCCCCGACGTGCGCCACCTCATGGCTGTCAGGCTTAATAGAGGCCGTACCCGAAACGATGACGCGCTTCCAACCTGGAGTTCGCACCTCGGCCGCACGCGAGAAACTCGAACCGTATTCCAAGGCGGGACACTGAAGCGGACTTGGCAACGCCTCAAATTCAACTGCTCCCGGAGATTTGGGAGATACCGCGAACGCGCCGAGCACAAGTTTTACGCCTAAAGCGTTCGTCCAGCCGATTCCCGTCGAAGCGGGCACGTACCTGTCATAAACGCCGCGTGACGTAAAGAACGCATTTCTCGCCTTGTTGAAATCAGCGTACCAGTCGAGAATCTTGTCGGCGTATATCCATGTCCGCACAACATTCGAAAACGTCATCCCCACATCCTCTAATTCCCATTCAAGATTTTCGAAAGCCGAAAGAGTCTGGTCATACGGCGAAGATGCGGAATTATCCGGAGCCACACCTTTTAAAAGCGCATAGCGGCCCCACTCATCCTCAGAAACCGCTCCATGCCCAAGAGAACCGACACGCTGACC
Organism: Kiritimatiellia bacterium; assembly: GCA_045630425.1. Lineage (GTDB taxonomy): Bacteria > Verrucomicrobiota > Kiritimatiellia > RFP12 > UBA1067 > UBA1067. Next base: position 5,549 of record JAZQTB010000027.1, on the reverse strand, counting down.
GGGAAGAATAAAATCTATTGCCGGAAAAACCGCCGAAGAGTCGAAGCCGCCGCCCACCCGGGGGAAACAAGATCGGTGTGGTAAAATCATTTTACAGCCCCTTCAGTTTCTGAACGACTTCAAAACGCAGTACCCGCGGCGGCGGATGACCTCGACTTCGGGGAAGTAACGCTCCTGGACAGGCCTTAATCCGGCGTCGTTCTTTACGACCGTGTAGCATACGCCGCCGGGTTTAAGAGCCCTTTTAGCCGTCTCAAGAAAGACTTCGGCTATTCTGTAATCGGAATAATACGGAGGATTTCCCGCGAAAATATCGAATGTGCCGTCCATCCGCGCGGGCGTTCCGTTATCTGCAAGAATCACCTCGGCAGGCATATTGAAATTCGCCGCGTTCAGGTTGGCCGCCTCGACGGCCCTCGAATGGGAATCGACCATGACGAGCGAAATATCCTTAACGACGCTCTTGACGAGAAAGCCGACAAGTCCGCAACCGCAGCCCATGTCGAGGAGTTTGGGAGATGGGAGATGAGAGATGGGAGATGAGGGATGGGAGATGGCGGATGAGGCGAGGTCGCGGGAGATCACTTCCGCGAGAGCGAGACCGCCCTCGTCGAGACGCCTGTGGCAGAAGCACCCCGGGTAACTCGTGAACATAAGCCTTTCTCCGCCCGGAACACTCGCTGGCCACTTCGCGCCGAAATCGCGCACGCGGTCCGGATCGTCGCGGATTTTCGCGAGAAGCTCGTTCCTGTCGCGCTCCTTGCCGACGAACTCGAGCTCGAATTTCGCGGGCTTAAGACGATGAATCTCCTGAAGCATATCGAGCGAAAGCTCGCCCGACATGAGTTTAGGACCCGTCTTGAATTTTATAAGATCCCACGGCCCTTCGGGCAGATGAGGCGAACAGACGGCGCGGATATGATGCGTCTTCTCGATGGCGTGGCGATGGTAGATATCGAGCGTATGGCAGAGAACGTCACCGTCGATCCACTTCGCGGTAAACTTCTTACCGTGCTTGCCGCGCTCAAAGAGATCGGCGGCCTTGTATCCTACGAGGAGCGTTTTCACGGCGCGTACTTCTCCGCCGCGCGGCTGAGACGCTCAAGCGTTTTCTCGCGGCCGAGAAGCTGAAGCATCTCAAAGAGCCCGATTCCTTCGCCGCGGCCGGAAACGGCCACGCGGATCGGATGGACCCACGGGCCCATTCCGTTGCCTTGGGAAAGTTCCTTGACGAGATTTTCGAGCGCCGGAGCCTTCCACTCGGGCGCATTCGCAAAGCGCTCGACAAGATCCTCCAAAAGCGCCTTTACGCCCTCCTTTTTAAGACGCTTGTCGACGGCCTTCTCGTCCATCTCAAACTCGTCGCTGAAAAAGCATCTGCAGGCGGCGGGAATGTCGTTCAGGAATTTCGTTCTTATCTGAAGCTGATCGACGAGATAGGCCACATCGTAGCCCTCGGGAATCGTCATCCCGGCCTCGTTTACGCGGCGGACGAGCTCCGACGTGAAAACGTCCCTCGGCATGCGCTTGATGTATTCGCCGTTCATCCACTGAAGTTTCTTCATGTCGAACTTCGCGGCGGTGACGTGAACCTTGGCGAGATCAAACAGTTCGATCATTTCGCTCTTCGTGAGAACCTCGCGGTCGTCTCCGGGGTTCCATCCGAGAAGGAGAAGATAGTTGAAGAGCGCGTCGGGCAGATAGCCCTGATCTCTGAACTCGCCCACGAAAGCCGCTCCGTCGCGCTTCGAATAGGGCTTGCCCTGCTGGTTGACGATCATCGAAAGGTGGCCGTATTTCGGAACGGGAGCGCCGAGCGCCTTGAACATGCAGATATGCTTGAACGTATTCTCCACGTGATCGTCGCCGCGGATGATGTGTGTGACGCCCTGATCGATGTCATCGACGACGTTGGCGATGTGGAAGATGGGCGAGCCGTCGGAGCGTACGATCGCGAAGTCCTGAATATCCTCGGCCTTTTTGGACATCTTGCCCTTGACGATGTCATCGAACTCAATAACTCCCTCGGTAGGCATCTTGAACATTATAACTTCGCCCGTCTTGCCGTCGCGCGACGTGCGCTCGCACCTGTAGGCGTGCCCCGAAGCGAGAAGCTTCTCGACGGCCTCCATGTGACGCGGCTTGTTCTTTGTCTGATAAAAGGCTTCCTCGTCATAATCGAGCCCGAGCCACTGCATACATTCCAAAAGCGCCTGAATCGCCTCAGGCGTCGAACGCTCGAGATCCGTATCTTCGACGCGAAGAAGAAACTTGCCGCCTGTATGGCGGGCGTAAAGCCAATTGTAGATGGCGGCGCGGATATTGCCGATGTGAACCTTGCCCGTCGGAGACGGCGCGAATCTGACTCTGATATTTTCTGACATAGTCTTACTATTATACCAAAATCGCACCATGCCGTGGCACGACTTTTACTTTGCGACACCTCAAAAAACAAAATACATCAGTAACCTTCAGCTTGAACATACCCTTTAACCGCTTTTAGCGCATTATTCAATTCTTCTTTCGAAGTAACCGAACTGAGCGATAGTCGCAGAAATGAACGTGACGGGTTTTTGCGGCTGGTAAAACGGCATGAATGACAGACGCGCACTCCCGCTTCAAGAAGCTCCCGTTCGATGTCGGGCCCGTTCCGCTTCGAGGACGCCAGTTCTACCGTACGGAAAAAAGGCACATCCTTCGCCGCACGTCGCTCCCTCGGAAAAGTTTTTTCAAACACCGCGTTCATTTCCTTCGCCCGCCGTATTTTCAGATTGATGAGTTTTTCAGCACGGCCGCTCAAAATCAGTTCGCTCATGATTTCCGTATCCAGCGCACTCGCCTTAATGGTCAGACGGTGATGGGCGCTCATCAATTCTTTTAAATGCCGCTTAGGCGTCACGGCGAAAGCGACGCGAAGACCCGGAGCGAGAAAACGCGTCGCGCCCGTCATATAAAAAGTCTGCTCGGGGAGTCTCCCCAAAAAAGTTCCCGTCCCGTCGGGCACGAGCGTCGCGTCATCCTCCAAAACAAAGATTCCGCATTCTGATATTACCCTTGAGAGCTCATCCTTTCGGCGCTTCGACATCGTAACGGTTGTCGGATTGGCGCATGTCGGCATCAGAAAAACGCCTTTGATACGTTGACGCTCAGCAGCTTTCCTCAAAGCGTCCGGCAACATCCCCTCGTCGTCTCCTTCTATCGGAACGAGGCGGACACGCACGAGACGGGCGGCTTCAATTAAGTTTCCGTATGTAAATTCGTCGACGGCGAGCGCATCGCCGATATCGAAAAAAGCGAGCATCACCGTAACAAGCGCGCTGTGCACGCCCGGGAACACCACCGTCTCATCCGGCTCGACCTTGTCGCCGAGACGCGATATCCAGAACGCGCCGGCCGATCTGTGACGCGCGGCTCCCGAACGTTCGCTGTAAGAAAAAAGATCTCGCGTATAATCGCGGTTCATCACATCGCGCGCGGTCTCGATCAGAAAGCGCGAACTCAATTCAGGAAACCCCTGAACGGCGCTTAAATCGATAACGGAAGTGTTCACGAAATCCATTCTCCCCGGTAAAGGCGCGACGAACGTTCCGCGCCCCGTAACACCGTAAACAAGGCCGCGTTCGCGGCATATATCGTATGCTCTCGTCACAGTGGTGAAATTCATGTCCAGCCAATCGGCGAGTTCGCGCTGCGGGGGAAGACAGGTCCCCGGGGGAAGCACTCCAGAGGTTATCGCGCGCTCTAAAGACGAAGCGAGCGACAGGTAACGAGGGCGCGTAAGCAATGCGGGATCGGGCTGCCAACTAAGAGGATGCAGCGAAAAATCGTTTATCGGCATATTTTGTAATCCATACAATTTTGAGAATGTATTGATTCTACCATAGTGATAAACTATTAGTCAATCGTATCAACATGAGAAAGGACGATATAATGAAAGGCAAAACCCCAAACCGCCTCCTCGCGGAAACTCTCAAGGGCGGCGTAATCATGGATGTTACCACGCCCGATCAGGCTAAAATCGCCGAAGACGCCGGCGCATGCGCCGTCATGGCGCTCGAGCGCGTCCCCGCCGACATCCGCGCCGCGGGCGGCGTAAGCCGTATGAGTGACCCCGGCATGATCCGCTCAATTCAGGAAGCGGTTAAGATTCCCGTCATGGCCAAATGCCGCATCGGTCACATCGTCGAAGCGCGTATTCTCGAGGCTATAGGTATCGACATGATCGATGAGAGCGAGGTACTTTCACCTGCCGACGATACGCTTCACGTCGACAAGCGCAAATTCGCCGTTCCCTTCGTTTGCGGCGCACGCGATCTCGGCGAGGCTCTCAGACGCGCCGGTGAAGGCGCGATGATGCTCCGCACCAAGGGCGAAGCCGGAACGGGCGACGTCGTCCAGGCGGTTCGCCACCTCCGCAAGATCGAGCAGGAAATCCGTTGGCTCACTGGCCTAAGAGAAGATGAACTTTACGACGCGGCCAAGAAGCTCGCCGCGCCTCTCGATCTCGTTCAGAAGGTCCATGCCGACGGGCGTCTTCCCGTAGTCAATTTCTCGGCGGGCGGAGTCGCGACTCCTGCGGACGCCGCTCTCATGATGGAACTCGGCGCCGAAGGCGTATTTGTAGGCTCGGGAATCTTCAAAAGCGGCGACCCCGCCAAGCGCGCGGCGGCGATCGTCAAGGCTGTCGCCAACTGGCAGAATCCCGAAATGCTCGCGGAACTCTCTTCGGGTCTCGGCGAAGCGATGGTCGGCATCAACCCAGACGAAATCCGCACGATCATGGAAGCGCGCGGCATTTAAGCCCAAAAAATTCAGACAGCGAAAAGTAAACCCGACTTTTCGCTGTCTAAATATACGAATCAGGCACAGGGGGGACAGCCCCCCCTTTTTTTTACCAGCTGAAATCCACCGTCTTTCCTTCGCGTGTACGAAGGCCTTTTACGCTCCCGCCCTTCCAGTCGGCGGGAATAGATTTCTCAAGCAGAATTTCACAGACCGCCGCGACCATACCGAGGTTGCCGTCGATCTGGAACGGGGGGTGGGTCGCGAACATGTTGTCGAGAGTATTATACTTAAGAAGCGACTCGAGCATCTCACCCGCCTTGTCGCCTTCGCCAAGTCGAGCCCAGAGAGCGGCGCGCCAGGGCCACGTCCAGCTACGGCGCGAGTCGCCCGTAGTCGTGCGGCCCGCGAGAGCGACCTTAGCGGCCTCTGCGAGCGCAGGCGTAGCCTTACGCGAAATCGTCGAACCAGGATAAACGGCGTAAAGGTGGCTCGTATGACGATGCTGATCGCCCTTCACGTCGCGATCCGCTTCCCATTCCTGAAGTTGGCCCCACCTACCGATCTTATCCTTAAGAAGTTTAGGCTCGACACGCGCAACTTCCTTGACGAACGCATCGTTGATCCCGAGTTCCTTGGCCGCGGCGAGAATGGAGCGGAAGAGTTCGCGCATAATCTGCTGATCGTGGGCGACGCCGTCCTCGCGAGGACCGTGCTCGGGGCTCCAGCCGTCCTTTACGACGATCGTTCCGTCGGGGCGCTCCTTT
>JAZQTB010000026.1:0-7141 GCA_045630425.1 Kiritimatiellia bacterium | reverse complement strand
CAAGTCTCGACAGATTCCTGCCGAGTGGCGCAGCATTGCCTAAAATAGAAGGCTTAGTACAGGAGGCGACGAAAAATATATCACAAATGAGCCACGGGGCGCGGCTTTAGACGCGACACGCGGGTCATTTGTAATTTTTGGCGGGTCATTTGTAATATTGACATAATCCTCTTTGTGGTGTATATTGGATAATAATGCGAAAGCGGACGGGGGTAAGCAGAAGGATGCCCGCCGCTTCAGGAGCGAAGGTCAAAATATGGGTAAAAAACTGTTGATAGTCGAATCGCCCGCAAAGGCGAAAACGATAGGTAAGTATCTCGGCGGAGAGTTCTCCGTCAAGAGTTCGGTGGGGCATATACGCGATCTGCCGACGGAGAACGGCGCCATAAAAATCACCGAGGCGGGAGAAAACAGATGGACGTTCGTTCCGACCTATGTCGTCTCGAAGGGTAAGGAGAAGGTCGTTTCGGAACTTAAGGCCGCCGTGGAGAAAAGCGACGAAATCTATTTGGCGAGCGATCCCGACCGTGAGGGCGAGGCGATAGCGTGGCATCTGAAAGAGGTGCTCGAGCCCGTCGCGGGGAGCAGGCCCTTCAGGCGCGTCACCTATAACGAGATCACCAAGTCCGCCGTTCTGAAGGCCGTCGCGGAACCGCGCGAGATCGATATGCCGCGCGTTGACGCGCAGCAGGCCAGACGCATTCTCGACAGACTCGTGGGGTACAGGGTTTCTCCGCTTTTATGGAAGTATATCGCCTGCGCCAACAACAGGACTTTAAGCGCGGGTCGCGTTCAGTCGGTCGCGCTGAGGCTTCTCGTGGAGCGTCAGCGCGAGATCGACGCGTTCGTGCCGGAGAAATATTTTCTCATGGGGGTCGAAGCGAGGAAGCGCGACGCGGCGGGAGAGACGTTCGTCGCGAAGCTCGCGCGCTTCGACGGCCAGAAGCCCGATATCCGCAACAGCCAGACGGCCGACAACATACTACTCGACCTCGCAGGCGCGGAACTCGAGGTTTCGGAGCTCAAGGCCCAGCCGAAGAAACGCCATGCGATGCCGCCGTTTACGACGTCCACGCTGCAGCAGGCGGCCTCGAGCGTTCTTTCGATGTCGCCGGGCAAGGCGATGAAGATAGCGCAGTCGCTTTACGAAAGCGGTCTCATAACGTACATGCGAACCGACTCGGTAAACGTCAGCGATCAGGCCAGGGCGGCGGCCAGAGAGTTCATAGAAAAATGTTTCGGAGCCGAATATTATCCCCAAAGTCCGAACTTTTTCAAGTCGAAGGCGGATGCGCAGGGGGCGCACGAGGCTATCCGCCCGACCGACGTGAACCGCACTCCCGACTCCTCCGGTCTTGAGGGCTCCGAGCTGAAACTTTACGATCTCGTCTGGAGGAGATTTCTCGCCAGCCAGATGGCGGACGCGAGAACGACCGTCAGAACGGCCGTTCTCGAAGCGCGCAAACCCGCTCTGGCGCATTCGTACGTTTTTACCGCGAGCGCGACCGATATCGATTTCAGCGGCTTTCTCAAGGTGATGAACCTTACGCTGAAGAAAAAACGCCCCGACGACGACGAGGGTGAAGATACGGACGAGGTGAAGCATCTTCCGAAACTCGTTGAGGGCGAAAGGCTCGACGCGATACGCTACATCGCGGACGAAAAGCAGACAAAGGGACCGGCCCACTATTCCGAGGCGTCTCTCATCAAGGCGCTTGAGGAAAACGGGGTCGGCCGTCCCTCGACGTACGCCCAGACGATAGAGACGCTCAAACTGCGCGAATACGCCAAGACGGAAAAGCGCAAGCTCATTCCTCTCGAGCGCGGGCTTCTCGTGTGCGATTATCTGACGAAGAAGCTCGATTCCCTGTTCAACGTCGGATATACGGCCGAGATGGAGGCCGAGCTCGACAAGGTCGAGGAAAAGGGCGAGCCGATGGACGCGATGCTCAGCGCGTTCTACGCGAAGTTTCTGAAGGAACTCGCCGCGTGCGCCGAGCCCGCGCCCGACAAGTCGAAGTTCGAGGCCGTGTTTTCGCTTCTCTCGTCGGTGACTATGTGGAAGGAGGCTAAGAAGGTCGGAAAGCGCATCTACGACGACAGGGCGTTCGTCGAAAGCGTCCGCAGACAGGCGGACGAGGGTAAGCCTTTGTCGGCCAGGCAGCTGGATTTTCTCGTCAGAATGGCCGTCATGTATTCCGATCAGATTCCGGATTTTGACGCAAGGCTTAAGGAATACGGCCTTACGTCCGGCTCTCAGGCCCAGCCGGAGAAGGCGGATGAAGGGCTTGTCAAATACTGTTTCGAACTGATGGACCGTATCGGCGGAATGATGAAGAATCCCTTCCTCAAGAGCCTGAGGGATCAGGTCGACCGCGGCAGAGGCCTTTCGCCGAAGCAGTTCTCGGTCCTCGCGAGGGCCGTCGGAGAAAACGCGTCCTCTCTCGACGACTGCGCCGAAATCCGCGCGAAGCTGGAGCCTTTCGTCCCCGGCGGCTTTTCGAAGACGGAGAACGATCCCGTCGTTCCCGGTCTTCTCAAGCTGATGAGCACGGTAACCGAATGGCGCGATCCCTCGAAAAAGGGGAAGAAGGTCTACGACGACAGGAGTTTCGTCGAATCCCTCGCCGAGCAGTACGACAGGCGGCATTCGCTGAGCGCCCGTCAGATTATGGCTCTCAAGCGCGTGGCCGTCGCCTATAAAGACAAGATTCCCGATTACGAGGCGAAGGCCAAGGAATTCGGAATCGAGAACATCCCGTCGAGTCAGGAGAAGGACGCCGAAGTGATAAAAAGCGTAAGCGAAGATTCTCTGTCCACGTTCAAGCCGAGGGGCGGCAGGAAAAGTGGAAACTGACATCGGCGTTCTTTCCCGCGACGTGCACTGCTGCCGTTTCGCCTCGTATCTTCTCTCGGAGCGGAACGTTTCGCGGCATACGCTCAGCGGATATATGCTCGATATCAGGCAGTTCGCGGAGTGCGCGTGGCCGGAAAATCAGGCTGAGACCAGGCCGTGGGGCCGTACGACCGAGGCGGACGCGCGCAGGTTCCTCTCCGATCTGACGAAAAACGGCGTGAGCGCGACGACCGTGCGCAGAAAACTCGCCGCGATGAGGACGTTTTTCCGTTTTCTCCGGCGCGAGCGCATAGTCGACGAAAATCCTTTCGCTCCGCTCAAGGGACCGAGAAAAGCCAAGACTCTGCCGAAAGTCCTTTCCGTGAACGACGTTCAGAGGTTTCTCGATGCCCCGGCCGCAAAACTGGCCGAGGGCGGGATCGGCGAGTTTCCCGCTTTGCGCGATACGGCCGTTTTCGAATTTCTCTATTCCACGGGATGCCGCATAAGCGAGGCGATTTCCGTAAAGTGGGGTGACGTCGATTTTTCGCGCGGCACGCTCATCGTCACGGGCAAGGGGTCGAAGGACCGCCTCGTCATCGTGGGGTCTAAGGCGCTCGCGGCGCTTGTCAGACTGAAGGATCATCTTTCGTCGTCGAGGCCCTCTCTCGCGCGCGATGACGAACATGTCTTTCTCAGCGACAGATTCCGCAAAGTCTCGGCGCGTTTCGTCGAAAGGCGCATGAAGGTCTATCTCGCCGAGGCGGGGCTGCCGGAAGACATCTCGCCCCATAAGCTGAGGCACAGTTTCGCGACGCATCTTCTCGACGCGGGCGCGGATCTCAGAAGCGTTCAGGAAATGCTCGGTCACGCATCCCTCTCGACGACCCAGATATACACCCATGTTTCGGTCGAACGCCTCAAGGATGAATATGCCAAGGCCCATCCGCGTTCCGGAGCCAGACGATGATGCCGAAGCCTCTTAGATCCACCGTGTTCGCGTCCGCGCCGTTCGCGGCGTGGATGGCTCTGATGTTTCTCGTACCTTCCGCGTCGGCGTGGTCCTACGCGCTGCGCACGGCGGTTTCGGCGGTGGCGCTCGCCGCGGCGTGGGTTTATTTCACAAGGGTGGAGAGTCTCGAGTCCGGGCTTTGCGCGGCCGGGGCGGTTTCCCCGTTCCGAGCGTGCCTTTTCGGCGCGCTGACCGGTGTGGCCGTCACCGTTCTGTGGATAGCGCCCGAATATATCCCGTTCTACCGCCAATGGTGCGTGATGGGAGATGTTCCCTCTCCCTGCGAGGCGCAGAGTTCGCCTTACGATCCGGCGGTCTGCGGCTGGCCTCTTGCGGCGTTGAGGCTTGCGGGCAGCGCTTTTGTCATCGCTCCCGCCGAGGAACTGTTCTTCCGCGCGTATCTTTACCGCCGCCTGCAGAGCGCCGACTGGCGGAGCGTGAACCGGAGGAATTTCGATCTCTCGGCGTTTCTCTGGACGACGGGGCTTTTCGCTCTTGAGCACAACCGCATCGCGGCCGCCGTGATGGCGGGGGCGTTTTATCTTTTCGCCTACAGAAGATTCGGCTTCCTCTGCGCGGCGCTCGCGCATGTCGTGACGAATCTTCTTCTCTCCGTTTTCGTTCTCCGCTCCGGAGCGTGGTCTTTCTGGTGAGGGGCGCGTTATTGTTATCGCAGGTGCGTTTTGGTATAATGTTCGCAGTGTCTTCCGTGTGTTCATATTCCGCAAAGATGCGGGATTGCGCCGACACGGGCGACGTCAACGAAAGGAAAATAAAATGAAAAGGCTGCTTGCAGCGTTTTCGATCTTGTTTTTTGCTAAGGAATCTTCAATATGACAAATACCGACTCCAGCGTCTGCGACATCGTCGCTTTGATCAGGAAGCCCCGCGAGGCGTTCACCAAGGCCGACATCAAGAAGTTCATCAAGACCCAGGGCATCCGCCACGTCAACTTCATGTACCCGGGCGGCGACGGCCGTCTCAAGACGCTCAACTTCGTTCTGAACGATGAGGCCTATCTCGACGAGATCCTCTCGTGCGGCGAGCGCGTCGACGGATCTTCACTCTTCAGCTACATCGAAGCGTCGAGTTCCGACCTTTACGTCGTTCCGCGTTTCTCGTCCGCGTTCGTTGATCCTTTCGCTAAGCTTCCCACGCTCTGCCTTCTGTGCTCGTTCTTCAACAAGGACGGCGAGCCTCTCGAATCCTCGCCCGAATATACGCTCCGCAAGGCGTGCGCCGCGTTCAAGAAGGCGACGGGTCTTGAGTTCCAGGCGATGGGCGAGCTCGAATATTACGTGATCGCGCCCGAGTCCGCCGCGTTTCCCGCGGTCGATCAGCGCGGCTATCACGAGTCCGCTCCGTTCGCGAAGTTCAACGAATTCCGCCAGAAGTGCATGCACTACATTTCTCTCGCGGGCGGCCTCATCAAGTACGGCCACTCCGAGGTCGGCAACTTCACCCAGGACGGCAAACTCTACGAGCAGAACGAGATCGAGTTTCTGCCCTGCGCCGCCGAGGACGCCGCGAATCAGCTTACGGTCGCGAAGTGGATGATCCGCAATCTCGGCGCCGAGTACGGCTACGACATCACTTTCGCGCCGAAGATCACCGTCGGCAAGGCGGGCTCGGGCCTCCACGTCCACATGCGCCTTATGAAGAACGGGAAGAATCAGATGCTCAAGTGCGGCAAGATTTCCGATTCCGCAAAACGCGCGATCGCCGGCATGATGAAGCTCGCCCCGTCCATCACGGCGTTCGGCAACATGAACCCGACGAGCTACTTCCGTTTAGTCCCTCATCAGGAGGCTCCAACGAACGTATGCTGGGGCGACCGCAACCGCTCCGTTCTCGTCCGCGTTCCGCTCGGCTGGACGGCCAAGACCGATCTTTGCAAGCAGGCAAACCCCAAGGAGACCGCCGCCGCGTACAACACCGCCGAGAAGCAGACTGTCGAGATGCGCTCGCCCGACGCTTCGGCCAACGTCTATCTTTTGATGGCCGGCCTCGCCGTCGCGTGCCGCTACGGCTTTTCGCTCAAGGACGGCGTAAAGGTAGCCGACGCGACCTACGTCAACGTCAATATCCATAAGAAGGAGAACGAGAAGCTTCTCAAGTCGCTCGCGACTCTTCCCGACAGCTGCGCAGCTTCGGCCGACCGTCTCGAGGAGCAGCGCGCGGTATACGAGGAGGGCGGCGTCTTCTCGCCCGCGATGATCGACGGCATTCTCTCGCAGCTGCGCGCGTTCGACGACCGTACGCTCCGCCGCGACATCCAGAAGAAGCCCGCCGAAGTCGCCAAGCTCGTCAAGACGTATTTCTACTGCGGTTAAGTTGAATACGGCGAAATCAAGAACCGTTAAAAAGGAACGGCCATGCTGATAGCGGCATTGGTCGTTCTTTTTCTTCTGTCGGCGTTTTTTTCGAGCGCCGAAACCGTACTCTTTTCCCTGACCGGCGCCCAGCGCGCGCGAATCAAATCGCGCAATCCCTCCGCCGACGCCGTGATAGGGCGCTGCCTTTCCGACAAGGCGGTTCTCTTTTCGACGCTTCTCGTCGGCAATACGTTCGTCAACTTCGCAGTCTCCACCCTCGGCTACTACATTATGGCGACCAGGTGGCCGTCGCACGCCTATCTCGCGATTCCCGTGATGACGGTTATGCTGCTTTTGTTCGGAGAGATCACCCCCAAGCGTCTCGCGCTCAGATTCACCGAAGAGATAGCGCCCGTATATTCGCGCATGCTCGTATTCTGGCGAGTTCTCTTCACGCCGTTCAACAGACTGCTTTCGCTTTCGTCAAGGGCGTTCTCCCCGATGCTCGCGCGCGAACGCCGCGCTCTTTCGGACGGAGAGCTCATATCCGTCATGGAGACCGCCGTGGAGGACGGTACGGTGACCGAGGCCGACGCCGAAATGGTCGAGGGCGTTCTGAGGCTTTCGGAACTTTGCGCGAACGACGAAATGACGCCGCGCGTGGATATAGAGGGATACGATATCGATCTGGACGAGGCTGAACGCGAAGAGTGCCTAAAACAGGCGACTCACCGCTATCTGCCGGTTTTCCGCCGTTCGCCCGACGCTATCGAGGGCGTTATCGACGTAAAAACAGGCGTTGTCGACGATGCTCTTTTCGTCCCGGAGACGGTGACGCTCGACGACCTGCTCGTCATGTTCGCAAAGAGCGGAAAGCCCGTCGCCGTAGTGCTCGACGAATACGGCGGAACGGCGGGATTTATTTCCCGGAACGACGTGCTGGAACTGATTGTCGGCCCGGACGTTTTCGGCAACCCG
>JAZQTB010000025.1:0-3595 GCA_045630425.1 Kiritimatiellia bacterium | reverse complement strand
TCGCGTATCTTGCGTGGGGCGACAAGGATTACGGCGCCGATTCCGCGGCATGGCCGAATATGACGCGCCTCGGAGCGCTTTCGGCGGGTGAAACCTCCCGTAGCTTTTCCATAACGAACGAGATGGGCGGAACGGAGTTTTACCGCGTCTTTCTTGCGACCGCATGGCATCCGATCGTGCCCAAGGCGCTGGCGTATATCCGCTCCGAGGGTAACGCTTATATTGATACGGGCTATAACTGCGCAACGAATACGCGGGTAATAGTCGATTTCCAGTATCCCGACAGCGCCGGCAAGAACGGAGATTTTTTCGGTATGTCTTTAACCGGAACTGACTATGGGTTTAGAGTCTTGAAGCTCAATAATTATGATAAACGGATATATCTAAAAATTAAAGAACAAAGTACAGGTGAGCCGAATATTCTTAAACTCTTGAAAGATGGATTGTCTTATAATTATCGAGTGAAAATGGAGACTGTCGCCGGATGGTTCTCAGCCCGATATACGACCGATGGCATAACATACAATACAGCCTCAACGACTTATATTAACAAGATCGGCACAAAAGGCTTTACTCGCGCGACCATGCCTCTTTACATTTTTGCATCATCTCAAGACAGCGGCGTGCCGCATGATGTGATGCCGTGGGGAAATCTTTTCGGCGCCTCCATTCAGGAAGACGGTGTTTTCAAACGCCAGTTCTATCCGTGCGTAAAGGACGGCGTTGCGGGATTGTGCGATCAGGTTGAAAATAAATTCTATCCTTCTGCCGGCACGGCGCAGTTCCTTGCGACCGACACAAGCGGCGCGGCGATTGCCGAAGGCGCGTTTCCGGTCGAGACGCCGTTTACTTCGTCCGCGACGGTCGCAGGAAAATACAGAAAAGGATTCAGTGTTATTGTGAGGTGAAAAATGAAGATATCTATGATAATTCTTGCCGCTCTCGTCCTGTCACCTTCGGGTCTTATGGCGGTCACGCCCGGCGGCATTCCGAAGAAGTTTATCGGTCTTACGTTCGATGTGATGCACACTTCCCCGTCGAACGTTCTTGCGAACGCTGACAAGTTCGCCGCCACGGTTCCGTTTTTAGACGGCGTTGGACTTAGCATCGGAGGTGTTCCCGTCGTGAAGGAGAACGGATCTGTCGTCACGAGCGAACTCGCCATGATCATGCATCCGACCGACCGCTGGACTCGCGATGCGGTGAAAGACCGCATTCCGATCTTGAAGGCGATTTCACAGAAGCCGAATCTCAAGGAAAGTTTCCTTCTTTTCTGGATGACTCCCCGCGAGAAATCGGATCGCCTGAATTGGGCGGACGACAAGGCGTGGGCGAATTACGCCGAGAATATGGCGACCGTCGCCTGGCTCGCGAAGGAAGGCGGGATGAAGGGCCTTATGCTCGATCCCGAGGAGTATGCCGTCGTGCCTCAGTACATCTGGCAGCAGGTAGATCCCGATTACGCGACGACGGCCAAGCTCGCCCGCCAGCGCGGCCGCGAAGTCTTCTCGCGCGTTTTCAAGGAGTTCCCCGATGCGGTTATCTTTTCACTCTGGATGTTCTGGCGTCATGCGGCGCTTTTCAGCAACGGCAACCCCACCGATCCGCTCCAGATATCCAACGACGAAGGCGAACTCTTGACGCATTATTTCAACGGAATGCTGGACGTCATTCCGCCCGAGGCCCGATTCGTCGACGGCGCCGAACATTATTCGCTTACGGCGACGAAAGACCAGTACATCAAGGACGCCTTCACCCAGCAGACGCGCGCGCTCAGGTTCGTCGAACCCGAGAACCGCGCGAAATACCGCGCGCAGCACCGTGTCGGCAATACGATCTTTCTCGATATGTTCGCGATCGACCAGAATCCGAATCACCGCTGGTATCACAAGCCTGTGAACGGTTCGCGGCTTGAACACTTCCGGCTCAACATTGAACAGGCGCTTACGGCTTCGGGCGAATACATCTGGATTTACGGCGAGAACGCCGGCAATCTCTTCGAGTGGAGCGGCAACAGGCGCAAGAACAAGCCGACTTGGGAGAGCGTCATCCCTGGCATGACCGAGACGCTGCTCCTCGCGAAGGATCCCAAGGAGCATGCGCTCCGCCGCAAGGCGGAAGTGGCGGCGAAGGGCGAACTTAAGAATCTTCTTTCTGACGCTGCGGGGCCATTCAAGTTTTCCGCTCCGAAACACAGATATGTCAACGTCGACGAGATCTCTTCGCTCAAGGGCGTCATTCCGGGAGAGCGCTACATCGTCTCGCAGGCGTACAAGGGTGCCTCCCGCGAAGATTCGCCAGAAATTTCCGTTTTCTGGCGCAGGAACGGCAAACTCCTCGAAAACGCGAAGCCCACGAAGATCGAGTATGAACTCGGAGTGTTCCGCTGGATGGCGAAGCGCCGCGCCGTCGTCACCGTTCCCGAAGGGGCCGATGAGCTTTTCATCGCCGCCAAGGCGAAGATGAATCCTACCGAGCGCGTCGAATTCGGAGCGACCGAGATTTTTCTTCTCGACCCCTCGCCGAAACGTTTCCCGGCAACCGGTGGTGAAGTAAAGCGCTCCTCGCTGAAGAGCGTGAGCTGGAAATACGACGCGAAGGCGAAAATCCTCACGGACGGCGTCTGGAAACTGCAGGCCGAACCGGTCGCGAAGGGCGCTGATGAGCTTGCGGTCACCAAGTTCCTGAGCGGTGAAGGCGTTCTTGATTTCACGGACTCAAAGCGCACGTCTGGATTCAGCGTCGTCCGTCTGGGCGGTATGGGTAATGCGCCTGTCACCGACGTGATCGCGCCTGACGCGAGGGAAGTGTCGACTTTCGGTTTCTTTTGCAACAAGACGCTCAGGAGCATTACGCTTTCGCCGCGCCTTACCTCTTTAGGGTTTCGCTGCTTCGAGTCCGCGACGAATCTCGTCTCGGTCGTTCCTACTCACTTTCCCGAAGTTACAAGATTCGATCGCGGCAGTCAGTTTATGGGCTGCACATCGCTTGTCGGCGATTTCTCATTCCTGAATCTGACGACGCAGCTTTCGGGAAAGATGTTCGCAAAGACGAAAATCACGTCGGTTCGTCTGCCCAAGGCGCCGACGGTCGGCTGGCAAGCTCTTTCGGGCTGCGAGAACCTTAAGGCGGTGGAATTCGGGATCGGCTGCGCGTATTCAAACGAGACAGACCGCGTCAAGTGCCGCGAGGAGGCGCTTAAGACCGCGGGCGCGCTGCGCAATCTCTCCGTTACGAACCGCAAAAAGCCTCTGTCGTTTTATATGTACCAGCAGACGCCGGTCGGCGTCGACAGTCAAAAGACGTCGGTCAAGGTCGAGCCGGGAGCGTTGTATTATGTAGGCGCCTCAGTGAAAACCCGCGGTGTCGCCACCCCGCGTCTGACTGTGACCTGGAAGAAGGATGGAGCTCTGGTTAGAGGTTTTGACCGCCGTGTCGTCTTTGACGGGATGCGCGAGGAGAATAAGTGGCGCACCGGATTTACGGCGATCCGCGTTCCCGCTGATGCGGACGAACTCGTGCTTTCGGCGACCGGGGCGCTCTATACGGAAAGCGAAGTTGAATTCCGCGATTTGGAGGTCTTCCGCATCGGCGA
>JAZQTB010000024.1:0-7914 GCA_045630425.1 Kiritimatiellia bacterium | reverse complement strand
CGCAAATACTTGCGCCTTCAGGTGCGCTAAAATCATGTACCTCATTCGTCCCAATGCGCGTTAAGACAAAGCCGCGCGCAAAGTCTTCTTGGGTGAGAGATAGAGGATAGGGGATAGGGGTTAGGGGATAGGAGTTAGGGGTTAGATTAGGTGAAGGTGAAAGGTGAACAGTGGAATTTATATCAATTTCTGACTCCTGACCCCTGACTACTGACCCCTGACTACTAATTCCTGACGACTGACTTCCATTCTTCGCCTCCGCTGTCGGAAACGCCGTGTACGTCGCCCACGAACTAAATACGATGAAGAGCGTTACAATCGGCCAACCGTAACGCTTCGCCGCAGCTTTAAGTCGAATCAAAACACGAGATAAAACAACAAAGAGAAAAAATCCCAATAAAGCCGCCAAAGCGAAAAGACAGGCTCTCATCAAGAACAAGTCTATCACCTCTTTAGCACCCTCGGCATTCTATCTATAAATACCGTCTCGACACCGAGTTGGGCCGTCATCGCTTCAGCGAGCGCACGGACTCCGAAAGTTTCGCTCTCGTAGTGGCCAGCCTGAATCATTTTCATTCCGACGTTCTCTGCGGCGATCACGTCGCCCCACGACGCCTCGCCCGTAATGAAAACATCGCATCCTAAAAACTTCGCTGCTTCCGCGAAATCGCCCGCGCCGCCGGAGCAGACGCCGACTTTCAGTCCCTTTTCAAGATGGATTTCGGTCGAGCCGATTTTATAGTTCCGGCTCATAGACGCCTTTCCCGTAACGCCGATAATGTTGCCGTGGTACGAAAAAGCCTTTTTGACGGACTTGAGTTCCAGATATCTGGCGATCTCCCAGTTGTTGCCGTACTTTTTGTTCGCATCTAAGGGAAGATGCGCGGCGTACAGGGCGAGATTGTTTTTAATCGCCGTCTTTACCGTTTCGTAGGCTCCACCTGTTATGCGCTTTATGCCGCCGCCCCATGAAAGGCCGTGATGGACAACGCAAAGTTGCGCGCCTTCGGCGGCGGCATTTTCGAGAAACGCCCTGGAGGCATCCACACCGAAGGCGACACGGGTAACCGTATCGCCTTCGCGCGCTATCTGAAGACCGTTGTTCGAGACGTCATCGAACTTTCCGGGCTCAAGTTCATTTGCCAGCCAATCGAGAACTGAAGGCAGCTTCATTCAGCAGCGTTCAATTCTCTTGCGACCATCCCAGAGAAATCCTTGACGGCCTTGCAGCCCTTCTCGCCGATCGCAAGAACCACCTCTACATCGGCCTTGCGTCCGCACCAGCGGAGCTGATCGAGGAAGAATGTCGTGCGGTAGGAGTCGGTCGAGGTCTCTGCGGCCTTGATAAGCTGAGCGACCCAACGCTCGCGGCACTTGGGGGCCTTCTCGCACTTGGTGCACATAACCTTGTGGGAAATCTCCATAATCTGCGTGGCGACGATCGGATCGGTCTTATAGGCGCCCTTGACCTTGGCGAGCAGGGCCGCCATCGACTCATCGGTTTCGACGAGCTTGGCGATCGTCTTGCAGTCGACGGCCGCAGCGAGCTTCTTCGCGTTGTCCCCCTGCCATACCACGGCCGTGGGTGCGGCCTTCGCGGACGCTTCGCCGGGTTTGATATCGTATGCGTCGGCGCGGGCGGCAACGGCCGAGGCGGCAAGCACAACAGCTAAAAACAACTTCTTCATGACTGGATTTCCTTTCTTTTTCTTACCGTCGACTTTCAGTTCTTGGCCATCTCGCTCGCCCAGGGCTCACGCATCGACTGATAGAGGAGACGCTCGGCTGCGGGATCGTTCTTCGCGTGGAGCGAAACGGGATCGAACTCAAAACCGCGGCCGAGACGCTGGGCGACGATCGCGAGGTTGAACATCGTGCAGCTGCGGAAGCCGTTCTCCTCGTTGAGGGCGAACTGCTTGCGCTCACGGACGGACTCCATGAAGTCGGTCACCTGAGGCGCGGGCTCGGGAAGATCCTTGACGATCGCGCGCGCGTCAAGCTCCTTGCCGGACGCGTCAAACATGCGGAACATCTGGTTCTCGGCCTGCTTATGGGTTGTCCACGAGCGAATCGAACCATCGGGAAGACGATAGGGCCACACGGTCGCCTTAGTGCCCTTGAGGAATGGTTCGTTTTTAAGCGATTCATCGCCGTCGAGAATAATCTCCGTACCGTCGGCGTAGGTGAGCGTAATGCGGTCGAAACGGCCTACGACTTCAGGGTGCTGTTTCGGGCCCTTGTAGTCGATCTTGACGGGGCTCGTATCGTCCTTGCAGAGAAGATACTGCACGGGGTCGAGATAGTGCTGGGCCATATCGCCGAGACCGCCCGCGTCGTAATCCCAGTAGCCGCGGAACGTGGCGTGAGCGCGATGCTTATTGTAGGGCTTCCACGGAGCGGGACCGAGCCACATGTCCCAGTCGAACGTCTTGGGGCATTCCTCGGGGAGGAGATTGACGAGGCCGGACCAGAAGAACTTCCAGCTGAAGCCCTGGCCCGCGCCGAATACGCAGCGGATAGGCTCGCCGGGATTCGAGACGAGATTATTTTCAACAACCTGACGGATGGGCTTTACGGGCGTTCCGAAACCGTAGAACGGATCCTGGAAGCGGAACCACGTGTTGAGACGGAACATCCTGCCCTTGGCCTTTACGACCTCCATGACGCGCTTGCCTTCGCCGACCGTGCGGGTCATCGGCTTTTCACACCAAATGTCCTTGCCAGCGTTGGCGGCCATAACGCTCTGAACGCCGTGCCAGTGGGGCGGAGTGCAGATATGGACGATATCGACGCCCGGATCGTCGAGAAGCTTCATGAAGTTCTCGTACGCCTTAATCTTACCCCAGCCGTGCTTCTCGGCGGCGGCAAGACCATTCTGGACGCGGAGCTGATCGGGATCGCAAAGACCGACGAGACGCGAACCCTTGTAGGGAAGATGATTTTCGGAAGTGGCGATCGCGCCGAAACCGATGAGCGCGCGCGTAAGCTGATTCGAGGGGGCCGTCGCGCCCCAAAGCACCTTCGAAGGAATGAGGTTGAACGCGCCGACGGCTCCGGCCGCCTTAAGGAACGATCTTCTGGATGTTTTCATTTTTACTGCTCCTTTGTATTATTTGACAAGTCTTTCGATCGCAAGTTTAATATCGTCGGCGCGGCGGTCGCCCGCCTCGCGCTCGACAACATAATTGCCCTTGTAGCCGAGTTTTTCAAGTTCTGCGAGGAACATCTTTCCGCCGACCTCGCCGTCGCCCCATGGAACTTCCGTACCCCAAGTACCCGGCTTCTTCGTAAGAAGAGCGTCCTTGACGTGAACCTGGACGATCCAGGGCATAAGCGTCTTGAGCGCGGCGAGAGGCTCCCCCTTGGCGTAAAGAATCATGTTGGCGGGATCGAAGTTGATGCCCACGCCGGGAACTTCCTTCATGAACTTCGCAAGATCCTCGGCAGTCTCCTGTCCGGACTCGAAAATAACCTTGACGCCGTACTTCGCGCACTCGTCGCGCATCCAGGTTACGCGCTCGACATACTTCTTGTAGGCGACGGGATCGCTCTCGTCGAGAAAGCCCGCATGAAGCGACATGTAAGTTCCGCCGAGCTCTTTCGTGAGCTGAGCGCCCTTCGTGACGATCTTCTGATTCTCGGCCCAGTGCTGATCGGGAACGATACCGCCCGTCTTCTTGATAGTCTCAAGAGTCGTATAGTCTTCGCCGACAGTACCGATCATCGTGCCCATAAGCTTCCACTCGCCGCTCTTGATCTTGGCCTTGATGAAATCGAAAGCCTCATTCGACTCCGCGTCGCCGTGACGGCCATCGGCATGGATGAACGGCCCAAGAGCGAGGTGAACGCCCTTTACGCCAGCTTTTTCCATCTCTTCGGCAACACCCTTGTAAGGCTTGCGCCAGCTCCACGAGCAGACGCCGACGCGCTCAGGCTCGATCTTCTCGGAAGGAAGCTCGCGGATGAAGACATTGCGCCATTCAAGCGGATCGCCGTGGCACTGAAGTTCGATCTGATCCTTGGGGAAAATCGGACGTTTGCGGTCCCAGTAGTTCTCGAGCTTTACATTGTCGACCACGAGCTCGCCGTTGAGCCATACGGTAACGCGCTCGCCCTTCATGATCACATGGAAGCGGTTCCAGTCGCCGACCTGCTTATCGGCGATCTTGAGTGCGCGCGAAGGATTCTTATTATTGTTATAAAGACCGCCCGAACCGATATTCCACTGGTTGTGGGCATCCCAGATCTGAACCTGGGGAGCGCCGCGCAGATAAAGGCCTGAGTCGCCCGTGATCGAAAGGATGCGCCAGTCGGCCCAGAGTTCAAAGTCCTCGTAATCGCGCTTTGTGGCGAGAGAATAGCCGCCCTTGTAGCCGTCGAAGTAGAGGTTGCCGTTGCGCACGCTCCAGTGCTTGCGCATTTCATCGTCGGCGAACTTCTGGATCTCGGCGCGCTTTTCGGGAGTGGCGGCGTAGCGCGTAAGGGGATTGTCGAAACCTTCCTTCGTCGTGACGCCCTTCCAGTTGGCGAAATCGCTCTCCTTGCCGGCGAAATAAGTCTCGAACCCTTCGGGGCACTTCATCGTCTGACAGGGGCAGACATCGCCCATCCTGGCGTTGTCGGGAAGTTCCTTGATGCGGATGTTCTTCCACTTCACGTTGTGGCCGTGGCCGAGCCAGCCGATGGGACCGGAGACATTGTGGAGGCCGGGGTGCTTGCGCCCGTCGGGAGTATCGCCGTCGCCCTTGAACTTCGAAACGTCGCCCTTCGTGATCAGATACCCGTTGAGGTAGTACTCGATTTCGCTGCCGATGACCTTGACTTCGGCGAAGTTCCACATGCCGGGCTTGCGGACATAGCTGCCGCCGCCCGTGAAGTTCTTGTCCTTACCCCAGATCTGCTTGCCGACGTTGTCGCGCAGCGAAGGGAAGATGCCGTAGACGGAGCCGGTGTACTGATAGGGTTTAAGCTTATCCTTCTTGTTCTCGGCGTCGTAATACCAGCTGCCGCCGTCGTCGAGAAGCTGAAGTTCGCACATTCCGTAGTAGGCGGCGTCCTTGCCGGGAACCATGCGCACGCCGAGACCGTTGTTGGCGTTCGGCGGAAGGCAGAACTCGAAGCGGAGAACGAAGTTCCTGTAGCTGCGCTTCGTATAGAGGTCGCCGCGCCTGCCTTCGGTGAGCTTGCGCTCGGGATGGCATTCGAGAACGCCGTCCTTGAGCGAATACATCTCGGTCGCGCCGTCCCACTGCGAAAGATCGTTGCCCGGCGCCAACCAGACAAACCCTTCGTCAATCGTCTCGGGATACGCGCATGCGGCGCTTCCCGAAAGGCACACCCACCCCGCTGCGGCCGTCAATATCGCGACTTTAAGCATCATTTTCAGATTTTTCATTATTCTCCAGACTTTAACTGTTAAAATTACTGCATATTAATTGTCAGATTATTATACACCATCCCGCCGACGGATGTCCAGCCCAATTTGCGAGAGACTCACTTTACAAGTTCGAAATATCTGAAGGAGTCCCATCAAGGTGCGCGACAAGGCGAATCCGTCCGAAAAGCTGCGCTGAGGAACGCGCCGGTCAGAAACTTATGGACTTCATAAACGCGTCGTAAAATCCCGCGTCTCCCGCAAGTTCGACATAACGCGCCGCAGCAGCCGTCCCGTCGATCTCCCGCGAGAAGGAAGGGTCGAAGAGCGCCGCCGCGGCCCCTTCCGCCGCGAGATTCCCGCAAACCCGGGCGACGCCCGACAGACCCTCGGGGAAAAGCCCTATGCGCTCGGCCTTTTTCAGATCAAGCGCCGTACCGAAACCTCCGGCGATCGAAAACCGGGTGATATCTCCGGGCCTGATTCCCGCCTTGGACAGGAGCGTCGCGATGCCGCCTTTAAGCGCCGCCTTCGCCAGCTGCACCATGCGTACATCATCCTGGACAAGACCGTCGGGAAGCTCTCCGAGAACCAGTCCCGTCCTGTCCACCGCCCCGCTTTCAAGCGCGTCGGCCAGAGAGGAGACGATCCGCGAGCCGGTGATGCCGGGGCGCTCGAAAGCTGGACCCGCGGCGACGGAGGCAACCGTCAATTCGCGTTCGGCCGGTTTCCACAGCGCGATTTCGCCGTTGGTTCCGATGTCGGCCATCAGCTCGCATCCGCCGCCGCGCCCGCACATCCCGGACATGCGCACCGAAGCGACGGCGTCGGCTCCGAAAAAACCGTGCACGCACCGGGGCAGACGGACCTTCACGCCGTCGATATCCATGGACTCGCCGAAAAGATTTTTCGCCGCAAAGGGCGCCGCAGCGTAATCGCCCGGGCTTATTCCGGCGAACAGATGAAGCATGGTGGTGTTTCCCACCACCACCGCCTCGCTCACGCCGTACCCGCGAAAGCGATCCCGCAGAGCGTCGCGCACAAGATCGCGCAGTTCATCGAGACGTCCGTCTGCCGCCGCCGATATCCGGCCCATCACGTCCGAGGAAATTCTTCTCTGGGGATTGACGAACGACGAGCGGTGGATCACCTCTCCCGTTTCGAGATTGTAGACCCCGACGTCGATCGTCGTCGTGCCGAGATCGACGGCCGCTCCAATTCCGCGACGCTTTACGAGGGCGGGCGCGGCGTCGGCGCATCCGGAAAACTCATCCGAAAGCGGAAATTCCGAAAAGCATTTCCCGCATCGTCGGCAGGTTCTGCAGCGCAATCGGCGTTCTTTGTCAAGAATCGGATTGCAGACCATATTCCCTACAGTCCCCCGTCGACGCGGATAACCTGGCGCGTGACATAAGACGCCTCTTCCGAAAGGAGATACCTGACGAGCGATGCGACTTCGGCGGGCTTTGCGAACCGGCGCATGGGAATCGACTTTACGATTTCGGCTTTATCAAGCGACGCGGTCATCGCCGTTTCAACGAAACCCGGCGCAACGCAGTTCACGGTTATGCCGCGAGGCGCGAGTTCCACGGCGAGGGATTTGGCCGCGCCCGCGAGCCCGGCCTTGGCCGCCGCGTAATTAGACTGGCCCGCGTTGCCGTTCACGCCCGAAATCGACGAAACGACGACGATGCGCCCGCGGACGCGTTGAAGCACCATCGGCATGACGAGCGGCTTCAGCACATTATAGAACGAATCGAGATCGGTACGGATCACGCGATCCCACTCGTCACCCTCCATCGCCGGAAATGAATTGTCGGCGACTATACCCGCGTTAAGGACGACACCGTAGAAAGCCCCGTTTTCCCCGACATATCCGTTAAGCGCGGCGGCGGTCTCCTCGCGGTTCGAGACGTCGAAAAAGAGCGCATCGCCCGAAGCGCCGAGGGATTTCAGTTCGGCCGCGGTTTCACGGGCCTCGTCGAGAGATTTTACGCAATGCACAACCGGATCGTACCCCGCTTTCGCAAGGTCGACGGCGATTGCTCGGCCGATGCCGCGGCTTGAACCCGTTACAAGGACTTTCTTCATCCGGCGCTTAATTCCAAAGACGCTCCAGCGCGTAATAGGCGCGGGCCTCGGGCGAAAATACATGGACGACGACGTCGATATAGTCGACCACTATCCAGCCCGATTCGGGGTCGCCCGAAGTGCGGTAGCTCTGAACGCCCGCGTTCTTCATCACGGCCTGAGTCTCGGCGATAAGCGCTTTAAGGTGAGGGGCTGCGGCGCCGGTGGCAACGACGAAGAAGTCGGCGAGCTGGGACTTACCGCGCATGTCGTATACCTTGACGTCCGTACCTTTACGGTCCTTAAGACCCTGTACGATTAAGTTGACCTGTTCTTCTCTCATGATATTGATATTATATCAAATTGTGATATACTATTGCGAAAATCATTTCAGTCTGTGACCTTTTCGGCAATTCCGCTTAAAAGGTGTGACACAAGCTGAGTCTACAGGGAATGAAAAATGAAAAAAA